>NZ_QWLA01000018.1 GCF_003574095.1 Calidithermus roseus
TCTCGATGAAGTCGGCGATGGCCTGAGCCGCCGGGCGAAGCTGGTCGGAGTTCTGGGTGGGGTTGAAGCCGATGCGAACTTTGATCGGGGCCTGGGCGATGCGCCCCAGCAACCACGGCGGCACCAGCCCCAGCGCCAGGGCATCGAAGAGCTGGGCGCTGTCGGCCTCGGTGAACACCTCGCGCAAAGCAGCCTCGGCAGAGACCTCCTCCCCCGAGAAGCCAAGGTGAAGGCGGGCGGCCTGCCGCACCTTCTCGCTGGGGTGGCTCCGCAGGGCCTCGAGCGCTTCCCGCGAGAGCAGCGGGTTGCGGCACAGCGCCAGCAACGCCTCCTCCTCCCCGTACTTCAAGGCCCAGCGCACGAACTCGGGCCAGCAGGCCGGGCTGCCCAGCAGGCGGTCGCGGCTCTCCGGGCGCATCTCGGCCAGCAGGTTGGGGTTTTCCAACAGCAGCAGGTCCAGCACCGGGTTGCGCAGCACCTCCTCGGGGAAGTGCACCGCCAGCCGCAGCAACACCTGGGTGGGGGTGTTGGGGTTGGCCGCCACCGCCCGGCGCACCTCGGCAGCAGGATGGGTCGCCAGGCGGGCCAGCCGCCGGGGAGGGGTGGTGGTCTGGGTGGCCTCGAGCAGCGCGTTCATCTAAAACACCTAAAACACCAGCTCGCGAAACTTGCTCAAGAACTCCTCGAGCCTCGGTTCGGCCTGGCGCAACTGCGCCAGCTCGCCCAGCTGCCCGCGCTGGCGCAGGCGGGTAAAGAGATCACAGGCAAAAAGCTGCACCCACTCGGGCGGGGCAACCTCCACCATCCAGCGGAAAGCGTGCAGGGCCTGCCGGGCGTTCTCGGCCCGCAGGGTCAAGCCCAGGGTCAGGGCGTAGCGGGCGGAGGGCTCGGCGGGGAAAGGCTTGGTGCTGCGACCCTCGAGGATGTCGGTGAGCTGGGGCAGCACCGCGTAGACCTGCTCGAAGGCCGCGAACTCGGCGGCGGCTCCCTGGCCCACCACCGGGGCGATGTCCAGCCCGGCTCTGAGCAACTGCGAGGCCATCTCCCAGCTACGCGGGCTGGGCCAGGCCGGGTTCTTGGGGTCGAGCTGGTGCAGCAGCGCCGGGCGGAAGGCCAAAAAAGCCAGGATGCGCTCGTGGATCCCGTTGCGGAAGGCATAGGCTTTGAAGCTCTCGAAGTCGGGTTCGACCTCGAGGTGCAAAAAGCGGTTGGCCAGGGGTGCGGGCATGTCGAAGACGGCGGCCCGGTCCTCCTTGCGGTTGCCCGCGGCCCACACGTACCACCCCTCCGGCAACTCGTACGAGCCCACCTTGCGATCGAGGATGAGCTGCTGGGCGATGCCCTGCAAGGTGGGCGGGGCCATGTTCAACTCGTCGAGGAAGAGCACCCCCTCCCCCTCGCGGGGCAGAAACTCCGGCGGAAACCAGCGCGAAACGCCACGCTCGGGCACCGGCAGCCCGCGCAGGTCGGTGGGAGCCAGCTGCGAAAGCCGCAGGTCGATGAAGCCCAGCCCGTGAGCCTTGGCCGTCTGGGCCACAATGCTCGACTTCCCCACCCCCGGCGGCCCCCACAGCATCACCGAGAGCTTGATCCTGTGCTGGATGAGACCCCGCAGGTAGTGCTCGAGCGCATTGGGCGTCACGCTTGCAAGGTGAGGTTACTCGGCCCCGGCTGCTGTATGCCAGGTCACCTTCTGGGTCGAATGCCTCACGCCAGGGTCGAACGCCGGACATTAGGGAATTAATCACTCTGGGGTAAAGCGCCCTCAATCGCTGACGGCGCTGCCCAGGCGGAGGTGGGGTGAGAGCAGGCGCACGGCCTCGCGGGAGAGTTCCCACAAGCGCCGGTCCTCGGGGTCGCGGGGCCGGGGAAGGCGCCCGGTGAGCTCGAGCTCGGCGATGATTCGTCCGGGGTTGGCGGCCATGACCAGCACGCGGTCGGCCAGGTAGACCGCCTCGAGGGGGTTGTGGGTCACCAGAAGCACCGTGCCTTGCTGCTCTTTCCACAGCTCCAGCACCTCCTCGCGCATGCTCATGGCGGTGATCTCGTCGAGGGAGCTAAAGGGTTCGTCCAGCAGCATCACCTCAGGGTCAAGGATGAGCGCCCGCGCCAGGGCCACGCGGTGCTGCATCCCTGTGGAGAGTTGGTTGGGGTAGTAGTCGTAGTAATCGGCCAGCCCCACCCGCCTGAGCCAGCTCTGCACCCGCGCCCCCACCTTGGGGGAGGGAGTGGCCTCGAGGGCGAAGTGGATGTTTTGCCGCACCGTCATCCAAGGCAGCAGGCGGGGCTCCTGAAACACGTAGCCGATGGTGGGACGTGTGGGGCTGCGCGAGTCGGTGAAGCTCACCTGGCCGCTGTAATCGGGGTCGAGACCGCTGAGGATGTTGAGCAAGGTGGTCTTGCCGCAGCCTGAAGGCCCCAGGATGGCCACGAACTCCCCGCTCTTTACCTCGAGGTTCACCCCTTCCAGCACTGCCTTTGGGCCTCGGCTCGAGGAGAAGACCTTGCGCAGGCCCAAGCAGCGAATCCCCGCCATCAGATCACCTGCTCCACGGGCCGCCGCCAGCGGAAAGCGCGCTCGCTCAAGGCCAACATCGAGAGGTCGATGGCCGCCAGCACCAGGGTCATGGCCAGCCCATAGGCTAGGATGCCGCGCATCTCGAACATCTGGAAGTAGAAGTTGATCTGGTAGCCCACCCCGCTGGTGCGGCCAATCAACTCGGCGAACACCACCATCTTCCAGCTTAGCGAGAGCACCCCCCTGGCAGTGCCCAGCAGGTAGGGAGCTAGTTGAGGGAGTACCACCTGGCGCCAGATCTGCCCCCTGGGTCGGCGCAGCGCCCGGGCCATCTCCACAAGCTTGACGTCGATGGAGCGGATGCCCTCGCGCATCTGCACGATCACCTGCGGCACCATGATGATCACCAACGCCACGATGGCCGCCGTGTCATTGAGCCCGATGAGCAAGTAGCACACCACCAGCGGCAGGATGCGGGGGACAGCCAGCCCGGTGACCACCCAGGCTTCCAGCAGGCGGTCCAAGGTCCGCGAGATCCCCACCGCCACCCCGATCAGGACACCCAGGGCCATGGTGATCGCGAAGGAAAGCAGCACCCGCCACAGGGTAATCCAGATATGAACCCACAGCTGTCCGCGCTCGTGTTCGCGGATGAGAAACTCCACCGTCTCCACCGGACCGGGAACCACGGTGCGGCCCAGCAACCAGGACAGGCCCAGCCACACCAGCACGATCGAAAGCAGCGAGAGCAAGCGCAGGCCGAGGGAACGGGAGAAGTCCCCCTGCGAGCGGGTTGAGGTTCGGGCGGGCAGGGCTTCCATGTTACTCCTTCTGTCCTTCGAGTTTCGCGCTTTTCGTAGGTCTGCTCAGTAACATCGCTACCTTTTCCACCTCATCGCGTCCTGCCCACTCGAGGATTCGAAGTGGCTGGCGAACAGGCTGCTGGGCCCGGTGAGGGCGCGACGCGCAGCCCGCATACGCGGCCCAAGGCGTCCGGGTGGCACCTCCGCGCTCGTGGGGCGCAACCGTGCCCACCTGACACCCCGATCCCATCGCCAACCCCTCGAGACGGTCCTAGTCTCCGAGGGGTCTGAACTGCGTGCTGTAGGCTCTGGCGTCGAAACGCGAGACCCCCACCACCTCCGCGCCGGCCACCTGCACCATGCGCTGCACCAGGTTGGTCAGCCCCACCACCACCCCGGCATCCCAGCGTTTGGGCAGACCGGATTCCCAGCGCTTGCGCACCGCCGGCATCAGGGAGCGGTCGGGCAGGGCGTAGAGGTTCTTGTCCAGAATCTCTTGCCAGAAGGCGTCGCTCTCCTTCATCCGCTGGTTGGCGAGTTGAACCGCCTTCAGCAGCCGCCCGATGGTCTCGGCATCGGCGTCGTTTCGGGCGATGATCAGCAGCAGGGGAAGGTCTGGCGGGGCCCCCAGCTCTTTGAGCATGTCCACTGCCGAGATCAGCTCCCGCGCCTCACCCGAGGCCACCTGGCGGGCCACGAAATGCCAGAAGGGCAGGCCCGCGTCGATCTCGCCCTTCCTGAGCAACTCCGCCATCAAGGGGGGAGCCACCGCCACCACCTTGCTGTCTTTCTGCGGGTCGAAACCGTACTTGTAAACCGCCAGCGCCCGCAGGATGAGCAGGCTCTTATCCCCCAGGCTCTGCGCGGCGATGGTCTTGCCCTTGAGGTCGGCGACGCTCTTGATGGGGCTGTCGGCCCGGACCACCACCCCACCCGTCACCAGGCTGTAAGGGTAGACCGCTCGAGCGGGAATCCCCTGCTGCTGGATACGAACCGCCTCGATGAAGTCATCTACCGTGACCTGGACCTCCCCAGCCCGTAGTGCGAGCTGGGTAGCCGCCTTGGTGGGGTACGTCGCCTCCTTGACTTGTATCCCTAGCTGCTTGTCGATGCCAAAACGCTCAATCGCGTAGATCACCCAGCTAAAAGTACCCCCCGCCTGAAGCCCCACCCGGATGGTCTTCGGCTCCTGGGCCAAAGACAGACCGCCCAGCATCAGGGTAGCCAGCAGCGCCAATGCTCTCACGCCCACTCCCATGGCTCACCTCTTTCCTTCCCTTCACTTGAGCTTTTATAGTATACCCCGCTCGAGCCAGTCGATGGCATCGGGAACGCATTCAGCTACCGCTCTTTCACCATCCCCAAGGCCAGTCCCACGAACCCCATCTCCTGGGAAATCTCGCCCGCCGCATCGGCGGCCATGTGCCCGTAGATTTGCAGGTGCTCGTCGTCCATGCGGAAGGCCGGGCCTCCCACCGCGATCGACCCCACGACCCGGCCACCAGAACCAAAGATCGGCGCAGAGAC
Organism: Calidithermus roseus; assembly: GCF_003574095.1. GTDB lineage: Bacteria > Deinococcota > Deinococci > Deinococcales > Thermaceae > Calidithermus > Calidithermus roseus. The sequence continues at coordinate 4,849 of NZ_QWLA01000018.1, forward strand.
GGCGCGGGTCTCGGGGTCGTACTCCCGGTCGCTGATGGCGTAGCCGCGCTCGCGGGTACGTTCGATCTCACGGCGCATCTGCTTGGGATCGGTGATGGTGCGCGGGGTGTGTTTGGGGAGGGTGGGCAGTTTTCCCAGGAACGCCTGCTGGGACTCAGGGTCGAGGTAGGCCAGTATGGCCTTGGCCCCCGCCCCTGCGTGCAGGTCGAAGTGCTTGCCGACGATCGAGGACCAGCGAATGGCCTTCGTGCTCTCGATCAGATCGATGCACACCGCCCGCTCCCCGTCGTAGGTATAAAGCCCCACGGTCTCGCCGGTCTGCTCGAATAACCGGTACATGTGGCTGGCGGCGGCTCGAGGCAAGGAGAGCGCTGCCTTGCGGTGATTGCTCGCTGCCAGGGCGTTGACCAGGGAAGTCAGGGCCAGCTTGCCGTCGGGCTCGCTGCTCAAGAACCCGGCGTACTCGAGGGTCTTGACGGCCCGGAAGACCTGGTTCTTGTCCATCTGCGTCAGCACGCTCAGTTCGTGCAGTGAGAAACGGTGGGGGGCATGAGCAAAAGCCAGCAAGACCTGCAACGTCTTGTAGGCCGCTTGAATTACATAGCGCTCCATGATTATTTGATTTGATCAAATATACTTGATTCCGTCAAATATCAAACGCCCCCGTCGGATTTGGAAGGAGGGCTCGAGGGCGAAGGCCCCAACAAACTCAAGACTCACAAAGAGGAATCTTCGTGGAGCAGGGCCATTTGAGGCTAGCCTGGCCACGCAGAGTTGAAGTAGGCATCCTTCCGTCTGAGGGTTGTGGTTCTTGCTTGTGACCGCGATGTGGGCTATCTTAAGAAAGCTAAAAGCACAGGGCAAGTGTCGAGGTTGGGGTGCTGTTGCCGCCGCATTTGGCGACACGTCCCAGAAGTCGCGAGGAGGACACGATGCGAATAGTGGTTTGGGGAAGGCGACTCGCCGTGCTCAGCGTCATCTGTATAGCTTTTCTCCCCGGCGCTGTAGCCTATGACCCGGAAGAACCCGATGTACTGGTGGCACAGAGCCCGGTTTATGGACAATACCTCACCGATCTCAAGGGGCGCTCGCTATACCTCTTCACCAGGGACACCAAGAACACCCCCACCTGCTATGATCAGTGCGCCCAGAACTGGCCGCCCCTTCTCCTGGAGAAAAACAACAAACCCCTGGGCGACAAAGGGATAGATGCAAAGCTGTTGGGCACTGCCAAGCGCAACGATCTCAGTTCCTTGCAGATCACCTACAACGGCTGGCCGCTGTACTACTTCGCCCGCGACCAGAAGGCCGGGGACACCAACGGCCAGGGGGTGGGCGGGGTGTGGTTTTTGGTCTCGCCTAAAGGTGAGGCCATCAAGGCCGCGGTGACCCAACAACCGGCAGGAGCGGCGGCCCAGCAACCCGCAGGGGCCCAGGCCGACGCGCTGCTGGCCCAGCTCAAGACCGAGGGGCAGGCCGTCTATGCCCGTATCTGCGCTGCCTGCCACGGCGCTGAAGGCCAGGGAGGGGTCGGTGTGAAGCTGGCGGGCAACTCCTTATTGAGGAATGCGCGCTATATCGCGGGCCTGATCATTGGCGGGGGCCAGCAGATGCCCGCTTTCGGCAGGCTGCTCTCCGACCGGGAGATCGCGGCGGTGGCTACGTATGTTCGGAATTCCTGGGGCAACCAGTTTGGCGTAATCACCGAGGAGGAGGTGAAGGCCGTAAGGTAGCAGACCCGAACACGGGTCTCAAAGACAAGGGGCAGCGTTAGGGAGGGAATTGCGGTTGCCATGGGGGTTGGTGTGAGGAAAGCCTCTGCGTGGATTAGCCTGAGCGGGTTTCTGCTGCTGCTTCTTCAAGCCATCGCCCAGCAACCGGCAGCTCAAGCTGAGGATGTGGTCGTCAAGGTCGTTCATCACAAAATTGGCGATTACCTGGCCGATGCCAAGGGGCGCTCGCTGTACCTCTTCACCAACGACACCAAGAACACCCCCACCTGCTACGGCGCATGCGCCCAGAACTGGCCGCCCTTGCTGGTCAGGGGCAAGCCCGTAGCCGGTGAAGGGTTTGGCGTGATGGACGACTTTTACGATGGCCGGCTTCTGGGTACCGCACAGCGCACGGACGGCAGCACCCAGGTGACCTTCAGTGGCTGGCCGCTGTACTACTTCGCAGGCGACAAAGACCCCGGAGACATGAAGGGCCAGGGAGTCGGCGGAGTGTGGTTCCTGATAACCCCCAGAGGGGAACCCATCAAAGAAGGTGTGGCGGCCCAGCAACCCGCGGGGGCCCAGACCGACGCGCTGCTGGCCCAGCTCAAGGCCGAGGGGCAGGCCGTCTATGCCCGTGTCTGTGCCCCCTGTCATGGCCAGGAAGGCGAGGGGGCAGGCGGTGTGAAGCTGGCGGGCAACTCTCAGCTAGGAAACGTTCGCAACGTGATCGGCCAGATTGTCGGTGGGGGGCAGGAGATGCCCGCTTTCGGCAGGCTGCTCTCCGACCGGGAGATCGCGGCGGTGGCCACCTACATCCGAAATTCCTGGGGCAATCAGTTTGGCTTGATCACGGAGGAGGAGGTGAAAGCAGCGAGGTAAAAAGACGAGCATGCTCGCATACTTCGGCCTCGGCACACACGAGTACTAAGGGAGGTAAGTTGAATGCTTAAAAGTCGGCTTTTGATGAAGTTGGCCGTCATCCTGGCGGTGGTCCCGATCAGTGGAGTTCTGGCCAACCAGGAGCTGCTATACCTCCAGCAAGATGCCGCCCAGTGGGCCATGAGCAGCAAGACCTACAACGGCTGGCGCTACAGCCCCTTGAACCAGATCAACACCGGCAACGTGCGCAACCTGCGGGTAGCCTGGACCTTCGCCCTGGGCATTCAGGATGACGGGGTGGAGGGCGAACCGCTGGTAGTGGGCAACACCATGTACATCGTCTCCCCCTGGCCCCACCAGGTCTACGCCCTGGACCTAACCCAGGACGGCACCATCAAATGGATGTACGAGCCCAAGCTGGACGAGAAGTACAAGGCGGTAACCTGCTGCGGACTGATGGAGCGCGGCTGGTCTTATGCCGACGGCAAGCTGATCTTCAACACCGTCGACGGTCAGACCATTGCCCTGGACGCCCGAACCGGCAAGGAGGTTTGGAAGACCCAGGTCGGTGAGCTGGCCAAGCAGGAGGCCATGACCGCACCCCCGCTGATCGTGGGCAACAACGTCATCGTGGGCATGGCCGGGGGCGAGTTCGGCAACCGGGGCTGGGTCACGGCTTTGGACCTCAAGACCGGGCAGCGCAAGTGGCGGGCTTACAGCACCGGTCCCAACGAGGAGATGCTGATCGGCCCCCGCTTCAAGCCCTTCTACGACCAGGACAAAGTGCCCAACCCTGGGGTTTCCACCTGGTTTGGCGACTCCTGGCAGCGCGGCACCGCCACCACCTGGGGCTACATGACCTACGACCCCGAGCTGAACCTGTTCTACTACGGCACCAGCAACGGTGGCCCCTGGAACCCCAAGTACCGTCGGGACCCCAACGACCCGAGCCCCACCAAGTGGAGCAACAAGTACGTGGCCTCAGTGCTGGCCCGTGACGCCACTACCGGCGAGTTGGTCTGGGCCTTCCAGTTCACTCCCCAGGAGATGTGGGACTACGACGAGATCGCCGAGAACATCCTGGTGGACCTGCGGATTGGCGGCCAGGTACGCAAGGCGCTGGTCCACGTGGGGCGCAACGGCTTCTTCTACGTCCTGGATCGCACCACCGGCGAGTTGCTCTCGGCCACTCCCTACACCCACGTCAACTGGGCCACTGGATACGACCTCAAGACCGGCTTCCCCCTCTATAATCCCGACAAGATCCACAAGGGAACTGGGGTGGTCATCCAGGACATCTGCCCTAACCTGATCGGCGGCAAGAACTTCCAACCGGCCTCCTACTCCCCGCGCACCGGCCTCTTCTACTTCACCGCCACCAATCTGTGCATGGACCAAGAACCCCTGGACGTGGAGTACAAGCCTGGCGAGCGCTACGTGGGCATGCGCAACGTACATAAGCCCAGCCCCGCGGGGGACCACCGTTCTGAGCTGATCGCCTGGGACCCCATCAATCAGCGCCGGGCCTTCACCATCAAAGAGCCCTTCAACAACCGCTCAGGCACCATGGTTACCGCCGGTGACCTGGTCTTCTACGGCACCGTCGACGGCTGGTTTAAGGCGCTCAACGCCCGCACGGGCGAGGTGCTCTGGCAATTCCGCACCGGGGCGGGCACCTTCGCCAACCCCATGACCTACCTAGGGCCCGATGGCAAGCAGTATGTAGCCCTGTTGGTGGGCGCCAAAGGCCAGGGGAACCGCCCGGTAGATCAGGACGACGTCTTCAACGGCCTGATTGGCAAGTACTCGCGACGGGGCAACGTGCTGTTTGTCTTCAGCTTGCCATAAAAGCCAAGGCGCAAGGGTGGGGTAGCCCCCACCCTTGCCTTTACCCACAGCACAGAGGTGATCCTTGAGAAGAGGGGGCAGGGGAGGCCACCATCATGCGGCTTATTGGCTTCTCCCATGGATCATTGGCCTGGCCTGCCTCTCAACGGGAAAGGCCCAGGAGTGGGAGTTGCGGGTGTGCGCCGACGCCAATGGCCTCCCCTATTCCGATCAGCAGCAGCAGGGCCTTGATAACCGCATTGCCGAGGTACTGGCCCAGGATCTGGGGGCCAGACTGAGCTACGAGTGGTGGCCCCAGGGAGCCAGCACGGTCCAGTTCAAGCTGCGTGAAGGTCACTGCGACCTGATCATGGGGGTAGGTGAGAGCTATGAGGGCATGCTCTCTACGATCCCCTACTACCAGAGCAGCTTCGTGTTCGTCTACCGGGAGGATAGCCCTTATCAAATCGAGACCCTGGACGACGAAGTGCTGCGCCGACTCCGCATCGCCATCGAGACCGCTGGCATTCCGCCTTTCGAGGCGCTGGCCAACCGAGGTTTATCGGAAAAAACGGCGATCCTCGAGGCAATAGACCCCAACGACCGCACCCGCTCCCCCATCCTCGAAGCCGTGGCCGGGGGAGAGGTGGACGTGGCCATCCTGTGGGGGCCGGTAGCCGGCTATTTCGCCAAGCGGCAACCGGTGAAGCTCAAGGTAGTGCCCATATCCCCGGAGTTCGAACCCCCAGCGCTTTCGATGGTTTACCCCGTGACCATCGGCGTCAGAGCAGGGGACGAAGCCTTTCGGGACCGGCTCAACATCGCCATCGCCCACCGCTGGGAGCAGATCCAGGCCATCCTGAACGAATACGGCGTGCCCCAGGTTCCCCTGCCAGCACCGCTGGCGCAGACCGAGGAGGAGCCGGCCCAGGCTTTCAAAACCCTCCGTATTGGCCTGGTGATCCCCACCCAAACCGGAAGCATCCCGGTCAGCTCCTCGATCTACGAGGACGCCGGTGAGGCCGCACGCCGGGGGGCCGTCCTGGCGGGGGATGAGTTAGATCAGCAGGCGGAGAGCATGGGGATGCGGTTGAAGGTTCTTCTGGCGAGCGCCCCGAGCGCCGAGGCTGCCTTTCGCGCCGCCGCACGGCTGGTGGCGACCGAGGGAGTCTTCGCCCTTATCGGCGGGATAGGCCAGGGGCAGGCCGAGGCCCTGAGCCGGCTGGCCGAGCAGCGCCGGGTGCTCTTCCTCAACATCGGCTCGCCCTTCGACCGGCTGCGCCAGGAGGCCTGTGGCCGCTACACCTTCCACCTGGAGGCCAGCGCCGCCATGTACCTCGACGCCCTGGCAGCCTGGTTCGCCCGCACGGGCCTGCGCCGCTGGTTCGTGGTGTACCCGGACTCCGACGAGGGGAAAACCCTCTATCGGCGGGCGCTCGAGGCCCTCCAACGGCACCCTGAAACCGGCGAGGTGGGCAGGGCAGCGGTGCGCCCAAGGCAGGCAGACTACACGGCTATAGTCCAGGAGATTCGCAGGGCAAACCCACAGGGAGTCCTGTTGCTGCTGGATGCTCAGGATCAGCTAGCCTTTCTGGGTCAGTACGAACTCGAGGGCCTCGAGGCCCAGGTAGTCGCCTTCCCTGAGTCCATCGCCCAGACCCGTAACTTCCTCATCGCCCTGCGGCTGACGGCCCCCCAAGCGGGCGCCGGCTACCGGGCGGCTTTATGGGAGACGTCTTTGCAAAGTGGAGGAGCCGGTGAACTCAACGCCCGCTTCACCTCGCGCTGGGGCGAGCCCATGGACCCCCCGGCCTGGGCAGCCTATGCCTCGGTTAAGGTGCTTCTCGAGGCGGCCTCCTCCAATAAAGGGACGGGAAGTGCCGAACTCGTAGCCTACCTGGAAGACCCCAAAACCTCCTTCGACCTCTACAAGGGGGTGCCCCTCTCCTTCCGCCCCTGGGACCACCAGCTCAGGCAGCCGCTCTACCTGGTCAAGCCCGACCCCGAAGCCCCTCGAGGCATCGACCTATCCCACAAGGTTGGCCTGGCCCAACTAGTCGGCCAAGTCCCGGAGATCCCTCCAGGAGCCGATCCCGTACCCCTGCTCGACCGGCTGGGAGACCCGGCCCAGGGCTCGAGCTGCCGCTTTCCAGGAGAGCAGCAGTGATCGCCAACAGTTCCACGAGTATCGAAAGAAATGTGAGGCTAGCCACTGCACCGCGACGGTATTCGCGATATTCAAGGAGTCGGTTTTCTTCAAATCCGGATTTTCAAAGCCGCCTCGATATCACAGATAAAGGAGGTCCACTGTGAGGGAATGGTTTGTCCTCGGGGCCCTCGGCCTGGCCGGGCTGGGTGCGCTCGCCCTACAACAACAAGCCGCAGAGGTGGTGGTCCAGACCAGTGAGCACCAGGGCTACGGCCAGTACCTCACCGACGCCCAGGGACGCAGTCTCTATCTCTTTACCAACGACAGCAAAAACACCAGCAACTGCTACGACCAGTGCGCTCAGAACTGGCCACCCTTGCTGGTCAAGGACAAGCCCGTGGCCGGCAAGGGTGTGGCGGCCAGCCTTTTGGGCACCACTCAGCGCAGGAACGACACGCTCCAGGCCACTTACAACGGCTGGCCGCTGTACTACTTCGCCCGCGACCAGAAGGCTGGGGACACCAACGGCCAGGGGGTGGGCGGGGTGTGGTTTTTGGTCTCGCCTTACGGGGTAGCCATCAAGCCTCCGCAGCCAAGCCCGGCGGCAACTCCTGCCACCCCAGAGCCTATGGTCGCTGCGGCCCAGAACCCTGAGCTTATGAGGGCGGGCGAGGCAGCTTTCAAGGCCAATTGCGCCATGTGTCACGGGGAGCAAGGCCGGGGAAACCCAGCCCTGGCCGAGAACCGCAAGCTTCAGGACGCCGATTTCGTCATAAGACAGGTCCTCAGAGGCTCACGCTACATGCCCGCCTTCGGGGACAGGCTCTCGGATCGAGAAATCGCAGCGATCATCACCTTCATCCGCAACTCCTGGGGCAACAATTACGGAACAGTTACGGAGGGGATGGTCAAGACACGGCGGTAAAGCTGGAGGTGTCTCATGGGAACGCAAGGGAAGAGCTACTCGAGGGTTGTTGTAGTACTCGCCATGCTGGCCTTGCCAGTGGCAGTGGCCCAGACTGAGCAGGAGCTCCTAAATCCCCCGGCTAGCGAGTGGCCGACCTATGGGCGCAACCTGGAGATGCACCGCTACAGCCCTCTCTCCCAGATTAACACCCTCAATGTGACCAGGCTTCGCATGGTCTGGAGTCGCAGCCTGGGCTTCAGAACCGATGCCCAGTTCTCACCGGTGGTCTACCGGGGGATCATGTACATCCCCGCTCCCGACCGGGTCATCGCCCTCAACGCCACCAATGGTGAGCTGGTATGGGAGTACAAAGTCAAGCTGCACGAGAAGACCGGGTCTCTCGCTGCCAGCCGGAATCGCGGTGCCGTTGTGGTGTTCGACGGCAAGGTCTACCACACCCTGGGGGATGGCCGGGTGGTAGCCCTGGATGCCAGGACCGGCAAGGAGGTCTGGAGCACCCAGGTCGGCAAGATTGAGTTTGGTGAGGGGTTCACCTCTGGCCCCATCTTCGCTGGGGGCAAGATCGTTGTTGGCCCCTCGGGCGCCGACATCGGTGGGGTTAACGGACGCGTTGTGGCCCTGGATCCCCAGAACGGAAGGATTCTCTGGACCTTCAACACCATTCCCCAACCAGGGGAGCCTGGCTTCGAGACCTGGGATCCCCCCACGGCCGCCCAGTGGGGAGGGGGTTCGGCCTGGAACGTCGGTGCCTACGATCCAGTTACCAGGACGGTGATCTATGGGGTTGGTCAGCCCATCCCATGGGTCGCCAAGGACTTCCGAAGGGGTGATAACCTCTACACGGCTAGCTGGGTGGCCCTGGATGTGGATACCGGGAAGCTGAAGTGGCACTATATGGTCATTCCCAACGACGAGTGGGACCTTGACCAGATCGCTACCCCCACGATCACGGATATGCGCATTGACGGGCAGACCCGCCGGGTAGCCCTGCTGCCTACCACCACGGGCTTTCTGCTGCTCTTCGACATCCGAAGCGGGCAGATGATCAAGTGGTACCAGATGGTACCCGAGGTCACGATTCACAAGGGTTTCACTCCGGACGGCAAACCCATCATCGACGACACCTTCAGGTACCAGCAGGCAGGCGAGAAGAAGTTGGTCTGCGCCTTCCGCTGGGTGGATTGGGAGCCCGCTGCCTTTAGCCCACAAACAGGTCTTTACTATCGTCCTAACACCTACGACTGCGCAAACCTGAAGAACGACCCGCCCCCAGCCGATTGGAGGCCTGGCCAGAACCCCATCAACGCCGAGTTTGAATACCTTACCGATCGCTTTAACCGCTACGGAGCCCTCTCGGCCATCGACCCGGTCACAGGCAGGGTGGTGTGGGAGTTCGGATACGGGTACCGGAACTTCAACGGGCCGGTAGTGACGGCAGGAGGTGTGGTGTTCAGCGGCTTCATGGACCGGGTCTTCCGGGCCTTCAATGCCAGGACCGGGGAAGTCCTCTGGCAGCAGGTCATGCCGGCCTACATGCAGACCGACGCCATCACCTACATGGTCGAGGGCAAACAGTACGTGGCCGTGATCGCGGGAGGAGCCGGCACATTCTTCCCCCACAGGCAGACCGGCCTTCCTGCTCCAGTGGAGGGTGAAGTCACGGCCTTCGTCTTCGCCCTGCCGTGAAGGGGCCTGAATAGCGAGGGGGTGCCCCCTGAGAAGGCACCCCCTCATCCTCCAACCTCAGTAAGGATTTATATGACCTTCAAAGAGTGCGGCCACCTCCACCTCATAAGGACGCTGATGGTCATAGGGACCCTCATAGTTCCAACCGCCCTGCAGTCGCAGGGGGCGATGGCCTGGGAGATGCGGGTGTGCGCGAACCCCGACGACCCACCTGCTTCCAACGAGAAGCTCGAGGGGTTTGATAACCGTATTGCGCAGCTCATCGCAGATGAACTAGGAGCCAGGCTAAGCTACGTCTGGGGCCCATCAGACATACGTATAGTCCGCGATTATCTCCGTACCGGAGCCTGCGACATGGTGATGGGGGTGCCGGATGGGTATCTGGGTGTCTTGAGCACCGTACCGTACTATCAGATACCCCACGTGTTCATTTATCGGGCAGACAGCCCTTTTGAAATCCAGTCGCTAAATGATGAGATTCTCAAGCGTTTACGGGTCAGCACCTACCCATTCAGCCTGCCTCACCAGGCCTTGCGCAACCTGGGCCTCGAGGTCACCCTGCTCCAGCCAGCCCGGATATTCACCCAACTGGACGTGGCCGCCCCAATTATCCAAGCCCTTCTGAACAAGGACATTGACGTCGCCATACTCGATGGTCCAGTGGCTGCTTATTACGCCAAGCAACATCCTGAGCTCAAAATTGTGCTGGTCTCCCCCGAAATCGTACCCCCCTTGCTGCCAATGTTCCAGATGGGAACGATCGGGGTAAGGCAGGGAGATGTGGCACTGAGGGACCGGCTTAACATCGCCTTAGCCCGCAGATGGAACGATATCCAAGCAGTTTTCCGTGAATATGGCATTCAGTTTTCACCGTTACCCAGGCCAGAAGTCGTTGGTCCGGGTCAAGCCGACCTCGAGCCACTCCGTATCGGTGTGGTGCTGCCTACCCCCACCGGCAACCCGGCCGTCACCGATGCCGCGGGTTTTGCGGCCCGGTCCGGAGCCGTGATCGCCGAGGATTTGCTAGGTGGGATAGCCGCCAACCAGGGGATGGACCTGCAGATCCTCCCCGCCAGCGCTCCCAGCGCCGAGGCTGCTCTACGGGCAGCCCAGGGCCTGGTAGCTACGGAAAAAGTCTTCGCCCTCATCGGCGGGTTGGGGGAAGGACAGGCTCAAGTGCTCAGCAAGTTCGCCGAGGAGCAAGGTATTTTGTTCTTCAACGTTGGTGAACCCAGCGAGACCCTGAGGAAAAGTTGTTACCGCTACACCTTCCACATCGAAGCCAGCGCGTCCATGTACCTGGACACCCTGACAGAGTGGTTTACCTCCCAGGGGTACCGGCGCTGGTTTTTTCTCTACCCCGGCTCCGAGGAGGGAAGGGCGCTATATCAGCGTGCTCTGGGAGCGGTGGTGAATCACCAGGGACAGGAGGTAGGCCGCGCCGAGGTTCCCCCTGAGCGCCGGATCTATCAGGACATTGTCAGCCAGATCCAGCGAACCGCCCCCGACGTGATTCTCTCTTTCCTGGCCCCCGAAAATCAGGATTTTCTCCTTGCCCAGATAGATACCGCCACCTTTAGAACCCCGATAGTGAGTTTCCCCTACCCGGTCACCCAAGCCCGCAACTACTGGATGCGAATTCGGCAGTCTACCTCATCTGCCGAAAGAACCTATCGCGCGGCCCTGTGGGAGGCCACGTTAGCTAATGGGGGCGCCAGGGATCTCAACGACCAGCTCAGCTCCCGAACCGGCAACCCCACGGACCCTTCGGCCTGGGCCACCTACGCAGCAGTGAAGCTCCTACTGGAGAGCGTCCTGTCCACCGGCAGCACCGAGGCTTCCCGCCTGATCGCTCACCTGGAGGATCCCAAGACCTCCTTCGACCTCTACAAAGGGGTACCCCTTTCCTTCCGCTCCTGGGACCACCAACTGCGCCAACCTCTCTTCGTCGTCCAGCTCAACCCCAAGGCCGAAATAGGCACCCGGCTCTCCCAGCAACTGGCCCTAGCCCAACTAGTCGGCCAAGTCCCGGAGATCCCTCCAGGAGCCGATCCCGTACCCCTGCTCGACCGGCTGGGAGACCCGGCCCAGGGCTCGAGCTGCCGGCGCTAAGGAGGTGTGATGCTGAAGCACCCGCTGACTCGCCGCCAGGTCCTGGCTTTTGGCGGCAGCGCCCTGGCCCTGGGCACCCTGCGAGCCCTGGCCCAGCCCAAGGAGGAAGTCCTGCGCCTGGGCGTGGTGCTCCCCTCCCAGCCGAGGTCCGGCCTGGAAAGGGCGGTGGTGGAAGCTGCGCGAATGGGCCTCGAGATGGGGCGAGACGAGTACGGCTTCAACGCCAGCCTGGTGGGGCAGCGCCTAGAAGTGCTCCTGCGCACCGCCTCGGACGCCCAGGCAGCCGTGCGGGAGGCCGAGCGGCTGGTGGGAAGTGAGGAGGTCTATGCCCTGGTGGGAGGATTCGGAGGCCAGGCCGAGGCCCTGAGCCGGCTGGCCGAGCAGCGCCGGGTGCTCTTCCTCAACATCGGCTCGCCCTTCGACCGGCTGCGCCAGGAGGCCTGTGGCCGTTACACCTTCCACCTGGAGGCCAGCGCCGCCATGTACCTCGATGCCCTGGCGGCCTGGTTCATCCAGGCAGGTTTCAGAAACTGGTTCGTAGTCTATGAGGATGGCGCGGAGGGTCAATCCCTGTACCAGCGGGCGCGCAAATCCCTCCTGGAGCGGCACTTTGGCGCCAGGGAGGCGGGGCGGGCCTCGGTCTCTCCGAGCCGGCCCGACTTCCGGTCGGCCCTGGAGGGCATCCGGCGGGCCCAGCCCCAGGTGGTGCTCCTGCTGCTGGGCGCCGAGGCGCAACTGGCCTTCCTGAGCCAGTACGAGGCCGCGAGGCTCGGCGCCGCCGTGACCGGCTTCCCTTACCCGGAGGCCCAGACCAGGGCTTTCTTCGCCGCCTCTCGCAGCCGGGCTCCCAGAGCAGGCGCCGGGCACCGGGCGGTACTGTGGGAGGCCAAGCTCGACGCTTATGGGGCCCGCGAGCTCAACGCCCGCTTCCGGGAACGCTTCAAGAAGCCCATGGACCCCCCGGCCTGGGCCGGCTACCAGTCGGTCAAGCTGCTCTTTGAAGCGGCATCCTTCGGGGGAAGCCTGGAGGGCCCCAGGCTGGTGAGCTACCTGGAGAACCCCACGACCGTCTTCGACGTGCACAAGGGCATTGGGGTCTCCTTCCGCCCCTGGGACCACCAGCTCAGGCAGAGTCTCTACCTGATCAAGATTAACCCCCAGGCCAGGGATGACTGGGACCTCGCCGGCCTGGTAGGGGAACTCCCGGCCATCTATCGCCCCGGCACCGATCCCATCGAGCGGCTCGATCAACTGGGCGACCTGCGGCGCGACTCGCGCTGTCGCTTTGGAGGAGGACGCTGATGCGAGTGCCTTTGCGCTTTCTGATCTTCGTCGGCTGCCTTGGCTTGGTAGCCCTCCTGCCGACTTCCCTTGTCCAGCAGCAGGCCGTCACCTACCGCGCCTACGTCTCCAACGAGTACGGGGCCAACGTTACCGTCATTGACGTGGCCACCGACACCGTCATCGGCACCATCACCGTGGCGGGCCGGCCCGGCGAGGTGCGCCCCCGCGGCATGGCGGTGAGCCCGGATGGCCGCACCATCTACGTGGCCCTGAGCGATTTTCAGCCCATCCTCGAGGTCCCCGAGGACAAGATCGTGGCCATCGACGTGGCCACCAATCGGATCAAGGCCGAGTACCGGGTGGGAAGCAACCCCGAGCGGCTGGCGCTCAACCCGGAGGGCACCCAGCTTTGGGCCGCCAACGAGAACGCCGCCCGGGCCACCGGCTTCGATCTGGAGACCGGCAAAACCCTGGGCGAGTTCCAGACCGGGGTGGAGCCCGAGGGGGTGGCGGTGAGCCCGGACGGGCGCTTCGTCTACGTCACCGGCGAGACCAGCCACACCGTTACGGTCATCGACGCCAAGGAGCTAAAGCTAGTCAGACACTTCCTGGTGAACAACCGTCCTCGCTTCGTGCTCTTCTCGCAGGACGGCTCTAAAGCCTACGTCTCCGCCGAGATCGCCGGCACGGTCTCGGTAATCGACGCCAGAGCACACCGGGTCATTCAGACCATCTCGCTGGGGCTCGACTCGCGCCTGGTGGAGATGGCCCTCTCCCCCGACGGCAAGCGCCTCTACGTGGCCGGGGGCGGGACTAGCGCGGTCTACGTCATCGACACCGAGAGCAACCGGGTGGTGCGCACCATCCGCGAGCGCATGGGCCGCCGCCCCTGGGGGATCACCATCACCCCAGACGGGAAGAAGATCTACACCGCCAATGGTCTGTCCGACAGCGTCTCGGTCATCGACCCCGTGAGCCTGAGCGTGGTGAAGAGCATCCCCGCCGGGCGCGGGCCGCACTCGGTGGTCATCGGGGTGGTGCGATGAGAAGGGGTCTAGTGATCGCGGGGGTCGTAGCAGCTTTGGCCTGTGCCGCAGCGGTCTTCATCGAGCGCGCGGAGGAACTGCGCTTCCTGTGGGCCAGCGAGGTTCTGGGCATCCGGCTGCAAGCCCTGGTCCTCGAGCCGAACGAGGAGCAGGCCGAAAAGGTGCTCCACAGCAACCTTCCCCTCTTCGCCGGCAGCCTCGAGGCCAAGGACCCTGCCCTGCTGGGGGAACTGGAAGAGGCCCTGGAAGGGCTCGAGGAGCGGGTAGAAGCCAAAGACACCGTCAGGCTCGAGGCGATCTCCCAGCAAACCCAGGGGCTTCTGGAGCGGGCCCGGCGGCGGCTGGTGCCCGAGAGCGACCCCACCCTCCAGGCCGCCCTGATCGCCCAGTTGGTGCTGCTGGACGACGGGGTGGCCGAGAGCTACGAGGACGCGGCTCGAGGGGAAGAAGGGGCTTACCAAGTGGGCCGGGTCGCTCTGCAGCGGGTCAGGACGCTGTGGCAGGGCTTGAGGCCCGCGCTGGCCGGGCGTGCCGCGGAAGAAGTAGCCAGGGTGGAAGAGGGCCTCGATACCCTCGGACGGCTCTTCTCCTCCCCCACCCCTCCAGCCCGCTTCCAGGACCCGGAAGACGCCGAGCAGGCCGCGCTGGACATCACCTTCGCCCTGGCCGCGGCTGCCGGGGCCGAGTTACTGCCCCAGGAGCTCTCGGAGGCGCTGGCCCTGGTCGAACACCAGGCCGACCAGGGCTGCCGGGTCTATCCGGAGAGCAGACGGCGGCTGGCGCTGGAGAAGATCGCCGCGGCGAGCCTGTACTATAAGACCTACCTCGGCGATACCCTCCAGACCCTGGCTCCCGAGATCAGCCAGCGGCTGAACCCTCTCCTAGAGGAGCTTTCCGGGGCGATCCAGGCAGGAGAGGCCGCCAAAGTGAGCACAGACTGTAAAACACTGACAGACGTCCTGGCCCAAGCCAGGGATACACTAAAGTAAACATGCTTATTGTCGAATGTCATGAGCTGGGACGCCGCTTTGGCGCGGCGGTGGCGGTGGAAGGGCTGAGCTTCAGCGTGGCCGAGGGGGAGCTCTTCGCCTTCTTGGGCCCCAACGGCGCCGGCAAGACCACCACGCTCCATATGCTCACCACCATGCTCGAGCCTACCTCGGGCTGGGCCAGGGTAGCGGGGTTCGACGTGGTGCGGCAGGCCCCGGCGGTGCGGGAGAGCATCGGGGTGGTCTTCCAGGAGCCCGCGCTCGACGAGCGCCTCAACGCGCGGGAGAACCTCGAGATCCACGCGGTGCTCTACGGCCTCCGGGGCCCCAGGCTGAAGGAGGCCATCGCCCAGGCGCTGGAGTGGGCCAGCCTGGCCGAGGTGGCCCACCGCCCGGTGCGTACCTTCTCCGGGGGGATGAAGCGGCGCCTCGAGCTGGCCCGGGCCCTCATGCACACGCCGAAGATCCTCTTCCTCGACGAACCCACCCTCGGCCTCGACCCTCAGGGCCGCCGGCACCTGTGGGAGCGCATCGCCACCCTGCGCGGGCAGGGCCTGACGGTGTTCATGACCACCCACTACCTGCAAGAAGCCGAGGCCTGCGACCGGGTGGGGATCATCGACCAGGGCCATCTCATCGCCCTGGACACCCCCGCTGCGCTCAAGCTGAAGGTGCTGGGCAAGGCCGAAGGCAGCCTCGAGGAGGTGTTCCTCGAGCTCACCGGACGCAAGCTGCGCGACGAGGAGGCGAGGCCCAGGGATCGCCTACTGGGCTTCGCCCGCAGGGGAGGGGAGCACACCCGATGAGTACCCTCGCCTCCCCCACCCGTACTTTCTCCCTCGAGCCGGCCGTGGTCTGGGCAATGTGGCGGCGCGAGTTGCTGCGCTACGCCCGCGACCGCTCGCAGATCTTCGGCGGCTTCTCCCGCACGGTGTTGTGGCTGATCATCCTGGGCTTCGGCCTGGGGGCTTCCTTCCGCGACATCGAGGGCTACACCTATGCCCAGTACATCTTCCCTGGCGTCATCACCCTCAACATCCTCTTCGCCGCGCTACAGTCGGCGGTGGCGCTGGTGTGGGACCGCGAGGTGGGGTTGCTGCGCGAGGTGCTGGTCTCCCCCGCCCCCATGCTCTCGGTGGCGCTGGGCAAGCTGCTGGGGGGGGCCAGCGTCGCAGTGATCCAGGGCTCCATCCCCCTGCTCTTCGCCCCTCTTATCGGGGTCAGTCTGAGCCTCAGCAGCCTGCTGCTGGCCTGGGGGGTGATGGCCTTGCTGGGCCTGAGCGTCACAGGGTTCGGGGTGGTCCTGGCCTCGCGCATGGCGACCTTCGAGGGCTTCGGCAGCATCTCCAACGGCGTGATCCAGCCGCTGTACTTTCTGTCGGGCTCGATCTTCCCCCTCAAGGGCATCATCGGCGGGGTGGGCTTCTTGGACCTCCCCGACGCCCTGCGGCGGCAGTTGGAGCTGCTGGGCATCCACACCATCGGCGGGGGCTGGGTGGTGCAGCTTCCGGTGTGGTTGCAGGTGCTGGTCTACGCCAACCCGGTGACCTACTTCCTGGACCTGCTGCGCGCGGTGAGCCTGCGCTACCAGCAGTTGCCCATGGCCGCCGACCTGGCCGTGGTGGCCATCGCCCCCCTCCTGACCACCCTGCTGGCCACGCTGGCCATGAGCCGGATGCGCCGACGCTAACGCTTAGCTCGACGCCCCTGCCGCCGACTCCTCGAGCGACCGAAAGGCGATGACCGCGGCCAGGGCCGCCACCTCCGGCGGGGCTTCGCTCATCAGGCGCACGTCCTTGCCGTCCACGCGGCCCCCGATGCGCCCTTTGAGTTCGCCTCCGGCGTGCTCGAGCCTGACGTCGTTGCCGACCAGGCTTCCCCCGAGGCGGCCCTGGACCTGGCCGTGAGAGAGTTCGAGCTCGAGGTCCTGCCCCAAGGTGTTGCCCCCCAGTCGCGCCTCGACCCTGCCCGGCTGGAGGCTTCCGGCCACGTCGAAGCCCTCGAGGCTGCCCCCCACCCGCCCGGTGATGAAACCGCTGTGCAGGCTGAGGTCCACATCCTTGCCCACCACCGCCCCGCCGATGCGGCCTTTGAGGTGGGTGCCGTCCCAGGTGAGCTCGAGGTCGAAGCCCGCCGTCGCTCCGCCCACCCGCCCCCTGATCCGCTCTGCCTTGCGAATACCCATGGCCTGATTGTGGCGCAGAGCCAGGCGCGATGCAAAGCGAGCAGGGACGAGAGGCCCCTCGTCCCTGCTATCGCAGCCGGCGTAGCTATCGGCGACTGCCGTCGGCTAGGGGGCCGGCTCGAGTTCGATGGTTCCCAGGTTGGTGTCCTGCTCGGCCACCACCTCCACGTTCTCGAGGAGCTTCTCCTGTTGACACTCCCACGGATGAATCCAGTGGGATTCTTGGGCTCACCACTGCGCCCCAATCGAGCGTCTTACACGGTGATGCACGGCATTTCAACCGTCTCCTCAAGCGTGACTTCCCGTGTGCCCCACGGTACGGAGTTTGGTCATCGCACGGCTTGGTTTTCGCCGCAACTGACCGAGATTCACACGCTACAGGTTTTACCCGTCCAGCGCTTCGTGAACGGAACCCCCTACCCGTACTCTCAAGAACCTCGGGAATCGCTCTTCCCGATGGGCATTTTACCACACATCAGCCGCCCACCATGCCATGTCCGCCGAAAGCGGACGTGGGGGAGTCCATGTATCCCAGGGCTAAAGCCGCTGGGTTTTATAGCTCCCCCACACCCCCTCGCTTCTATAACCCTCCGCCGTCACCCTGACCTTGTAGCTGCCCGCCACCACAGCCACGATCTTGAAAGCGCCGGTCGTGGGGTCGGTCAGGGTGCTGGCTACCTCGGTGTCCGTGGCGTCCAGCACGCTAACTGGAGCACTCAGAGGGTTGCCCGAGCCTGCTGCTACCACCGTCCCTGAGATCGAGCCGGAGATGACCTTGGCCACGCCGCGGATCACGGGCTTGAGCAGGTAGTTGTGGGAACCGGGTGGGGTCTCCACGATGGACTTGGCCGCGTCGAAGTCGAGCAGCAAGGTGGTCACCTCGGTGGGCTTGACCTCGAACTTGATGTCGAGCTTGATCCCGCTCTGAAGGCCGCTGGGCACGGTGACGGGGTAGGTGGTGTCCACCCCGTTCTCCTCGAAGACGATCGAGGCTTCGCTCACCACGAGACGAAGCTGGGTGTAGGAGCCCGCCGGCAGGGCCTGGTCCCCCAGGACGGCCTCGGCGCCATTGCGCAGGCTCAGCAGGTCGAAGGTCTGCGGGGTGGCGACCACGGTCTCCCAGGCGTAGCCTTCGCGGTGGGCCTGCACCTCGCTGATGGTCACGTAGACGTGCTTGGCGTCGGCGGGGGCGTCGGTCAGGAGAATTCGGAGCTTTCCCTGCCCCGAGGGCTGCCCCTGACAGCCGGAAACGATAAGGGCCAGGAGCAACCCAGCCAACAACTTCGATACTTGCCTCATGAAGCACACCTCCTGTTGTGAAGCCTATGCGGGGTGGGTAAACGAGGGATTAACGGGCAAGTTCGCCGAGGGCAGGAGGCAAACCCCGGTTCAGTTGGCTGAACCGAGTACCAGATTGTGCTCAGGACGAACACGGTGCCTTGCCCTGGGGGTAGAATGACTTGCTCAAAAAAGGGGTATCCGGAGTTCTGACCTCGTCCCGCGATACCCGTCTTGGCATTGTCCCGTTACAGCCAGCCACCAGAACCGGACAGCCCCGAGGAGGAGGTGTGTGGTATGGGTTTGCGCAGTATCGCCCGACAGGAAGTAGTGCGGGTCAGCCCCCAGACCTCGGTGGCGGAAGCCGCCAGGCTGATGGAGCAGAAGAAAGTGGGCAGTGTCGTGATCTCGGACAACGGCAAGCCTAAAGGGCTCCTGACCGACCGTGACGTGACGCTGCGGGTGCTGGGCAAGGGGATGGACCCTCTGAAGACCCCGGTCGAGCAGGTGATGACCCAGGACCTCGTGACCCTGCGCGAGGACATGGGGCTGCTCGAGGCCCTCGAGGCCGCCAAGGACAAGCCCATCCGGCGCTTTTTGGTCGTGGATAACAAGGACAAGCTGGTGGGGATCTTCACCCTCGACGACGTGCTCTACCTGCTGGGCCGCGAGATGGCCGACGTGGCCCGGATCGTAGAGCACGAGATGCCCGAGGCCCCCACGCTGCCCGAGGAGCGCCACATGGCCACGCTGAGGCGCTTCATCGAGGAGTGCTGGAACCAGGGCAAGCTGGACGCGCTGGCCGAGTGCTGCATCGCCGGCTACACCCACCACACCCTGCTGCGCCCTGAGCCGGTGGCGGGCCTGGAGGCCAACAAGGCCTGGATCACCCAGATGCGCACCGCCTTCCCCGACCTGCGCTACCGCATCGAGGAGATCTTCACCTCGGGCGACCGGGTCTTCCTGCGCTGGAGCGCCACGGGCACCCACAAGGGCGAGTTCGCCGGCATTCAGCCCACCAACAAGAAGGTCGAGTTCAGCGGGAGCTTCCACTGCCGCTGCGAGAACGGCAAGCTGGCCGAGGGCTGGGCCTACCCCGACGCCTACGGCCTGCTGAAGCAGATCGGGGCTATCGGCTGACATGGACCACCGCCGCGCCCCGGTGTACCCCGCCGGGGCGCGAAGTGTTCACCTCCCCAGCGGGCCGGGCGGGAGGGCGGTGAAGGCCGCTAAAATCGTCATAGCGACGATGAACCTGCAAGAAGCCCTTCGTCTGCCCGCCCTCAGCCGGGCTCGAGTAGTCGCGGCAGCCCCAAAGCTGAGCAACCGAGTCCTGGGGGCCCACGCGGTGGACATCCCCGACCCCCAGGAGTGGATCCGGCCCGGTTTCCTCTTCCTCACCACCGGCTACGCCTGGCCCCGCGAGGAGCAGGCCCTGCGCGCCTTCATCCGGCAGATCGCTCAGGCCGACCCGGCGGCCATCGTGCTGGCGGTGCCCCAGTTCTTCGAGCGCTTCCCCGAAGCGGCACGCGAGGAGGCCGAGCACGCGGGCATTCCGGCCATCGAGCTGCCCTGGGAGGTGCCCTTCTCCCAGGTTATCGGCGAGCTCAACCAGCAGCTTCTGGCCCAGCAGTACAGCGTCATCGAGCGCTCGGAGGCCATCCACCGCGCGCTCACGCTCTCCGCACTCGAGGCCGGCGGCCTGCAGCCCCTGGCCGACGTGCTCAGCGGGCTCACCGGGCGCTCGGTGGTCTTCGAGGACCTGGAAGGCAACCTCCTGGCCTACGCCCTCACCGGCGGCGAGGACGAGCTGCGCCTGCGCTCCATCGCCCTAGGCGGCACCACCCCCGAGCTTAGCCACTACCTGCAGGAGATCGGCTTCGAGCGGCAGTTACGGCAGAGCCTGGGGCCGCTGCGGCTGCCGGCGCGGCCCGAGATCGGGATGGTGGGAAGGGTGGTCTGCCCCATCCGGCTGGGGGGTGAGCTGGTGGGCAGCGTGTGGCTGATCGAGGGGGAGGAACCCCTCTCCGAACTCGACATGCGCGCCGCCGAGCACGCCGCGACGGTGGCGGGGCTGCACCTGATGCACCAACGCGACATCGCCCAGCGCGAGGCCCGACTGGGCTACGCCTTCCTCGACGCGCTGCTGGAGGGCCGCTTCGAGCCCACGCCGCACAACCTCGAGCGCGCCCGGCTGCAGGGCTTCCACCCCGAGGGCCGCTACTACCTGGCTTTGCTGGTGCTCGAGGAGCCGGTGCCGCTGAGCCCGGAGGGCTTCAACCGGCGTGAGCGCCTGGCCGAGGGTCTGCGCAAGCTGCTGCGCGAGCAGGGGCTGGCCCCCTTGATCTCGGTCTTCCTCAACCAGGTGCTCTTCCTGCTACCCGAGGGCTTCGACGCCACTCGCGTGTGGGAGCGGCTGCCCCAGAAGGGGCTCAGCTTGGGCCTCTCCCGAACGCGCCAGGGCTGGGCGGGGGTGGCCGAGAGCTACCGCGAGTCGCAGGCCCTGCTGCCCCACCTGCGTCCCGGAGAGGTCAGCACCTATGCCCAGCTCCTGTTGCCGCGGGTGCTGGCCGGGGATGCCCAGGCCCAGCAGGATTTGCTGCGCGAGCTGTTCGGGCCGCTGGAGAGCGAGCGCAACCAAGGGGTGCTGCTACAGACCCTCAAGG
Source organism: Calidithermus roseus (assembly GCF_003574095.1). Classification (GTDB taxonomy): domain Bacteria; phylum Deinococcota; class Deinococci; order Deinococcales; family Thermaceae; genus Calidithermus; species Calidithermus roseus. The sequence continues at coordinate 25,593 of NZ_QWLA01000018.1, forward strand.
CCCTGGCCCGGCACGGCTTTCAGCTCAAGCGCACCGCCCACGCGCTAGGCGTCCACGAGAACACGCTGCGGTACCGGCTCGAGCGCCTCCAACAGCTCACCGGCCTCGACCTGCGCGAGCCCCAGGCCCAATTCCGCCTCCAGCTCGGGTTGCAGCTTTTAGAGTTGAGCCACAGTAAATGGGGGTAAGATTTGTAGCCTGAGCCCATAGCCTGGTGCGCTGGGACCCCATTAGGCTGTTGAGCCAAAGGAGGAACACATGCCCACGACAGAGTCCCGCAACCAGGCGTTGCTGGAGTTGCGGCACAAGGTGGTCCCGCGCGGCGTCTCTCAGGTGCACCCGGTGGTGGCGGCCAAGGCCCAAGGGGCCCGGCTCTGGGACGTCGATGGCAAGGAGTACCTCGACTGGATCGGTGGAATCGGGGTGCTCAACGTCGGGCACAACCATCCCCGCGTGGTGGCGGCGGTGCAGGCGCAGCTCGAGCGCTTCACCCACACCTGCTTCCAGGTCACGGCCTACGAGCCCTACATCAAGCTCGCCCAGAAGTTGTGCGAAAGCGCCCCCGGTGCCTTCGACAAGAAGGCTTTTTTCGTCACCACCGGGGCCGAGGCTACCGAGAACGCCATCAAGATTGCCCGCGCCTACACCGGACGGCCCGGCGTCATCGCCTTCAAGAACGCCTTCCACGGGCGCACCCTGCTGGGCCTGAGCCTCACCGGCAAGGCCACCCCCTATCGCCAGAACTTCGGCCCCTTCGCCCCCGAGGTCTACCACGCCCCCTACCCCTACGAGTACCACGGCATCGACACCCGCCGGGCCATGGACGGCCTGCACGAGCTCTTCGACACCGCCATCCCCCCCGACCGCGTGGCGGCCATCATCATCGAGCCCCAACTCGGCGAGGGCGGCTTCGTGCCCGCCCCCATCGCCTTCCTCAAGGCCCTGCGCAGCCTCAGCGCCGAGCACGGCATCGTGCTCATCGACGACGAGATCCAAACTGGCATCGGGCGCACCGGCAAGTTCTGGGCCATCGAGCACGCGGGCGTCGAGCCCGACCTGATCACCTTCGCCAAGAGCATCGGCGGGGGGCTACCCATCGCCGGGGTGCTGGGCAAGGCCGAGATCATGGACGCGCCCCTACCCGGCGGGCTGGGCGGGACTTTCGCCGGAAACCCCTTAGCCTGCGCGGCGGGGCTGGCGGTGCTCGAGATCTTCGAGGAGGAGAAGCTCCTGGAGAAGGGCCAGCGGTTGGGCGAGATCCTGCACGAGGGCTTCCGCAAGATCCAACGTCGCTTCCCCCAGATCGGGGACGTGCGGGGCCTGGGGCCCATGGTCGCCATGGAGATCGTCAAGGACCGCCAGAGCAAGGCCCCCGACCCCGCCCTCACCACCCGCGTCTTCGACGCGGCCCGCGAGCGCGGGTTGCTCTTGATGAAGGCCGGGATGCACTATAACGTCATCCGCTGCCTGGTGCCGCTGGTAGCGAGTGAGGCCGAGGTACGCAGGGGTCTGGAGATTCTGGAGCACAGCTTCGAGGCCGCTACGGCCTGAGGCCGGGTGACCCGTTCACCTTCGGGTTCCTAGACCGGATCGAGTGAGGTGCAGTCATGAGCCGCAGCCCGTTGATGGGACAACCCCAACGCGCGTTCCGCCTGGCCCGGCTGGCCGAGATCAGGGGCCTCGAGGCCGGCGAGCAGTCGTGCTCGAAGCTGCTCTACCTCATCGGCAGCCAGGGCCAGTTCCACGTCTTCGGCGTCTCCGACGAGCGCCGCACCATCAAGGGGGGCAACGACCTGCTGCCCAGGCGGCTGGCGCACTCCGGCGCCGAGGCGGAGGCGGTGGGGGGCTTGCACTTCTGGCGGCGAGCACACCCCGCTGAACGCCCAGGGCTACCATGGAGGGCGGTTGCGCGAGCGGGTGGCCGAGGAGATCCTGGCCGTATTGAAGAAGGGCGAAAGCGCCCTGGTGAGCAGCTAGAGGAAAAACGATGGCAGTGATCCGACCCTCAGCGAAGGTTCAGGCTCGAGCCGCCACCGGCACCCTCGCCGTCGAGAACGTCGTCAAGCGCTTCGGCGAGGTGACGGCACTGGGCGGGGTCAGCCTGGAGATCAAGGCCGGGGAGTTCTTCACCCTGCTGGGCCCTTCGGGCTGCGGCAAGACCACCCTGCTGCGCATCATCGCCGGCTTCGAGCTGCCCACCGCCGGCTGCGTGCGGCTGGGCGGTGAGGACATCACCGCCGTACCCGCCAACCAGCGCCCGGTCAACACCGTCTTCCAGAGCTACGCGCTCTTTCCTCACCTCAGCGTCTTCGAGAACGTGGCCTTCGGGCTCAGGAGCCGGGGTTTCCCCCAGGCCGAGGTGCAAAAGCGGGTGGAGACGGTCATGGGTATGCTGCAGATCGAGCGTTTCATGGCCCGCTACCCCCACCAGCTCTCGGGCGGGCAGAAGCAGCGGGTGGCAATGGCGCGGGCGCTGGTCAACGAACCGCAAGTGCTGCTCTTGGACGAGCCCATGAGCGCCCTCGACGCCAAGCTGCGCGCCGAGGTGCAGGTGGGCCTGCGCCGCCTGCAGCGCAGCCTGGGCACCACCTTCATCCTCGTCACCCACGACCAGGACGAGGCCATGACCGTCTCCGACCGCATCGCGGTGATGCGCGAGGGGCAGGTGATCCAGGTGGGCACCCCCGAGGAGGTCTACGCCCGGCCCCGCACCTGCTTCGTGGCCGAGTTCTTGGGTGCGGCCAACCTGATCCCCGCCAGCCGCAACGGCAGCGGCGTGAAGACCGCGCTGGGCCACCTCGAGCTCCCCGCCGTGCCGCAGTGGGAAGAGGGCAACTTGGCCATCCGCCCCGAGCGGGTGGAGATCGTGCCCGAGCCCAGGGGCTCCAACTGCGTGCAGGTCCAGGTGCGCGAGGTGGTCTACCGGGGCAGCCACCAGGAAGCCTGGCTCGAGCCCGGCGGCCTGCGCGTGCGCGCCGCCCCCTACCCTCCCCTGCGTCCGGGAGAGGAGGTAGTGGCCCACCTGCCCAAGGACGCGCTGGTGGTGCTGGATGATTAGCCTTGGGCGCAAGATGCAAGACGCCAACGTCGTACGTCCTACGTCATACGCCAGTGGCCCTCAGTCCTCAGCCCTCAGCCCTCAGCGAAAGGCAAGGATCAGGTTCAGGGGGACGGGGGACGAGAGGCAAAACGCCAAACGCAAGATGCAAGACGCTGGTGCCTGTAGTTTTCAGCGTTTAGCGTTCGGCGTACGACGTTCGACGTTCGACACCTTCGGAGGTCGCCCGTGAACCGCGTGCTGGTGTGGTACGGCGAGCTCACCACGCCGGGGGCGCTCTCGAGGCGCGGCCTCTTATTCTTGCTGCCCGCGGCGCTGTGGCTGATGGCCTTTTTGGTGCTGCCCAGCTTGGCCCTCGTGGCGGTGGCCTTCGCCGAGCGGGGCACCTACGGCGAGATCGTCTGGACCTTCAGCCTAGAGAACCTCAAGCGGCTGCTGGGCTACGGGCTCTTCGGCTGGAGCCCCGACAACCTGCTGATCCTGGGCCGCTCGGTGTGGGTGGCCTTCGTGACCTCGCTCATCGCGGCACTGCTGGCCTACCCCCTGGCCTTCTTCATCGCCAGCCGGCCCCCACGCACCCGCTACCTGTGGCTGACGCTGGTGATCATCCCCTTCTGGACCAACCTGGTCATCCGCACCTACGCCTGGCAACTGCTGCTCTCCCCCGAGTTGCCCTTCGCGCGGGTCGCGGCAGCGCTGGGGCTGGCGGAGCCGGGCACCGCGCTGTATCCCGGCTCCTTCGCGGTCTACGTCGGCATGGTCTCGGCCTTTTTGCCCTTCATGGTGCTGCCGCTGTACTCGTCGGTCGAGCGGATCGACTCCAGCCTCATCGAAGCGGCCAAGGACCTCTATGCCAGCCGTGCGCGGGTCTTCTTCCAGGCCATCCTGCCCCAGACCCTGCCGGGCCTCACGGTGGGCATCATCCTCACCTTCATCCCGGCCATGGGCATGTTCGTCATCCCCGACCTGCTGGGCGGGGCCAAGTACCTGCTGGTGGGCAATCTCATCCAGCAGCAGTTCGGCGCCAGCCGCGACTGGCCCTTTGCCGCCGCCATCAGCCTGGGCCTGATGGCCCTGACGTTGGTGGCCCTGCGGGTCTACCGACGTAGCGGAAAGGACGTGGACCTGGTATGAGGCTGAGCGCTGGAGGTCGTACGTCGTACGCAAGACGCAAAACGCAAAACGCGGGACGCCTTGACCCTCGACCCTCGCCCCTCGAGACAGCCGGAGGCCGCTCATGAGCCGGCTCCACCCCGCCGTGGGCGTCACCGCCGTCCTGACGCTGGGCTTCCTGTACCTGCCCATGCTGGCGGTGGCGATCTTCTCGCTCAACCAGACCCGCTACGGGATGTCGTGGGGGGGCTTCACCTGGAAGTGGTACCAGAGCCTCTTCAACCCGGCGCTCTCACCCGACCCCAAGCTCACCGAGACCATCCAGGCCGCCTTCGTGACGACCATGGTGCTGGCGGTGGTGTCCACGGTCATCGCGACCGTGCTGGGGACGCTGCTGGCGATCGCCCTCGAGCGCTACCCCTGGACCCGGCGGGCGCGGGTCTTCCTCGACAACCTGCTCTATCTGCCGGTGGTCACGCCCGACATCATCCTGGCGGCGGCCTTGGTGGTGGCCTTCAGCGTGCTGCGGCAGGTCTCGAGCCTCTTCGAACTCGGCCTCCCGGCCATGATCATCGGGCACGTGACCTTCCAGATCGCCTTCGTGGCGCTGGTGGTGCAGAGCCGCCTCAAGAGCTTAGGCGCAGACCTCGACGAGGCCGCGCGCGACCTCTACGCCTCGTACGGCTACTTCGTGCGGCGGGTGCTGCTGCCCTTGCTGGCGCCGGGGATCGTGGCGGGGGCCATGCTGGCCTTCACCCTCTCGCTCGACGACTTCGTCATCAGCTTCTTCACCGCCGGGCCCGACTCCCAGACCCTCCCCCTCATCATCTACGGCTCGGTGCGGCGCGGGGTCACCCCGCAGATCCACGCCCTGTCCACCCTGATCTTCCTGGCTACGGTCATTCTGGTGTTGCTCAGCGAACGGCTCACCCGGAGGAGTGCATGAAAAAACTGCTGGCCCTGTTGGCGTTTGTGTCGTTGGCGTTGGCCCAGAGCAAGGAGATGCGGCTGTTCATCTGGTCGGAGTACATCGACCCGGCCATCATCTCTGCCTTCGAGAAGCAGTACGGGCTCAAGGTCCGCATCGAGCTCTACGAGTCCAACGAGGACATGCTGGCCAAGCTGCAGGCGGGCGGGGTGAGCCAGTACGACGTGATCGTGCCCGGCGACTACATCATCCCCACCCTGGTTGCGCTCAAGCTGGTCCAGCCTTTGGACAAGAGCAAACTGCCCAACCTCAAGAACCTCGACCCCAAGTTCGCCAACCCGCCCTTCGACCCCGGCAACCAGTACTCGGCGGCCTACCAGTGGGGCATGTCGGGGATCATGTACCGCAAGGACAGGGTCAAGACCCCCCCGGATAGCTGGGCGGTGATCTTCGACCCCAAACAAAGCGGCAGCTACGTGCTCATGGACTCCATCCGCGAGATGATGGGCGCGGCGCTGCGCTATTTGGGCTACAGCATCAACACCCGCGACCCCAAGCAGGTGCAGGCGGCGGGGAAATTGCTGCTCGAGGCCAAGAAGTCTAAGCGCGCGGTGGGCTTCGAAGGCGGCGTGGGCGCGAAGAACCGCCTGGTGGCCGGGAGCGCGACCTACGCGGTGGTCTACAACGGCGACGCCATCAAGGCCGCCTCCGAGAACCCCAACGTGGCCTTCGTGGTGCCCAAGGAGGGCGCCGCACTCTTCCTCGACAACATGGCCATCCCCGCCAAGGCCCCCAACCCCGACGCGGCCCACAAGTTCATCAACTTCATCCTCGACGGCAAAATCGGGGCGCAGCTTTCGAACTACAACCGCTACGCCACCCCCAACAAGGCCGCGCTGCCCTTCATCAACAAAGCAGACCTCAAGAACCCGGCCATCTACCCCACCGAAAGCGTCAAGGCCAAGCTCGAGTTCGTCCTCGACCTGGGCAAGGACGCGCGGCTTTATGACGAGGTCTGGACCCAGGTGAAGTCGCGCTAGGGGGCGTATGGACGTCCAGAAGGCCAGCATCCCGCCGCCTGGGAGGGTCGATGGTCGATAGTCGATAGCCAAAGACAAAATCCGTATGACGTATCGCGGGCTGCCGAAAGCCTCCGCGGTGCGCGATCTCAATCGAGGAACCCATGACGTACATTCAGCTCAAAACCCCCATCCCTGGCCCCAAGAGCCAGGAGCTCAACGCTAGGCGCGCCGCTTCGGTGACGAGCGCCCTCGCGCAGGCCAACCCCATCGCGGTCAAGCGGGCCCGCGGCTCGCTGATCGAAGACGTCGATGGCAACACCCTCATCGACTTGGCGGGCGGCATCGGCATGATGGCGGTGGGCCATGCCCCGCAGGCAGTGGTGGAGGCCATCAAGGCCCAGGTGGAGGAGTTCATCCACGCCTGCTCCATCGTGACCAACTACGAAGCCTACGTGGCCGTCTGTGAAGCCCTCAACCGCCTCACCCCCGGCGACTTCCCCAAGAAGACCCTACTCTCCAACGGCGGGGCCGAGGCGGTGGAGAACGCGGTGAAGTTCGCGCGGCGCTATACCGGGCGCTCCGGGATCCTCGTGTTCGAGGGGGCCTATCACGGGCGCAGCAACCTGACCATGGCCATGACCAGCAAGTGGGGCCTGTTCAAGAAGGGCTTCGGCCCCTTCGCCCCCGAGGTCTACCGGCTGCCCCTGCCCAACCTCTACCGCACCCCCAAGGGCATGACCGCCGAGGAGTACGTGGAGTGGAGTTGCTGGAACCTCGAGAACGCCCTCACCGCCCACATCGACCCCAGCGCCCTGGCCGCCATCGTCATCGAGCCGGTGCTGGGGGAGGGGGGCTTCATCCCGGTGCCCCACAAGTTCTTGCGCAAGATCCGCGAAGTCTGCGACGCCACTGGCGCGGTGATGATCGCCGACGAGATCCAGTCGGGTTCGGGCCGCACGGGCAAGCTGTGGGCCATCGAGCACTCCGGCGTGATCCCCGACCTGATCATCTCGGCCAAGAGCCTGGGCGCGGGCATGCCCATCAGCGCGGTGACGGGCCGGGCCGAGATCATGGACTCGCCCCACGTGGGCGGGGTGGGCAGCACCTACGGCGGCAACCCCCTGGCCTGCGTGGCCGCCCTGGCCGCGCTCGAGCACCTCTCCAAGCCCGAGACCCTGGCCCACGCCGCCCGCGTCGAACAAACCGTGCGCCGCACCTTCGAACCCCTGAAGGCCGAGATCCCGGTGCTGGGCGACGTGCGCGGCATCGGCGCGATGATGGCGCTGGAGTTCGTGCGCGACCCGGTGAGCAAGGAGCCGTGGTCCGACTTCGCCATGAGCGCCATCAAGGAGGCCAGCCAGCGCGGCGTGGTGCTGATTAGGGCCGGGCTCTACACCAACTGCATCCGCTTTTTGCCGGCGCTCGAGATCCCCCAGGACATGCTGGAAGAAGCCCTGGGCGTGGTGAAGGAAACCATCCAGGCCACACACAAGGCTATGGCGGCGACGGCGTGAGGAGGTCGATAGTCGATGGCCAAAAACTGCCGAACGCAAGAAGCCGGTGGGTCGTGGTTTCTGGCGTTTAGCGTTTTGCGTTTAGCGTCTGGCGTATTGCGTACGGCGTACGACGTATGACGTACGACGCAAAGCGTACGACGCTCACCAAAGGAGGACCCTCATGAAGCACCTTCTGGCCCTTATCACCGCGCTCGGGCTCGCGCTGGCCCAGCCCAAAGAACTTCGCATCTACACCTGGACCGAGTACATCGACCCCACCATCGTCAGCGACTTCGAGAAGCAGACCGGAATCAAGGTCAACCTCAGCTACTACGAGTCCAACGAGGAGATGGTCGCCAAACTGCAAGCTGGGGGGTTGGGGCAGTACGACCTGGTGGTGCCCAGCGACTTCATCATCCCCAGCATGATCCAGCTCAAGCTGTTGCAGCCTTTGGACAAGAGCAAACTGCCCAACCTCAAGAACCTCGACCCCAAGTTCGCCAACCCGCCCTTCGACCCCGGCAACCAGTACACCGTGGGCTACTTGTGGGGCACCGTGGGCCTGATGTACCGCACCGACGTGTTCAAAACCCCGCCCACCTCCTGGGGCGTGATCTTCGACCCGGCCCAGCAGAAGGGGCGCTTCGTGCTCATGGACTCCCAGCGCGAGATGCTGGGCATCGCCCTGCGCTACGTGGGGCAGTCGGTCAACTCTGCCGACCCCGCGGCCATGAAGAAGGCCATCGACGTGCTCTTGCAGGCCAAGAAGTCGAAGAACAGCCTGGGCTTCCAGGGCGGGGTCTCGGCCACCAAGGCGCTGCTAGCCGGGCAGGCGGTGGCGGCGGTGGTCTACAACCAAGACGCTTTGCGCACGGCGGCGGGCAACCCCAAGTACGGCTTCACCATTCCCAAGGAGGGCAGCACGCTGTTCCTGGACAACATGGCCATCCCCGCCAAGGCCCCCAACCCCGACGCGGCCCACCGCTTCATCAACTTCATCCTCGATCCCAAGATCGGGGCGCGGCTGGCTGAGTACCAGCAGTCGGCCACGCCCAACGCCCAGGCCAAGAAACTCGTCAAGCCGAGCACCCTCAAGAACCCCGCCATCTGGCCCAGCGAGGCCCAGCTCAAGGTGCTGGAGTACATCCTCGACGCCGGGAAGAACTCCCGCCTCTTCGACGAGGCCTGGACCCAAGTGAAGTCGCGCTGAAGCCCCCATGACCGACCCCAGCCCCATCCTCACCAGCGCCGATGGCCGCTTCGCCGTGGTGCAGAGCGAACCCTGGATGGCCCCCCACCTCGAGGCCATCCAGGCCGCCTCCTTCCCCGACCTCGCCCCACGCGAGCGGATGCGGGCCGAGCACTACCTCTCGCAGATGCGGATCTTCCCCGAGGGGCAGCACGCGGTGCTCGAGGTGGCCACGGGCCGGGTGGTGGCCTGCTCCACCGACCTGCGCGCTAAGGTGGACTTCGCCCACTTCGCGCACAAGTATCTCGAGGCCGTGGGCGGCAACTACCTCACCACCCACGACCCCGAGGGCGACTGGCTCTACGGCGCCGACATCGGCGTTCACCCCGAGTTCCGGGGCCACGGCCTCTCCACGCTGCTCTACACGGCGCGGCACCAGCTCATCCGCCGCCTGGGGCTCAAAGGGCACGTGGCCGGGGCCATGCCCAAGGGCTACGGGGCCCACCGCGAGCAGATGCCCATCGAGCAGTACGTGCAGCGCGTGGTGCGGGGCGAACTCTTCGACCCGGTGCTCTCCATTCAGCTCCGGCGGGGCTACGCGGTGTGGGGGATCATCCCGGACTACCTCGAGGACGCCAGTTGCGCGAATTACGGGGTGTTCATCGTGTGGCGGAACCCGGAGGTGGGGTTTTGATGCCGGGGCGGGTCGTACGTCGTACGTCTTACGTCGTACGCAATACGCAAGACGCAATACGCGATACGCCCTGGACCCTCGACGTAACTGGAGGCTATCTGTGAAGGCTGACACCCTGATCTATGGGGGTACCATCCTCAACCCCGGCCCCGCGCCCGGCGGGCTCGAGACCCTCGAGGCCGTCGCCCTGCGCGAGGGGAGCGTCCTGGCGGCGGGGCGGGTGAGCGAGCTCGAGCCCCTCCTCTCCCCCACCACCCGGCGCATCGACCTCGAGGGCCAGACCCTCCTGCCCGGCTTCAACGACGCGCACGTGCACGTGTGGAAGGTAGGGCAGTTGCGCACCACGCTGCTCGACCTGCGGAGCGTGGAGAGCCTGGAGGCCTTTTATACGGCGGTCCGGGAGCGGGCCAAGACCCTGCAACCCGGCCAGTGGCTTTGGGGGCGCGGCTGGAACGAGGCCCGCATGGGCGGCTGGCCCGACCGCTCGGCCCTCGACGCCATCGCCCCGCGAAACCCGGTGCTGCTGACGCGCACCTGTGCCCACATCCACGCCGTGAACACCCCGGCCCTACAGGCGGCAGGGATCACCCCCGAGACCCACGTGCCGGGCGGAGAGATCGACTTCGGGCGCGGCATCCTCTACGAGACGGCCTACGGGCTGGTCTTCAAGGCCATGCCCGCCCCCACCCAGGCCGACTACGAGCGCTGGGTGCTGGCGGGGCTCGAGTACCTGAAGTCGCTGGGCATCACCAGCGCCACCGACCCCGCCGTGGACCCGCCGCTCTACGCGGCCTACCGCGCCCTGGACGCCGCCGGAAAGCTGCCCATCCGGGTCAACCTGCTCTACATCCGCCGCCCGGACGGGGGCAGCGAGACCTTCCCCCTGCCAGAGAAACACGTCTCCGACTTTCTGCGCTGCGACTCGGTGAAGTTCTTCGCCGACGGGGGGCTCTCCGGGGCCACCGCCGCCATCAGCCAGCCCTACAAGACCCTCGAGCCCCCCAGCTCCGGCATCCTGCGCTTCGAGAGCGGCGAACTCTACGAGCTGGCCCTCGAGGCCCATCGCCAGGGCTTCCGCATCGGCACCCACGCCATCGGGGACCGGGCCTTGAACCAAGTACTGGACGTGTACCGGCAGCTCTACGAGGCCCATCCCTCGTCCCTGCGCCACCGCATCGAGCACTTCGGGCTGGCGGGGGAGGAACACCTCGAGCTCGCCCGGCGGCTCGGCGTGATCGCCGTGCCCCAACCGGTGTTCCTCCACGAGCTGCGCGGCAACTTCCTCAAGTACCTGCCCGAGGCCATGCTCTGCCGCTGCTACAACCTGCGGGCCATGTTCGCCGCCGGCCTCACGGTGGCTTTTTCCTCGGACGGGCCGGTGGTGAGCCAGATTTCCCCCCTCATCGGCCTGCAGGCCGCCGTGGCCGAGCCGATGTGCGAAGGCCACGGCGTGAGCCTGGAGACCGCGCTATGGGCCTACACCGTGGGCGGGGCTCTCGCCCAGGGCGACGAGGGCAACCGGGGCCGCCTCGAGCCCGGCCACTGGGCCGACTTCGTGCTCCTCGACCGCGACCCCCGCACCGCGCCGCCCGAGGCGCTGGGCAGCCTCGAGGTGCGCTCCACCTGGACCAACAGGGATTTCAGCCCTGGAGTTCGGCGTTAGGCACTGCGAGGGTTACGCCCTACGCAAGACGCAAAACGCGATACGCCTAAGACCCTCGACGTTTTTACGAAAGGACCCCCATGATCAAGGAACTCCCCAACCAGGCCTACTTCGCAGACGGCTGGCAGACCACCGGCAAGACCTTCACCGTCACCCACCCCGGCGACGGGCGCGTAGTGGGCGAGGTGGCCGACTGCGGCCCCGCCGAGGCCCGGCGGGCCATCGAGGCCGCGCTCGAGGCCTTCGAGACCTGGAAGCGCACTAACCCCTACGCCCGCGCCGAGATCCTCGAGCGCTGGAACGAGTTGCTCTTAGCCCACGAGGCCGAGCTGGGCCGCCTGATGAGCCTGGAGATGGGCAAACCCATCACCGAGTCGCGCGGGGAGGTGAAGTACTCGGCCAGCTTCGTCAAGTGGTACGCCCAGGAGGCCGTGCGGCTGCACGGCGAGCGGGTGCTCTCGCGCTTCGACCACAAGCGGGGCCTGGTGTCCTACGAGCCGGTGGGCGTGGTCTACGCGGTGACGCCCTGGAACTTCCCCACCGGCATGATCACCCGCAAGGCCGCCCCCGCGCTGGCGGCGGGCTGCGCCATCATCATCAAGCCCGCCGAGCAGAGCCCCATGAGCGCCCTGTACCTGGCCCGGCTGTGGGAGGAAGCGGGCGGCCCCAAGGGCACGCTTCAGGTCCTGCCCACCTCCGACCCCGTGGCCTTCAGCCAGCCCTTCTTCGAGGACGAGCGCGTCCGCAAGGTCACCTTCACCGGCTCCACCGAGGTCGGACGCGTCCTCTACGCCCAGGCCGCCAAGACCCTCAAGCGCGTCTCGCTCGAGCTCGGCGGCCACGCCCCCTTCCTGGTCTTCGAGGACGCCGACCTCGACAAAGCCGCCCGCGACGTGGTGCTCTCCAAGTTCCGCAACGCCGGCCAGACCTGCATCTGCACCAACCGCGTCTTCGTGCAGCAGAGCGTCCTGGGGCCCTTCACCGAGGCCTTCGCCGCCGCCACCGCCGCGCTGCGCCTGGGCGACCCCCTGCTGCCCGAGACCCAGGTGGGGCCGGTGGTGGACGCCCAGGGCCTCGCCAAGGTAAAGGAACACGTCGAGGACGCGCTCGCCAAGGGCGCGAAGGCCGTGGTGGGCGGTAAGGTGCGCGAGGGCCTCTACTTCGAGCCCACCGTGCTCAGCGGCGTGCGCCCCGACATGAAGATCATGACCGAGGAGACCTTCGGCCCCGTGGCCCCCGTCATCCCCTTCGAGAGCGAGGAGGAAGCCCTGCGCCTGGCCAACGACACCCCCTACGGCCTGGCCGCCTACGCCTGGACCAACAACCTCGCCCGCGCCTGGCGCGTCGCCGAGGGCCTGCAATACGGCATCGTCGGCATCAACGACCCCATCCCCACCGCCATGGCCCCCCAGGCCCCTTTCGGCGGCATGAAGAACTCCGGCGTGGGCCGCGAGGGCGGCTGGTGGGGGCTGGAGGAGTACCTCGAGGCCAAGTTCATCTCGATGTCGATAGCCGATGGTCGATGAGCCAGGGAGTCGAGGGCCGGGGTTCGCGGATATCCCCCTCGCGTACGACGTACGACCGATTTAATCTTCCGAGGACGGACCCAAGGCATCAAACGCCCTCGGGGTTGATGGCCCCATCAGCAAACCTTCATGGGAGGGGCGTTCAATGAGCCCGATCCCCAAAGGAGGTGCGCATGAGAGTGTGGCTAAGCATTGCCGTAAGCCTATTGAGCGGCCTGGCTCTAGCGATTCAACCGGTGACCCGACAACTCCTCGACGAGGCCCAGACGCTCGTCCAGCAGGCCCGCCAGCAGAAGGTGGCTCCCTCTCCCGACGCCTTGCTGTGGAACCGAGCCATCGCCAAGGGCCAGGAGCATCCAGCGGCTGATAGAATGGCCTCGCTATGAACCTCAAGGAATTGCCCGTCGGCAAGAAGGCCCCTGAAATCGTACACATGATCATCGAGATCCCTCGCGGCTCGACCAACAAGTACGAATACGACCCCGAGCTCGGAGCGATCAAACTCGACCGCGTGCTGCCCACCGCGCAGTTCTATCCTGGCGACTACGGCTTCATCCCCTCCACCCTGGCCGAAGACGGCGATCCGCTCGACGGCATCATCCTCGCTACCTACCCACTGCTCCCTGGCGTAGTGGTGGACGTGCGCATCATCGGCATGGTGGATATGCAGGATGAAAAGGGCGGTGACGCCAAAATCCTGGGCGTGGTCGCCGAGGACCCCCGCTGGGACCACATCAAGGACCTCTCCGACGTGCCCGAGGCCACCAAGGCCGAAATCCAGAACTTCTTCGAAACCTACAAGGCCCTCGAGGCCCACAAGGGCAAGTGGGTCAAGGTGACGGGCTGGGAAGGGCGGGAGCGGGCCATCGCCGAGGTCAGGGCCTGCATCGAGCGGTACAGGGCGGCGTCGATGGTCGAGGGTGGGTAGCTCACAACCAAACCCCAAATGCCAGACAAGGGGCGAACGCGAGGTTCGCCCCTGCACGAGTTGGGCTGTCCTATTTCTTTTTCCTGGCCAGGGCTTTAGCTTCAGCGATCCAGCTCTCCACGTCCACCCTGACTCGAGCCTGCACGATTTCCAGCAGCCGGGCGGGCTTGAGCTTGGCAAGCTGGGCGAAGGTGAACACGCCCGCCTCATACAAGCGCTTCTGGTAAGTCGGGCCGATGCCCTTGATCTCGACGAGGGGATCACGCGCTTCGGTTTCAGGGCTGACCGCTTTGGCCCTGCTCGCCGGGGCCTTGGCTTTGGCCGCCTTGGTAGCGGGTTTAGCCCCGCTGCTCACCGAAGACGGAGCGGCTTCAGCCGGTTGGGTCATTTTTTTTTCATCTGACCCACCCTCGAGCCCCTCGGCCTCGTAGACCACGGGCGGGGGCTCTTCCTCCGTGGTGGCCGCGCGGAGACTCTGGTAGTCGGGCAGCTTGCCCTGGGTGGCCTTGTAGGCGTCGCGGTGGGCCATGCGGGCGGGTTGGGTAGCCTCGAGCAGCTCGGCCACCAGGTTCTTCGCGCTCGTCTCTGGCTCGCCGGTAGCGTAGAGGCTGGGGTCGGCCTCAGGGAAGGGGTTGTCGAGGGCCTCGAGTTCGCTCAGGCGGCCCAGGTCGATGCGGTCATCGCTGAGCATCTGGTAGATCTCGGCGAAGCGGGCGGCGTGGTCCTCGTAGCGCTCGCGGGCATATTCCACCGCCTGGCCGGTGTCGATGAGGAAGGGCCAGTCGGAGGATTCCAGCAGCAGCAGCTCTCGCATGAGCTGGCGCAGGGCCCGGCGCTTTCCGTTTTGGTCGCGGCCAAAGCGCTGCACGGCGGCGATCATCTGGCCCTCGGCGCGGTAGACCAGCCGCCAGAAGTCGAGGGTCTCGCGGTTGAGCCATACGTCGTGGTGGCCGCCCCGTCCCCAGCTTCCCTCGGGCAGCGCCGTGCGTACCGCCTTGCCGCGCACGGCCTCGCGGGCGGTCATGGCCTTGACGGATTTGGATTGGGCCAGCTCGCGGAACACCGCCTCGAGCCAGGCCGGGCCCTCGTACCACCAGTGCCCAAACAGCTCGGCGTCGTAGGCCGCGCAGATCACCCCGTCGGGGTGCTTCTGGGCCAGCCCCTCGACCACACTCACGAAGTGGCGGGCGTGCTCCTTGGCACGGTTGAAGGCTTCTTCGGGATAGTAGGGCTGCTTGTCCCCCAGGCCAGCCTTGCGATGGGTGACGCGGTGGTGGCGCAGGCCCGAGATGGGGTCCTTGCGGTGAAACTCGCGGTAGGCCCCGTCGCCGGGGTAGCCGTAGTCGGCGCTCCAGACCTGCAGCGCAGTCTCCTGGTTGCGGGCCATCACCCGCAGGCCCGACTCGAGTTCGTGTACCTGGTAGACCGCCTCGCTCGACTCGGCGAGCTGGATGGACTCCACCTGGCCATAAGGGCCGAGCTGGGGCGGGAGGCTCTGGCCACCCTGAACCAGGTGCGCGTCTACGAAGGTGTAGCGAATGCCAGCTTTATACAGCAATTCGTCCACCCCGGCCCGCATTCCGGGCCTGGCTCCATCCACCGGGGGCTCCCAGTAACCTTTGGGGCGGTAGGCCATCTCGGGCATCCAGTAGCCGGTGGCTTCGCGGCGGTAGTGACGGCGGTAGGCGTCGGTGCCGGTCTTGATCTGGCCCCACAGCGCCGCATCCGATCCCAGCAGCGGCGAGTAGCCGTGGGTAGCCGAGGAGGTGATGACCTCGATCTGTCCCTTCTCCTGGGCCCTAGCGAAGAAGCCCACCACATCGCCGCCCAGGCGCTGGTAGTGGCTATAGGTCTCCTGCCAGTGGCTCACCTGATGGGCTGCCGAGGCCGCGAGGTCGGTGGCCTGGTAACGTGCCAGGTCGTCCTCGGCCCGCATCAGCCGGTCTTCGCAATACTTGAGGAATCCTTCCTTGACCTTGGCGTCGGCGAGTTGCTCGCTCAGGATGGGGGTGATGCCGATGGTCATAGGAGCCGGAACGCGGTCGGCCTCGAGGCGCTCCAGCAACCGGGCCAGGGGCAGGTACACCTCGGCGATGGCTTCGTAAAGGGTCTCCTCGCCAAAAGGCCACATCCCGTGGGCGCGCACGTACGGGAGGTGGGAGTGCAGGACCAACACGAACCGCGTCATAGCCCCTGCATTCTACCCTTAAGACTTCTCATGGAAGCCTTTCTACGACAGTCGCACAAAATGCGGTTCTATTCACACTTCTGCGAGCCCGCGCGGACGGGAAGAGGCTCAGCGCACCACCGTACCTGCCCCCGCCAGGGCCTTTTGGATGGGCTGCTCGACCCTCGCATCCCCGAAGATCACCCGGCCCACCCCGCCCTGCACCGCCTCCACCGCGCCCAGCACCTTTTTCTTCATGCGCCCCTGCGCCACGGCCATGTAAGCCGGATCACCGACCTTTGCCGCCGGGATCTCGCGGATCAGGCTGGACTCATCGGGGAAGTTGGCGAGCAGTCCGGGGACGTTGGACAAAAGCAGCAGCGCCTCGGCCTTGAGGCTGGTGGCCAGCATCGAGGCCGCGGTGTCGCCGTCGGTGTTGATGGCGTCGCCCTCGTAGCTCACGGCTGGGGGGGTGAGCACGGGCAGGTAACCCGCCTCGAGCAGCAACGTGAGCAAGGCGGTATTGACCCGCTCGACCGAGCCGGTGAAGTCGCCGCGGTGAATCTTGATCTTGCCGCCCTCGACGTACTTCACCGCCTCCTTGCGCCTGCCCTCGAAGATGCGTCCGTCTAGCCCGGAAAGGCCCACCGCATTGACCCCTTCACGCTGCAATAGCTCGACGATGCGCTTGTTCACCAGGCCGCAGTAGACCATCTCGAAGATCTCGAGGGTGCGCCGGTCAGTGAGGCGGCTGGTCATACCACCGGGGTGGGTCAGGAACTGCGGCGGGTGGCCCAGAGCCTCGGCAATCTTGTTGGTCTCGCTGCTACCCCCGTGCACGAGGATGAGCTTCTGGCCCGCTTTCCACAGCGCCGCCGCGTCCTTGGCGACCGCTTCGTAGTTGATGCCCTCCGAACCCCCCACCTTGACGACGATCATCTGCCAACCTCTAGCGGCCCATCATACCGATTTCACGCGCCTTCGGGTCGAGGCGTTCCACGAAGCGCTGGGGAGGTGCCATTCGAAAAGCGCGGCGCATATACCTCAGCGGTGGCTCCACCGTTCGGTGGATAGACCCTTCAGGCTCCTGGGCTAAACGGGGCGCTGGTCGATTTACGATTTCGTCCATCGTCCATATAATTTGCTCGGCAATCTCTGCCAAGAATGTCTGAACGTACCAAAGAGGAGGTTTCATGAGACACCTCAACAAGCTAGCGGCTTTATGGCTCATCGGGGCGGGTCTGGCCTTTGCGGGACCACAGGACAACAGCCTGGTGGTGGGGACTTCGCAGGAACCCAGGGTGCTGATGGGCGATTTCCTCGACGTGATCTCCAACCAGGCCATCAAGTCGGAGATCCAGCAGTACCTCTTCACCCCCCTGATCGGCTTCGACGCCAACAGCCAAAACACCGCCAACCTGGTCACCGAGGTGCCGACCCCGGCCAACAGGAGGTTGCGGGCCATCGACATCGGGGGCGGCAAGAAGCGCCTGGAGATGGACCTGACCCTCAAGCCTGGTCTTAAGTGGTCTGACGGCAACGAATTCACCACCGACGACATCGCCTTCTATTACGAGGTGGGCAAGGCCAAGGGCATGCCGGTGCTGAACCCCGACTACTGGCAACGGGTCAGGCTCACCGTCAAGGACAAGCAAAACTTCACCGTGACCTTCGAACCGGCCTACTACTACGACACCTACGGGAGCCCCATCAGCTACGCCCCGGCCCACCTGATGAGAGAGGAGTGGAACAAGGTCAAGGCCGCGGCGGCTGGCCTGGACCCCGACAAGGATGCCCAACGGCTGAACGAGCTCTACAGGGGCTTCTTCAACAAGTTCAGCACCCCGCAGTTCCTCAACTCGGGCAAGTACCCCTCCATGGGTCCCTTCAGGATCTCCCGCTGGGTGCCCAACTCTACTCTGGAGATGGTGCGCAACCCCAACTTCCCCATCATCCCGGCGGGCGGGGCCGACAAGTACGTGCAGAAGGTGGTCTACCGCTTTATCCAGAACACCAACTCCCTGCTGGTGGCCATTCTGGGCGGCAGCATCGACGCTACCTCCTCGGTTGCCCTGACCTTCGACCAGGGGCGCAGCAGGCAGCTCACCAGCCGCACCCCAGGCCGCTTTGACATCTGGTTCGTGCCGGGGGCCATCTGGGAGCACATCGACATCAACAAGTTCACCAACTGCCAGCAGGTAGCCGACTTGCAGCTCAACGACGTGCGCACCCGCCAGGCGCTGCTGTACGCCATGAACCGCGAGGGGCTGGTCAAGGCTTTCTTCGATGGGCTGCAACCGGTGGCCAATACCTGGATTGCCCCGGTGAACCCGCTCTCCAACCAGAAGGTGCAGACCTACCCCTACGACCCCAACAGGGCCAAGCAGCTTCTGGCCGAGCTGGGCTGGAGGCCGGGACCGGATGGCATCCTGCAGCGCACCGTGGGCAACCGCACCGTGCGCTTCGAGCTCGAGTTCGTGACCACCGCTGGCAACGCCGTGCGCGAGCGCACCCAGCAGTTCTTCGCGGAGAACCTCAAGCAGGTGGGCATCGCGGTCAAGATCAACAACGCCCCCTCCTCGGTGGTCTTCGCCGACGATTTCATCCAGCGGGCCAGCGAGTGCAAGTGGACGGGGATGTTCGAGTTCGCCTGGGTCTCGAGCCTCTCCGAAGACGGCAGCCTCTTCCAGTACAGAAACCTCAACACCGGGGCCATCTTCGTGCCCACCAAGGACAACAACTACCAGGGCCAGAACATCGGCGGCTGGCGCAACGACCAGTTCGACAGGCTGACCAGCCAGGGTACCATCGAGTTTGACGAGGCCGAGCGCAAGGATCTCTTCGCCCAGGCCCAGGAGATCTGGGCCAGGGAAGTGCCGGCCCTGCCGCTTTACTTCCGCTCCAACCCCTACGTCGTCAGGAAGGGTCTGGTGAACTACGTGGCCTCGGCCTACTCCGGCGGCTTCGGCTACCCAGGCTGGAACGCCTGGGAGATCGGCTGGGAGAGCCGGGGGGCCCAGAAGAGGTGGGACCAGGCCAAGTACGCCCTGTCTACCAGGTAGTTCGAGGGCTTCACGGCAAACTCGCCACATCCATTGACAAACTTGCCGTGGAGCAACTTAGACTGAGGCCCGCCTTGGGGCGGGCCTCGCCTTCGCTTTAGGCCTGTGGCCGAAAAGGTAATATAGGGACAAACTGAGGAGATAATGTTCGCCTACACGGTACGCCGGCTGCTTCAGATGGTGCCGCTCTTGTTCGCGGCCTCGGTGGTGATCTACACGCTTCTGGCCTTGCAACCAGGAGACCCCCTCGACCAACTGCGCCAGGCCAACCCCCGTATCACCGCCGAGCAGCTCGAGGCCCTCAAGCGCGCCTACGGCCTAGACCAGCCCATCTATGTGCGCTACTTCAAGTGGCTGGGCCGAGCGGTGCAGGGGGACCTAGGCCTCAGCCGCGACTACGGCATCTCGGCAGCGCAGTTCATCTTCCAGCAACGCCTGCCCTACACCCTCCTGCTTTCCGGGCTGGCCCTGCTGATCTCCCTGGCGGTGGCCATCCCGGTGGGCATCTTCTCGGCGGTGCGGCAGTACTCCACCGCCGACTATGCCATCACCACCCTGGCTTTCATGGGATACTCCATGCCGGTGTTCTTCCTGGGCATCCTGCTTTTGTTTTTGTTTGCGGTCTGGATTCCCGACCACCTCCCCTTCTTCCCCCGCTTCCCCACCGGGGGGGTGCCCGGCCTGCTGTGGTCGGACGTGCGCTCGGGCAACGTGGGGTTTTTGGCGTTCATCGGGCAGTGGGCCTGGCACCTGGCTCTGCCGGTGCTGGCCCTCTCGGTGATCCAGATAGCCACCTATACCCGCTTCATGCGGGCCAGCCTGCTCGAGGTGCTGAACCAGGACTTCGTGCGTACCGCACGGGCCAAGGGGCTCTCGGAGCGGCTGGTGCTCTACAAGCACGCCCTGCGGAACGCCCTGATCCCCATCGTGACCTTGGTGGGTCTGGCCATACCTGGGGTTCTGGGCGGGGCGGTAATCACCGAGACCATCTTCTCCTGGCCGGGCATGGGGCGGGCCATCTTCGACTCGCTGGTGGCCAAGGACTATAACGTGGCCATGGCCGCCCTGGCCTTCCTGGCCTTCCTCACCGCCCTCTTCAACCTGATCGCCGACCTCATGTATGCGGTGGTAGACCCCCGCATCCGCTACACCTAGGAGGTGCCATGCTAAGTGCCGCTCGTCCTGCCCCCAAATCCCAGAGCGCCTGGGCCTTGGCCTGGCGCCGCTTCCGCAAACACCGCCTGGCCATGAGCGCCCTGGTGGTGGTGATTCTTCTGGTGCTGATGGCCTTCCTGGCCCCCCTGCTGGCCCCCTACGACCCCACCGCCCAGCCCACCGGGGGCGACCTGGCTTCCTTTTACTTCCAGGGCCCCAGCCGCGCGCACTGGCTGGGCACCGATGACCTGGGCCGCGACGTGCTCTCGCGCATCATCTACGGCTCGCGCATCTCGCTGTTGGTGGGCTTCACCGTGGCCCTTTCGGCGGTGGTCCTGGGGACCATCCTGGGCACGCTGGCCGGCTACTTCTCGGGCCGCCCCCTGCGCTTTTACCTGGGCCCTCTGGCCTTTGCCTACGAGGGCTGGCACCCTCCCCTCTTCGCCTTGTGGCGGGTGATCTCCTGGGTGCTTTTCTACGCTTTCCTCTACTTCGTGGCCCGTCTGAGCTGGATCCTGGCCTCCGACGCGGTGCGGGCCGCGCTGGGGGGAAGTTGGACCCTGAGCAACGCCTTCTCGAGCCTGGCCCTCCTGCTGGTGTGGGCCCTGGTGGCCCTGGCCGCGGTCTGGGGCCTGTGGGGCCGGTTGCAGCTAGACCTGGACATCGCCATCAGCCGCCTGATCGACTTCATGCTGACCATCCCCACCCTGCCGCTGCTGCTGGTGCTCTCGGCGCTGCTGCGCGACCCTGGGGTGGCGGTGGGCCGCTGGGCCGAGGCTCTCTTCGGCAGCGCGGCCAGCGTGTTCATCATCATCACCATCCTGGTGGCCTTCGGCTGGATCACCATCGCCCGGTTGGTGCGCGGGGTCATCCTCTCCCTGCGCGAGCAGGAGTTCACCACCGCCGCCCAGGCCCTGGGGGCTTCCGAGGCTCGGGTGATGTTTCGCCACCTGGTGCCCAACGCCATCGCCCCCATCATCGTGCAGGCCACCCTCGAGGTGGGCAACGCCATCCTGGTCGAGGCCGCGCTCTCCTTCTTAGGCTTCGGCATCCAGCCCCCCGTCGCCACCTGGGGCAACATGCTCACCAACGCCCAGGAGTACATCTTCAGCGCCCCCTGGCTGGCCCTGGCACCGGGCTTCATGATCTTCCTCACGGTGCTGGCGTTCAACTACCTGGGCGACGGCCTGCGCGATGCGCTCGACCCCAGAAGCCGCTTGTAGCTGTTACAGTTAAGCCGTGTACCGACAGCCTCGAGAAGCTTTCGAAGCCCGCATTCATACCCTCGAGCACCGCATCTACGGGCAAATCTACTTGATCCCCGGCAGCGGCACGGCAGACCTCCTGAACGCCGAGGGCAAAGCTTATCTTCCGGTGACCGGCGCCTTGCTGTACGAAGCGGGCCACAAGCACCCACCCGAGGCCGGTGAACTCAAGGCCAGCAGCGCCTTCGTGGCCCTGCAGAAGACATACCTGCGCTGGCTGGTGGGGGGACGTCCGGCCACGCCGCGCGCCTCCAGGGCCATGCTGGAGAAAAAGCGGCTGGCCCTGCTGTACGGTTCCTACTTGCTGGCCGGAGACCTGGAGATCCCCAAGGGAGTGCGGCTGTCGGACTACCTTTCCTCCGCCAAACCCTTCCAGACGCTATACACGGCGGGTCTGTATCTTCTGCAGCCACAAAAGCCCGTCGTGGAACTCGAGCCCTACGAGCTTTTCGAGTTCGTGACGGTCAACCTGTACCAGGCTGAAGGGGTCATCGAAGCCCCCGCTCCTTCCGGTCAGGACACGCGGCTTACGCTGTTTGGTTAAGTCGTCGATGGTCGATAGCCCTCAGGTCGTACGCTGGACGCGAGTGGCTATCGACCATCGGCTACTGACGGTTTCCGCAGGAGGCTACTGCCGCTTGAGCAGATAAACGGTCAGCTCGCGGTTGTTGCGAAGGGGCACCTGGAACTCGAAGGGCTGGTACTCCGCGGCCTCGATGCGGAGGGTGTATTCGCCCACCTCGAGCCCCTGGAACAGCACCTCCGCCCCGCTCTGGGTGGCAACCTCGACGCCGCCCCGGCTTAGCCTGACCCGGGCATCCGCAATCCCCGTGACCACCTTGAGCAAGCAGGGACACAGCGCGTCGTTGCTGACCACACCCACCCGCTCTTGCGGTGCCGTGGGCTCAGGAGCGGGGGTTTCGCCAGTGGGTGTCGGGGTTGGCGAAGGTGGCGGGGTATCGGTGGGCGTTTCGGGGGCTGGTGCGGGCGGCTCGGCAGGAGTAGGAGCGGGCTGCGTGGAGGGCGGAGTCTGGGGTTCTGCTACGGTGGCGGGAGGGTTTTCGAGCAAGGCCAGCGGGTTGGTGTTCCAGGGCTGGGTAACGTTGAGGGCGGGAAACAGGAACAAAGCCAGCACCAGTCCCACGAACAGAGTGGTCATTTTCCCGCGCACCCTCGAGGGCACGAACAGCGCCAGCAGGAAAAGACCCACCCCCGCCAAGCCCACGATCAAATAGGCCTGGGTCTGGCGCCAAAGGCCCAGCGAGGGGATCAGCAGCGAGCCCAGGGCCAGCCCGATCACCAAGAGCACCGACCCGATCCTGGGGTTACGCGAGAGCGTGAACAGGCTGACGAGGAGCAGGAGCGCTCCGAGAATTCCACCGAACCAGAAGACCATTTCCATGCGCAACCTCCTCGAGCTGCCGCTTTAGAAGCCTGTGTTACTTTTGACGCTGCCACGGCTAAAGCATATGGGATTCTTGGGCTCACCACTGCGCCCGGTACGAGCGTCTTACACGGTGATGCACGGTGTTTCGACCGTCTCCTCAAGCGTGACTTCTCGTGTGTCCCACGCCCCGCCACGCCGTGGCGGGAAGCTTGGCCAAGAGTGCGGCTTGGTTTTCGTCGCACCAGACCGAGATTCGCATACTACAGGTTTTACCCATCCAGCGCTTCGTGGATGAAACCCCTTGCCCCGCCCTACCAAGGCGGGGCGGCAAGAACCATCGGGAATCGCCGTTCCCGATGGGCATTTTACCACATACCAGCCGCCCACCATGCCACGTGTCCCTGCGGGGCACGTGGGGGAGTCCTCGCCTCGCCACGGCGAGGCGACCATCCCTGAAGGGGATGGGTTTTATAGCTCCCCCACACCCCCTCTTTTTTTATAAAGCGAGCAAAGATTCACATTTTAGGAAAAGCTATGAACCCTCTCACCGAGAGCAGCCTCCGAAAACATCCCCAGCAGCTTCGCATCCAGCACCGGGTCAACCGCGTCCTCGACGCTGCCGCTCAGGTTTTCGCCGAACTCGGCTTCGAGGCCGCCACCACCAACACCATAGCCGAGCGGGCCGATATCTCCATCGGGTCGCTCTACCAGTATTTCCCCAACAAGAGCGCGCTGTTCCAGGCCCTGTGTCAGCGCTGCGAGCGGGAGTCGCTGGAGCTTTTGGACGCGGTTATAACCCCCGAACTCGCCCGGCTCGAGCTCGGCGAGGTAGTCGGGCGGGTAGTGGCCGCACTCAGGCAGCTCTACAGCACTAACCCCAGGCTGTTGCGGGTGCTGTTCCAGGGTTACCCGGCCAAGGACCCAAGCCTGCCGCACTCGAGCTTCCGCGAGGCCATGGTGCGGCGGGTGGAGCGGCTGCTCGAGGAGCGCTGGCCGCGCCTAGAGCCCACCCGCCGCCAGCTGGTGGCCGGGGTGTGTTTCCAGGTCGCCGACGGGCTGTTCGACCTGGCCCTGCTCTGCGAGGAGGGGGTTGGCCACCGGGTCATGGACGAACTCAAACGCCTGCTGCTGGCCTACCTCGAGCCCCTCGAGCGCGAAGGGGCTGGGTGATGCTGCCGGAGTGTGCCCACCCCATGCAAGGGTGGTTTTAATGGACTTCCTCTGGAGAATATTAAGCCTCAAACCCTTGCTTCACCCTGGACTCACTTCGTAAACTCGGCCCATGCCGATTTACGAGGACCGTTCCAGAGAGCAGCGGTCACCCGGCCATGCCCCCCTCCAGGTGGGGAGAGTTCGGGAGGCGTTGGAGATGCCGGAGGAGTTGTATCCGTCGTATCCCCCTCCTCGCCGCCCAGCTCCCCCGGCGAGGAGGGGGATACGACGGATACAACTCCTCCGGCATCTCCAAC
>NZ_QWLA01000180.1 GCF_003574095.1 Calidithermus roseus
CCCCCGCCCCCTCCGGTGCAGGACCCCCCGGCCCAGGGGCCGCTGCTGCTGGGGCAGGAGGGGTTCTCCCTGAAGTTCCAGCAGACCCTTCCCGAGTTCGGGGCCCAGGTCTACGTGGGCCCCAGGGACGGGGGCTGGCGCGAGTACATGACCCAGCTCAACCCGGCCGACCCGCGAACCTCCTACTACGCCATCTCCATGCTCCGCCTGCGCGAGGGGCGCCTCGAGGTGTGGGCCCAGGACCTCTCGCCCACCAAGGTCTACGACGGGCGGCGCTTCCGGTGGGTCTACCCCTTCCGCCTCGACGACTCGGGCTTCCCCCGAGGCTGGTCTTCCCCGACGGCCCGGTGAGCTTCGAGGTGCTGCCCGAGTTCCCCTGGGGCGACGCGGCCCCCACCGACGACCGCGTGCGGGGCTACCTGCGCACGGTGAGCGTCGGGGGGCCTTCCAGGCCTGCATCCGCCAGGACTGGCAGCCCAACCCCTCCTGGCGCCTCATCGACAGGGGGCTGTGGGGGGAGGTCTTCGCGATGGGGGGCGAGATGCAGCCCGCCCAGCCGGGGCAGCCCAACTACCTCGTGACCTACCTCTGGTGGGACGGGGTCTACGCGGGCAGCCCCAAGGGGGACGGGGCCGGGACCTTCAGCCTGGGGCCCACCAGCAGCGACCAGACCTACCTCGACGGCCGCCCCCACAGCGCGGTGATGATCTCCAAGAG
>NZ_QWLA01000181.1 GCF_003574095.1 Calidithermus roseus
GGGGTCGTCCTTGTGTCCGAGGGCTTTGAGCAGATCGTCTATAATGCAGAAGGCCACTAGAACGGTCCAGTTCATAGTGGCCTTCATTGTTCTACATGCATCGTCTGAATAGGTAGCAACTTGGGTTGCATCTCAAAAAGTGGCCGGTGTTGCGCTCGGTTAGAAAGTTCTCGGCGAATCCTAAGGCTCTACTCAAGCTAATTCGAGGGTTGTGATAAAAGCCTGCCTATCAAGAACCTCGAGCCCGAGGGCTCGAGCAAGAGGGTAGTATGGAAAGCGAAACCCGTCAAACCATGGAAAAGACCCCCAACCCCCAACCCCGTCCCACCCCCGAGAACCCGAGAGTGCTGAGCGAGAGGGAGATGGCCGAACTCCTCCTCCAGCACTACCTGCCCTCCGACCTCCGGCCCGAGGAAGTGGGCCTGGCCTTCTTCCCCACGGGGGAGAACCCCCAAGAAGCCCTCGAGGCCTTCCTGGGAGTCCTCCCCGAGCCGCACCGGGCGTGGGCTCGGGAAAACCCCTACTACCCCCAGCGCCTGCAGGCGGCCTGGCTCGACGCCCTGACCCTGGGCTACGGCCCGCCCCGGCACGGGATGGCCCTGTGGTCGCTCAAGCACCCCCTCTCCCGCCTGGCGCTGGTGCCCCCGCAC
>NZ_QWLA01000182.1 GCF_003574095.1 Calidithermus roseus
GCTGGTTGAGCGCGGTCTGGACCCGCCAGAAGTAGCGCTCCTCGAAACGGGCCCAGGCCCGGCGCAGGTCGCGGGCGACGGCCTGGGTGGCCTGCAGGGTGGAGTAGGGCAGCCACCACTCGTAGCGACAGGGGTTGCCCTGGGCGCAGCCCTCGAGCAGGCTCTTGCGGGTCAACGCCAGGTAGGGCCAGTGGCCCTGCGGGTTGAGCTCAAAGCGCTGGTCGGGGAAGGAGTAGAGGTAGTCGTCGGCGGAGAAGTCCTGGGCCATCGCTAGGCTGACCAGCACCAGCGCCAACACCAGGGCCAGCACCAGGAGGCGCGGGCCGCCCCTGCGGCGTGCGGGCGCCCGCCCGTCCCGAAGGGGATCGTTTGCCCGGTGTACGGGCGTCAGCCCGTCCCGAAGGGGATCGTCCACGCTAGCCCCCGGTGCTCAGGGCGGCGGCGTTGAGGGTGCGGCGCACGACGAAGGTGCGGGGGGACTCCCCCAGCTCCACCAGCGTCCACTCCAGCTCCAGCTCACCGGGCGCGACGTCCTTGACCAGGATGCTCCCCGCCTGCACCG
>NZ_QWLA01000183.1 GCF_003574095.1 Calidithermus roseus
GGGGCGTGCGGGGGGACGTCGGGGAAGCGCAGGTGAGGGGGCCACTCCACGCCCCCCCACTCCAAAAAGCGTGCGAAGTGACCCAGCCCGGCGTAGGCTTTGCGGGCGCTGCCGGGCGTGGGCCTGCGGGCCTTGCCCCCCAGGGGGGGACCCTGCTCGAGCCACCCCTGCAAGAAGGCCTCCAGGTCGCCCGCCTCCAGCGCGGGCCAGCGCCGGTCCCGAAGGCGCAGCCAGGCCGCCAGGTTGCGCAGGGTCCAGAGGTAGTAGTCGGGCTTCTGCACCCCGGCCCGGGCCAGGTAGACCCGGAAGCCCTCCAGCAGCCCCCTCTCGTCCCAGGCGGCCAGGGCAGCCTCCAGACGCTCCTTCCTCGAGGCGGGGTCGTCCCAGCCGCTCTCCGGCAGCAGCAGAGGGGCCTGGGAGCCGATCCCCTTCGGGACGGCGTGCCGCCGTGCACCCCGGCCGCCGTCTTCCTTACCCTTTCCCATGCCCCCATCCTAGCACATCAAACAACCTCACACCCATCCTCACTATCAGGCCCACCCCCCTGACTCC
>NZ_QWLA01000184.1 GCF_003574095.1 Calidithermus roseus
AGCCTTGAGAACTCGGCTTCCGTCGATAAGCACCAGCGCTCATCGCACTCTCTCGACTCCCTCGCTTTCAAGGTCCTCGCACCGTCCTCAAGACAGCGCAACGAGTAGATTACCCCCCGCCTCTCGCTTTGTCAAGTGTGGGCTCGTGGGGGAGCCTAAAAACACGCTGCTCGAGCGCAAAAAAGTGGCCAGGACAAGTCATTGCGCCCGAATGCGGCTTCCCCTTTTGAGGTAGGGTGTTGACAGCTTTGAGGGTGGTTGCTAGAGTAGCCGTTGCTGCTCAGGCGAGCCTCGAGCAGACGAACCTTGAAAAGAGAGGGTCAGTAAGCCACCAAATCCCAAGCTCGGGATACTGCTTCAAACCGAATCGGCCCAAAGTGCCGTTTTGTCACTGGAGAGTTTGATCCTGGCTCAGGGTGAACGCTGGCGGTATGCCTAAGACATGCAAGTCGCACGGACCGGTTTCGGCTGGTCAGTGGCGGACGGGTGAGTAACACGTGGGAGACGTGCCC
>NZ_QWLA01000019.1 GCF_003574095.1 Calidithermus roseus
GCCAGCGGGTCTTCTCCTTGGCATCCTTGCAGCTACGGTAGCGCTGTTCGAGTTCCTCCAGGCTCAGGTGGGGGTGTAGGGGTATGGCTTTGCTCGGCATGCATTATTATCTACATAGGTTTGGTATTACCCGCTGGGAGTGGAGCCTTTCGAGCACGCCCTGCGAGTACTGGCCACGCCGACCCCGTTTGAGGGCGAGGATCGAAGCGCGGAGCTAAAGCGGTGGGCGGTGCGGATCCGGCTTCTGGTTCCCGAGCTGGAAAAGCTGGCTACACCGCCCAACCCCGACCCGTGGCGGCAGGCACGGCAGCTCGACAAATTTATCGCCAGGTTCCAAAGCTCCGCGATGCCGCGTGAAGGCTAGCTGGGGAGATGAAGGGGCATCACCCCTCCCAGCGGCACCACATGGTCGTCCACCACTACCTGCGCCGCGAGGCCAGGGGCGTCCAGCACCTGTTCGACCTCGAGACCTGCCTGAGCCTGCTGGACCTGCCGCGCGAGGGCGACGGGCCGGCCGGTTAAGCCGGCCCGCCCAGCCCCTCGGCCCGCAGCACCACCTCCGGCAGCCCCTCGAGGCCCCGCAGCCCCCACCGCACGGCGGGGCGCCAGCGCAGCTCGAGGACGGGCCGGTGGTCGGGGCCGGCCCAACGGCCGTGCCAGGAGCCCCAGCCCACGAGGGGCCCGGGCCGCCGGGGCGGCGGAGGGCCTCGAGGCGGAGCAGGGGGCGGAATTCCGGCGGCATCCGCCTCCAGGATACCCGGCCTCTGCCACGGGCCGGCAACAGAAGGGCCCGGGCGCAGGGCACCCAAGGGAATCTCTGGCTGCGTCCGGGCTTGTCCCGCTTCGGAACCCCGCCAGTCTAGCGCACGGGGGCGCCCGGGAGCCGCGCACCCGCCACACCGCTGCACCGGCCGCCCGGCCCGGCGCCGGGTTCGGCCGCTAGCTGTCCGCGGGGACGCGGGCTAGGATGGGGCCATGCCCTCCCCCAAGCGCCTGCGCGAGCTCTCCTACGAGGAGCTGATGGCCCTCATGTGCGAGGCGATCAAGACCCCCCAGGCCGCCGACGAGCTGCTGAAAGCCATGGAGGAGGAGCCTGGGGACCTTTTTGACCGCTTCAGCCTCGAGCAGCAATTCGACCTGCGCCAGCTGTACGGCGACCTGATCCACCGCCGCGACCAGCAGTGCTGACCCCGCCCGCTTCGGGATCCTAAGCCTCTGCGAAGAGCTTGAGCCCGCCCCGCCTCACAGCCCGAACCGCCTCAGCACCTCGCTTAGCCCGCGGGCCTGCGTCCGCACCTTCTCCTCTCGCTCCTGTAGCAGCGCCAGCAGGCTCTCGCGGGTGATGCGGGGGGTCTTGGGGGTGATGTACACCTTCTTCAGCTTCCCCTCCTCGATCCGGTTGTAGACCGTGCGCACCGACACCGAGAGCAGCTTCGCCGTCTCCTTGTAGCTGTAGGCCAGCCGATCCGTGCTATCCCCAATGGCCTGTTTACCGGTTTCGGGTCGATCCATGACATAAGTATTTACTGAAATACTGCGATACTGCATTCAGTGATTCGGCGGTGCGCCGTCCTTTGCATTGTCCGGGTGTGCCTCCCACCCCCTCCAAAGGCATGGTTTGTCGCAAACCCGCTTCTTTTGTCGCAATATTGAAACCCACCTACGCAACCCGACGGGCTCTGCGTAACGGCATTTCTTCCGTCCAGGGCAGCGCTTCCCCGTGGTCGAGGTGCCGTTACGATATTGCGCCAAACTGATATTTTACGTAAACTCACCCCAACCGCCGCCCGGCCGCTCGAGGCCGGGCCACTTAAGGAAGGTGACGACCTTGGAGGAGCTGCTCGCCCGGTTCAAGCGCTACCTGGAGCTGGAGGAAGGCCGCACCCCCCGCACGGTGC
Organism: Calidithermus roseus; assembly: GCF_003574095.1. GTDB lineage: Bacteria > Deinococcota > Deinococci > Deinococcales > Thermaceae > Calidithermus > Calidithermus roseus. The sequence goes on from NZ_QWLA01000019.1 coordinate 1,899, forward strand.
GGGAGTACTTGAGCGACGTGCGCCTTTTCGCGGCCTGGTTCGAAGGCCGCCACCGCCGCCCGCCGCACTGGGAGGAGGTCGGCAGCGCCCACCTGCGCTCCTTCCTGGCCGAGCGGTCCGCGTCGCCGGCCCGCACCACCCGCCTCCTGGCCGGCCTGGGCAAGTGGTTTAAGTACCTGGGCGAGGTCGAGGCCTTGCCCATCCTCAAGGACCCCACCGAGGGGGTGAAGCGCCCCAAGCTCCCCAAGCGCCTGCCCACCTACCTCACCCCGCCCGAGGTGGGGCGGCTGCTCGAGGCCGCCTACAAGAACCGCTCCCCCCGGCAAGGCCTGCGCGACTGGGCCCTGCTGGCCTTCCTCTACGGCACCGGGCTGCGGCTGTCGGAGGCCTTGAGCCTGACCTACAAGGACGTGACCTACCAGGACGGCATCCCCCACGCCGTGCGGGTGCTGGGCAAGGGCAACAAGGAGCGGGTGGTGGTGCTCTCCCCCACCGCCCAGCGGGCGCTGCACCAGTGGCTCAAGCACCGCAACCTCGAGGGCCACCCCACCAGCCCCCACCTCTGGAGCCACACCTCGGGGGCCCGCAAGGGGCAGCCCTTCCCGGCTCGCACGGTGCAGGCCATGCTCAAGCGGGTGGCCAAGAAGGCCGGCCTCAAGGAGTGGGCCAAGCTCACCCCCCACAAGCTGCGCCACTCTTACGCCTCGGCGCTGATGGAGGCCGGGCGGGGGATCGACGAGGTGAAGGAGCTCTTGGGTCACGCCTCCATCGCCACCACCCAGATCTACGTGCACGTGAGCCGGAAGAGGCTCGAGGAGGCTGCTAGGGCACTGCCGGACGTGTTGGGGTAGCGCAGGGCCCGGCGGCCCCTCACCGGGGAGCGAAGGGGGGTCGGCTCGTTCTCTATGCCTTGATCTGATCACGCAGGGCGGTTAACGCCTCGGTGACCTCCCGGCTTTTCTGTTCAATAACCTCGAGCAGCTCCTCCACACTCCGCGTGTCGGTCTCCGGCCTGGCGTGGGGGTTCACGGCCTTGAGGTCGTAGTTCCTGGCCTCGAGCTCGGCCCGGCCCACCGTCCAGCTCCGCTCGGAGTCGGCGCGGGTGGGTAGCAGGCGGAAGAACTCCTCGAAGTGCTCGAGGGTCAGCGGGCTTTTCTTCCCCACCTTCACCCCCGACAGGTCGTAGTACCAGATGCGCTCGGTGGGCCGCCCCTTGGTGAAGAAGAAGATGTTGGTCTTCACGCCGGCCCCGGCATTGACGAAGGTGCCCGGGGGCAACGAGAGGATGCACCAGACGTCGGCCTCGTTCAAGAGCTTGCGCTTGGTCTGCACGAAGGCGGTCTCCTGCCGGAAGGACACGCCCTCGTCGAGCACGACGGCGCAGCGGCCCCCAGGTCTGAGGGAGTCGAGCACGTGCTGGAGGAAGAGCACCTGGGTCGCGCTGGTCTTATAGGCAAAGCGGGCCTGGGCTACCTTACCCTCTTTACCGCCGAAAGGGGGGTTGGTGAGGATCACGTCGAACTGCGCCGGGGCTCCCTCCCACAATCCCCCGTAGATCTCCTGGCCGGTAAGGGTGTTGCCGTGCCACAGGTTGGGCTTGTCGATGCCGTGGAGCACTAGGTTAGCCAGGGCGATCGGGTAGATCAGGTTTTCCTTCTCGCGCCCGTAAAGCCTCCGGGTTTTGAGGGCCTCGAGCTGCTCCGGCGTGGCGTCGTCCCCCAGCTTCTGCAGCACGTACTCGTAGGCCGTGGCCAGGAAGCCGCCGGTGCCGGCACAGGGGTCATAGATGGTGTCCGCGGGGCCCGGGTCAATGGCCTGCACCATGGCCTTGATCACCTGACGGGGGGTAAAGAACTGGCCCCCGTCGTTGCCCTTCTCCCCCATTTTCAAGAGGAGCCCTTCGTAGACCTGGGAGAGGGCGAAGAGGTGGGTGCTGTCCACCGTTTGCGAGTTGATAAGGTGAACCTTGTCCAGCACGTCCAGGAAGTTGCGCTCGGTGTCCACCCGTACCCGATCGACGCCGGACATGATCTCGCTGATCACCTTCTGCCGGGCGGTGGCGTTGGGCTGGTCGCGCAAGCCTTTCAAGTAGGGCAGCAATTCGCCGTTGACGAAGCCGAAGAAAGCGCCCAAGGCCCCTTCCTCCAGCTCGCGGCGCTTCCAGCCGTCGGGGGCGGCCCAGTCCTGCCAGCGGTAGGGGGCCTCGAGGCTGGGGGTGAAGGCCGCCCCCACCGCCTGGCTCTGCTCGGCCTCCAGGGTCTCCAGGTCGTCCAGGACGCGCAGGAACAGGATCCAGGTCAGCTCGGGGACGTACTGCAAAGCCCCGGCGCAGTTGGAGCGGCGCAGGATGTCGCAGATGCTCCACACGTAGGCGCTGAGGCTGGATTGGGTGGTGAAGCGGGGTGTACCGTTTGAGCCGTTCTTGCTGGGCATCAGAGTTCTCCTGAGAACGCGCGGCGTAGGATGGCGGCGGGTAGGGCGCGGATGGCCTCGAGCTGGGCCTCGAGGTGACGGACAAGCTGCTTTGTAGCCTCCGTTTTACTGTTCAGCTCAGCTACAGTGCGACGCTGTGTTTCAAGGTCGGGAAGAGGTATGTGCTCGGCTTGAAGCTGCCCCCGCGTGATCTTCTTCATCGAGCCGCTGGCCCCCCCTGCTCGCTCCTTCCAATACCCAGACAGGTAGAGCGAAGAAAGATAGGCACCCAGGTACGCTGGGTCAGCACCGGTTGCTTTTATTCGTATCGTAAGGTCTGAAGCGACCAGATTTGGGTAACCCCCTGGGTATACCGCAACCCTACCTACGAGCTCGGGCGTGTTGCTCCTGGCAATTAGGATTTCACCAGGAGATACCGTTGCTTCTCGAGCATCATTTGCCCACATGCGGGCGGTTTTGATCCCCTCTGGCCTGAAGCCCAATTCGGATAGGCACGCCGTTGTTATAGCTAGAACCTCAGTGTCCCCGTCGCTTGCAATGGACTTTGCTGGCAGGAATGTACTTATGTCAGCCAAGGGAACTCGATCCCAGTCAGCAACCCTTGGCCCTCTGAAAGAAGCAACTATGTACGCACCAGCAAGCTTCCGGGCTGCCTCGAGCCCATCTTCAGCCGCCTTGCGGGCCTTTTCCACCGCCCCCATCTGCTCGGTGAGGATGGCGGCGATGCGGCGTTGGGTCTCGAGGGGAGGTAGGGGAAGCTCGAGGGTAAGAAGTTTATTGCGTTGAACAGCGGCCTGGCCTATCCACCGGACACAGATCCTTTCAAATGTTTTAGTTTGCCATTGACTCACCAGCCAAAATGTTAGATAGGCCGGATCAAGCAGGTGCTTAAGGGTTCTGAGGCGCGTGAAGTGGTTACTGAAGGTAACTTCTTCTTCATGCCCCTGGAAAAGCGCGGATTTTCCTACCAATTCAACGCTATTTGTATTGTTAAACAGTACGTCCCCCGGTTGTAGTAGGAGCTTTCCAAGACCCTTTGAGGGTCTAGGGACACGTGTAATTTCAATCCAATTAAGGGTTCCCAAGGTTGTTACGTTGTTCATCCGTACTTGGATGACGCCAGCGGGACTTCTCTCCCCGCTGGCAAAGCCGGGTTGAGCACTCTCTACAAGTTCGCCCAACCTCACCCACCGCCACCCCTCAGGCAGCTTAGGGCGGGTTTCGGGTTTTGGGACTTCAATCGTCGGGCTGCTCATCGTCGCTCCTTAGCTCGGCCTCGAGCTGCTCCACGCTCGGTAGGGCGGCCTCGAGCTCCTTGGGCAGAGCCTCGGCCAGTTGGAAGCTGCTCACGCCCAGGGGCTTGCTCAGGTCACGCAGCGCGTATTCCACGGTGAGCTTGCGCTTGCTCTTGCACAGGATCAGGCCCAAGGTGGGGCCGTCGGTGGGGTGGCGTAGCAGGTCATCCACCGCCGAGAGGTAGAAGTTCATCTTGCCCGCGTATTCGGGCTTGAACTCGGTCATCTTGAGGTCGATTACCACGTAGCAGCGCAGCTTGAGGTGATAAAACAGCAGGTCGAGGTAGTAGTCCTGGCCGTCTACTTCTAGGTGGTACTGGCTGCCCACGAAGGCGAAGCCCACCCCCAGCTCGAGCATGAACCGCTGTAGGTGCTCCAGCAGGGCGCGCTCGAGGTCGCGCTCTACGGCCTCATCGTGCAGCGATAGGAAGTCGAAGTTGTAGGGGTCTTTGAGCACCTGCTGGGCGAGCTCAGACTGGGGGGCGGGCAAGGTGCGGGCAAAATTGGTCAGCGCGGCCCCCTGCCGCCGGTACAGCCCCGTCTCGATCTGGGCTTCCAGGATGGCCCTGGACCAGCCGTGCTGGATGCAGGCTCGGATGTACCACTCACGTTCGGCGGGGTCTTTGAGCCGGTCCAGGATGAGGCAGTTGTGAAACCAGGGGATTTGTGCAGCAGCCTGCTGCACAAAAGCCTCCTCCGGATAGGCCTGGGCAAAAGCCCGCATGTACTTGAGGTTCCTGGGCGAGAAGCCCTTCATCTGGGGGAAGGCTTGGCGCAAATCCTGGGCCAGACGGTCAATCACCTTGGCTCCCCAACCCTCCTGCTCCTGCCGATTGAGGATCTCCCGCCCGATCTGCCAGTATAGGAGCACCAGCTCGCGATTAACCGAGAGCGCCGCCCGGACTTGAGCCTGCCGGATGCGCTCCTTGAGGCTCTGCAAGAAGGCGGGGTAGTCCTGGGGTAAGAGCTCGCTCACGCCTCGAACATCCTCTCCTTGGTCTGGCGCAGCACCTCACGTGGCTCCCCTAGCTCCTTCAGGGCCGGCAGCCCCCCGGCCCGCACCACCTCGGGCACGTTGAAGATCTGCGGGCTCTCCAGGGCCTCGGTGCCGGAGCGGCTGAACTGGTTGGCAATGGCCAGCACGGTGGCGGCGGTGCGCCGGGGCATGGTTCCCATCCAGTCCCGGTGCTTGTAGCCGAACGCCCCGGCCCGCTGAAGGCGGGTCAGGGGGTTCATGCCGTAGCCCAGCGCGGCGAGCACGTCGTAGAGGTCGTAATCGGTCATCTCCTCCACCACCTGCACCACCTTGGGGCTGTAGCCCGAGCGCACCAGATGGTCCACCAACTGCCGGCGCTCGTCGGGGTGGACCCAGGCCCGCCGGAAGTGCTCGAGGTCGGGGGCGGCCTGGACCAGCCGCTCCGAGAGGCGCTCCTTGTACTCCTCGATGGGGATAAGCTTTTCCTGCCCGTCCACCTGGGCCACCACCAGCCGCCCGGCGGGCCGGACCAGCACACTGACCCCCTCCACCTGGGGGATGGGCTGTGGCGGAGGCTGCGGGTTATCGGGGCCAGGGCCTTCCTCATCCCCAGGTTCCCCCTCCTTGGAGCCCTCAGGCCGCGTGTAGCGGGTCAGGAAGGCCTCGCCGAACAGCCGGCTGGCGTCGGTGTAGTCGTAGACCCGGAACATCAGCTTGTCACTGGCGAGGTCGATCCGGGTCCCCCGGCCCACCATCTGGTAGAAGGCGATGGGGCTTTGCACGTAACGGAAGAAGACCACGTTCCTTAGGCAGGGCACGTCCACCCCGGTGGTCAGGAGGTCCACGGTGGTGGCGACGAAATGGCTGTTGCTAGAGCCCCGGAGGTCGGCCAACTGGTCGTTGCCCCCGCTGGCCGCGGTGCACTTGAAGGCGTAGTACTCCTTGGGGGCCTGGCCGTTCTCCCGGCACCATTCGGCGTAGAGGTTGCCCATCTCCCGGGCCACGGCCTGGGCGTGGGCGTCGCGCACGCAGAAGATCACCGTCTTCTGCTCTGGCCCCCCGGTCTCTAAGAGCCGCTGGAAGAGGTCGGCGCACATGGCCTTGACCCGGTCGGGGAGCATGATGCGGTCCTCGAAGCTGGTCTTCTCGTAAAGCTCCTCCAGCTCCTCGCGGCTTAAGGGCCGGCCGGTGATGGCGTCCACGGGTTTGAGCGCCAGGATCTGATCGATGCTCAGCCCGGTCTCGTCGATGTCCACCTGGGCCCGCACCACCTCGCAGGCGGCCAGATAGCCGTCCTCGATGCCCTGTGCGAGGTCGTACTCGTAGACCGGCTCCCCGAAGTGGCGGATGTTGTCGGCGGTGATGGCCTCGTCCTCGAGGGCCCCTGCAGTCTTCTCCGGGAGCTTGAGCTGCCGGGGGGTGGCGGTCAGGCCGATCTGCACCGCGTCCGGGTTCCTCAGGAGCACTTGGCTCCACTTGCCCCAGGCGCTGCGGTGGCACTCGTCGATGATGATGTGGCTGAAGTAGTTCTCGGGGTAGTGCTCGAGCAAGAAGTTGGCCGTGCCGTCCTCGTTGCCCACGTCCAGGGTCTGGTAGGTCGCGATGTGGATGCGGGCGTTCTTGGCGTGGTTGCTGCCGTCGGGGTTGCGTTTGACCTCGGCGGCGTCGGTCCCGAAGACGTTGGTGAAGGCGGCGAGGGCCTGCTGCCGCAGCTCGTCCCGGTCGCAGATGAACAGTGCCCGGCGCAGTTGTCCTGCGTCGGCGACGCGCTTCAGAAGCTGCACGGCGATGAAGGTCTTCCCTGCTCCGGTCGCCAGGGTGAGCAAGGCCCGGCCCGGCTTCTCCTGGGTGGCGTCCCTGGCCAGCTTCTCCAAGGTGGCGCGGATGGCGGCATCCTGGTAGTAGCGCCGGGTGCCTTCTCCCCCCGGATACCGCACCAGAAGGGGGCGGGCCGCCGGGCTGTCCAGGCGGAAGCCCATCATGGCCTCGTAGCGCGCCCGGAGCTCCTCCGGGGTGGGAAACTCGCTCATGGGACGAGGCTCGGAGGTCAGGCCGGTGCTCCGGTCGAACATGACCCAGAAGTACCCGTTGGACGAGAACACGAAGGGCACGTTCAGCCGTTTGGAGTCGGCGTAGAGCCGGGCCTGCTCGAGGCCGTGGTCGGGGGGAAGCTGGTTCTTCTTCGCCTCCAGCAGGGCCACCGCCACGGGCTGGGCGTCCGGCGTCACCCGCACGCGGAGGGTGTAGTCGGTCCGGCCCCGGCGGCGTTTGCCCCGGCCGTCCACGATGTCGATCGCCCCCGCGGTCTCCTCCCGGCGGATGTGGGCTTCGGTCCACCCGCGCAGGCGTAGCGCGGGATCGATGAGCTTCGAGCGGGTGTCGGACTCGGATAAGCGCTCGTCGCGGTAGTCGGAGTCAGGCGGAAACATAGTTGGCAGCTTTATTTACCGAGGCGCTTCTGGATTGCCTGCTGTAGCTCTGTGTCGGAATTAAGCTGTGCTAGTAACGCTCGCAATACCTCACTTCCTCGCAACCCCCTTTCGGCGGCGTAGATTTTTAGGGTGCGGGCCAGCTCCTCCACCGTGTAGTAGAGCTCCACGAGCGCATTTTACCCAACTGAGGCAACTTTCTTCCCATCGCTATGTCTCCTTCCGGTTGGCCGTGGACGAGCTGCGAGGTCGCCCAGGACGCGACCGGGCCGGCCTCATGTGGGGAACACGATGAAATGGATCACCTCGATCGCCCAGTCCTCGCTCAACCTCACGTCTGGCTCCTACCTCCTCGGCGTGTCATGGGCGAACGCTCAATTGGGCCGTTACAGCGGTACCACACAGCCGATCCCGATCCCCAACGGGCAGACCGTGCCTGTTGCCGAAAAGCACCTGTGGGGCTACTCGTCGGGCGGGCGGGACATCGACCCGGATAACGTCAATGACGTTGAGGGGGTAAGCTGTAGCATGCCGACCTCTAAAGTGTCCGCAGACGTGTACCTTGCGTACATGGAGGACGTGAGCATCGACCTGCGGTGACCCCCGATGAGGCGTTGGCTGTTCGCCCTGCTCCTCTTCCTGGCGCTGGCCGCGGCGGCGGGAGGGGAGAGTTGGGCCCTGTCCCCCGGTCTGCTCGGCCAGGGCCGCACCCCCTACCCCCAGGTCTTCCTCCGCACCGCCCAGCACTGGCTGCTCTACACCTACCCCGCCGGCCCCTTCTTGCTCGGCGGCTCGGTCGTGGCCCCGGTGCGCCCGGTGGCCGAGCTGCTCGGGGCCACGGTGGAGTGGTCGCGGGGCACGGTCACGGTCTCGCGGGGCGCGGGCCGGGTGCGCTTCGCCGTGGGCCGGGCTGAGGGGGAGGTCAACGGCGTCCGGGAGGCCTGGCCGCTCGCCCCCAGATTGCTGCCCCGCTACAACACGGTCCTGGCCCCCCTGGAGCCCATGCTGCGGGCCTTCGGCTTCAGCGCCCGGCTCGCGAAAACCCCCGGGGGCGCCTACCTCCTGCGGCTGGGCGGGGAGTCCTTGGAGCGGGTCGACGCCTTCATCCGGGAGCGGCTGTACTGGTGGGACGTCGGCCTCATCGCCGACCGGATGGCGGGGGGCGAGGCTGACAACTTGGTCCCCACGGCCTTTGAGCTGAACCCGCTGAGGCCGCTGCCGCCCGAGGCAGCCTGGGCGCGGCTGCCCCTAGCGGAGGAGCCCCTCTACGCCCGCTCGGTGGTCACCTTCCGGGAGACCCAGGGCCGGGGGCTGGAACCAGGAGCCTGGGGGATCTACCTGGCCGAGGGCACCGGGGCGAACGTCAAGCACATCGGACTCACCCCGACCGCCCTGCCGGATGGGACGACCACCCAGCACCCCTGCCCGGCCTCGGGCGCCGCGGTGCTGCCCGGCAGGGCCGTGGCCTGCCGCTTCGAGGCCTGGCGCTACGCAGGAACGCCCGCCGAACAGCCTGTCCGGAGGGTGGTGGTGCGGATAATCCGGTACAAGTGAGCGGCAAGGCCGGGTCAGGTGCTCGCCTCCTTCAGCGGGTTCAGGCCCCGCTTGGTCTTCCTGAGGCTCTTGCCCCTGAGCTCGACGCGGTAGGCGTTGTGCAGGACGCGGTCCAGGATGGCGTCGGCCAGGGTGGGGTCGGCCAGGGTGTCGTACCACACGTCGGTGGGGAACTGGCTGGCAATGAGGGTGGAGCGCTTCTCGTAACGGTCGTCCAGCAGCTCCAGCAGGACGCGGCGCTGCTCGGGGGTGGGGCTGTCCAGGCCCCAGTCGTCGAGGACCAGCAGGTCCGTCTTGGCGAGGCGGGCCAGCAGCTTGAGGTAGCGCCCGTCGCCCCTGGCGATGGACAGCTCCTGCAGCAGCCGGCCCACCTGGACGTAGAGGGCGGTGAAACCCCGGCGGCAGGCCTGGTGGGCCATGGCGCAGGCCAGGTAGGTCTTGCCCACGCCGGTAGGCCCGGTGACGATGCTGACCGGGGGCCCTATTGACAACCCGGGGAGCAGGGTCTATATTCAAGGCACAAAAACGATTTCGGAAACGATTTTGGCACGTCACCCACGCTACGTTGTCGAAAGGGGGTCATGAACACACGCGTCTCCATCCAGGATGTGGCCCAGCTCGCCGGGGTCGCCGTGAGCACGGTCTCCAGGGTGCTCAACGGCTACCGCGACGTGTCCGAGGAGACCCGGGCCAAGGTGCAGCGCGCCGTCGAGCAACTCGGCTATCGCCCCAACCAGGCCGCCCGCACCTTCCGCACCGGGAAGACCCAATCCGTATCGGTGATTCTGCCGATGATCGGCACCGACTTCTACAACCGCCTGATCAACGGCATCGACCAGGTCCTGGCGTTGCACGACTACGACGCCGGGCTCTTCCCCCTACTAAGCCCGCGCCGCCTCGAGCGCTACCGCAACCCCTCCGCCCCCCCCTACAACGCCGACGGCCTGATCCTGGCCTCGCTCAACCCCGACCGCCTCTTCGAGGGCGGCCAGATCCCCGCCGACCTGCCCACCGTCCTGGTGGACATCGCCCACACCGCCTACGACAGCGTGACGGTGGACCACATCGAGGGGGGCTACCTCGCGGGCAAACACCTCCTCGAGCGCCCCGCCCCGACTTTCGTGGTCATGATCGAGGAGCGCTTCGACACCCCCTTCGCCAGCGGAGTCTTCCGCGAACGCCTCAAGGGCTTCCAGAGGGCTTTGGAGGAAGACTCAGTAAAGCTGCCCAAGGATCACGTCATCACCGTCGAGTTTAGCTGGGACGGAGGCCGCCTGGCGGCGCAGGAGATCCTGCGCAGGCTCGAGGGCCCGGCCAACATCTTCGCCACCTGCGACCTGCTGGCCCAGGGGCTCATCGACGAGTTCGCCCACAAGGGCATCAAGGTCGGGGGCGAGGTGCGGCTGGTGGGCTACGACGACCAGCCCTGGGCCGAGGCCTACGGGCTGTCGACCGTGAAGCAGCCCATCGAGTCGATGGGGGGGCTGGCTGCCAACCTGCTCCTCAAGCGAATCAAACGGCCACCCGCTGAGGTCATCCACCGAGTGCTCAGCCCGCGGCTGGTGGTGCGGGAGTCGTCCAGGGTCTAGGGGGTGAGTCAGCTGCACAGAATAACCCGTGGTCGGCCTTAGGCTTCCGCCCCACACTCTCGGAGGACGGCGAGGGGGTGTTGAACGAATGGCACAAAGATCTGCTTGGCAAAAACTGGCGCTGGTACTCGGACTCGCCCTGTTACTGGCGGGATGCAACCAGAGGGCCCCTGGCCCTCTGGAGGGCGTAGGGCCCGCAAACCCCGCTGCAGTGACCAGCGAACCGTTCAACGAGGACGACATCGTATACATGGTCCTCACCGACCGCTTCAACGACGGCAACCCTGCCAACAATAACCAGGGCTTCAACGAGTACCGACCCGGCAACCTCAAGTTCTATCAGGGCGGGGACTGGCAGGGCCTGATCAACCAGTTCAATTACATCAAGAACCTCGGGGTCACGGCCATCTGGATCTCCCCGGTTTCTGACGACCAGGACGTGAGCAAGGACGGGGGTGAGGCCGGGTATCACGGCTACTTCACCTACGACTATAATGCGCCCAACCCCCACTTCGGCAACATCGCGAAGCTGCAAGAATTCGTCAACTTGGCCCACGCCAACGGCATCGCGGTGATCCTCGACGTGGTCCCCAATCACACCGGCGACTTCCTTGACCCCCAGGCCACCGTGTATAACCCGCCCAATAATGCCCCGGCTGCCCCGTTCAACAACCCCAACTGGTACCACCACTACGGCAACATCACAGACTGGAACAATCAGTACCAGGTCGAGAATTACGACTTGGGCGGCCTCGACGACCTCGATCAGTCCAACCCGGACGCCAAGGCGGCCATTATCAGCGCATACCAGAATTGGTTTAACACGGTAGGGTTCGACGCTGCACGGGTGGACGTAGCGCGCGGGATGCCCAAATGGTTCCTGCAGGAGTTCGAACAGGCCCTGGGCAAACCCACCTTCGGGGAGGTCTTTGAGGGCAGCGTGGACTACGTCGCCGACTACCAGCGCTACGAGTGGGGCGTGCTGGACTTCCCTCTGTTCTTCACCATCCGCGACGTCTTCGCCTACGACCAGAGCATGAACAAGCTCGGCGACTTGTTCGCCCAAGATTACAAGTACCAGAACCCACTGCGGCTGGTGACCTTCATCGATAACCACGACCGTGACCGTTTCCTCACCGTAGGCGACGACGACTGGCGTCGCCTACGCCTGGCGCTGAGCTTCGTCTTCGCCGCGCGCGGCATCCCGGACGTCTACTACGGTACCGAGCAGGCCTACTACGGCGACGGTCGGCCTAAGGAATGGTCGGGGATCGCCAACGAGCACAACCGCGAGATGCTCAGCAGCTACAACCAGAACCACAACATCTACAAGCACATCCAGCGCCTTACCCAAATCCGCAAAGACTACGTTGCCCTCCGACGTGGCACCCAGCGGGAAATGTGGAAGGACAACCAAGTCTACGCCTTCTCCCGGCGCGTCGATACCAGCGGGGCTGAGGCGATCGCGGCATTCACCAACGCCTGGGATCCGCAAACCCGCACCATCCCCCTGCGTGCGGAGAGCACCCTGGCGGTGGGAACCGTGCTCACCAACCTGCTCGACACCAGCCAGACGGTCACGGTGCAATCCGGCGGCGTGACGGGGAAGCAGATCACCGTGACGCTGGGGGCCAAACAGGCTGCAATCTTCGTGCCCGGAAGCGTCGCTCCCTACAGCCCACCGACCACCACCCTGACCAAGATCAAGGTCCGCTACAACGTCGGCTGGGGAAACTCGATCTTCATCCGCGGCAGCCAGTATCCCCTGTGGTGGGACATAGGCCGGGGCGCACACAACGAGGGGCCCGACCTGTGGACCTGGCAGACCGAACGCATCCCGGCGGGCACTTGCATGGAGTACAAGCCTCTTATTAACGACACCACCTGGTCCCAAGGCGGCAATTACACCGTCTGCGGCGGCCAAACGGTCGAGATCTACCCGACGTTCTAGTTCGGTCAAGGAGGAAAGCATGAAAGCACACTGGCTCAAAACAATCGTAACCACGGCTGTAGTGCTGCTCGGCCTGAGCACGGCCCAGAAGCTCACCTTCTGGCACTACTGGGACGGGGCCAACGGGCAGGTCCTGCAGGGCCTCATCGAGCGCTACCAGAAGGAGCACCCCGGGGTGACCATCGAGGCGGTGTTCGTGCCCGGCGGGGAGTTGCTGACCAAGCTGCAGACCGCCATCACCGCCCGGCAGACCCCCACCATGGCCATCTCCGACCTCGTCGCCATGCCCCTGCTCACCCGTAGCGGTGCCCTGGCCCCGCTCGACGACTACATCCGCCAGAGCAACCTCAACCTCACCGACTACTTCCCCGGTCCACTGGTCTACGGGCTCTACCAGGGCAAGCGCTACAGCCTGCCGGTGAGCGCTTCCAACCTCGGGCTGTTCTGGAACAAGAACCTCTTCCGGGCTGCCGGGCTCGACCCCAACCGCCCCCCACGCAACTGGGACGAGCTTTTGCGCTTTGCCAAGCAGGTCAAGGAGAAGACTGGCAAGTGGGGCCTCGAGCTCTTCACCCAGGGCGGCGAGGGCACTACCTGGCAAACCCAGGTGTACTTCTGGGGTGCGGGAGCCGAGTTCCTGAACGCCAACAATACCGCTCCGGCTTTTAACTCGCCTCAAGGAGTGCGGGCTCTGCAGTTCCTGGTGGACCTGGTGCAGAAGGAGAAAGTAGCTCCCGTGGCCCCGTGGGGCCTCTTCGGACGCGGGGAAGCCGCGATGGTGATGGACGGCTCGTGGATGACGCAGTTCTTCCCGCAGCAGGTGAGCTTCGAGCTCGGGGCAGCTCCCTTCCCCTTCGCCCCGGGCGGGCGCCCGGCCACCAATATGGGCGGCGAGCAGATCTTCATCTTCCAGAGCGCCGACGCAGCCACGGCCAAGGCCGCCTGGGACTTCATCAACTGGTTCAGCAGCACGCCCGTGCAGGTCGAGTGGGACCGGGGAACCGGCTTCCTGCCGGTGCGCCGCTCGGTGGCCAACGACCCGGCCTACCGGGCCTGGGTGAGCAACGCCCGCCCCCTCATGCGCCCCTTCGTGGACTCGATGGCCTTCGCCAAGCCCCGCCCGCCGGTGGCCCGCTATCCCCAGATCTCGGACATCTTCGCCAAGTACGTGCAGGAAGCCTTGCTGGGACGGCTGAGCCCCAAGGAGGCGCTCGAGCGCGCGGCCCAGGAAGTGGCACCGCTGCTGCGCTAGCCCTGAGGAGACTGCCGTGAATGGGGTTCGCCTCCATAAAGTGCCTTCCAAAGCCTCCCGGTGGGGGCGAACCCTGGGCGAGTGGCCCGCCGCCCTGTTTTTCCTGTTGCCCACGGTAGCGGTGCTGGGTACCTTCAACTTCTACCCGGCCCTCTACTCGCTCTACCTCTCGCTCTTCGAGTGGAACGGCCTCTCCCCCACCCGCGAGTTCGTGGGGCTGGCCAACTACGCGCGGCTGCTGGCCTCCGGGGAGTTCTGGAACTCGCTCCGGGTCACCCTGCTCTACGCGGGCGGGGTGACCCTCTTGGCGCTGGCCCTCGGCCTGGGGGTGGCGGTGCTGCTCAACCAGCCCATCCGGGGGCAGGCCGTCTACCGGGTGCTCTACTTCCTACCCGTAATCACCCCCACCGTGGCCAGCGGGGTGGTGTGGAAGTACCTCTTCGATCCCACCCAGGGGGTGGTGAATCGGGGGCTGGTGGGGGTGGGCCTCGAGGGGCCTTCCTGGCTCAGCGACCCTTCCTGGGCCCTGGTGGCGGTGGTCGTGGTGGGGGTATGGAAGCGGGTGGGCTTCAACATGGTGGTCTACCTGGCGGCCCTGCAGGGCATCCCCAAGACCTACTACGAAGCTGCCCAACTGGATGGGGCGGACTCCTGGCAGCAGTTCCGCTATATCACGCTACCTCTGCTGGCTCCAACCACCTTCTTCCTGGTGGTTACAGCCCTGATTGATGCCTTTCAGGTCTTCGATCTGGTCTATGTGATGACCTCGGGGGGACCCCTGGGCAGCACCGATGTGCTGGGCTACTACCTCTACCGCCAGGGCTTTCGCTACAGCGAGCTGGGCTTCGCCTCGGCGGTGGCCTACGTGATGTTCGCTCTGATCTTCTTGGTTACGGTGATTCAATTCCGCTTGACTCGAGGAGGGCAGGGCGATGCTTAAGCCTTTGAAAGGCTTGCTGACCCACCTGCTGCTCGCGGGCGGGGCCTTCCTCTCGGCCATGCCTTTCCTATGGATGCTCACCACCGCGCTCAAGCCCGAGATTGCGCTATACCAACCACCCCTGCTGTTTCCGGTGCATCTTGAGTGGGAGAACTTCGTCAAAGCCTGGCAGGCCGCGCCCTTTCCCCGCTTCTTCCTCAACAGCGCGGTGATGACGGTGGGGATCGTCCTCGCCCAGACCCTCTTCTCGGCCATGGCCGGTTACGCCTTCGCCCGGATGCGCTTCGCGGGGCGCGACCTGCTGTTCTTCGGGGTGCTGGGCACCATGATGATCCCCTTCCCCGTGACGCTCATCCCCAGCTTCCTGGTGGTGAACGCTCTGGGCTGGATCGATACCTACAACGCCCTCATCATCCCACGGGCGGTCTCGGCCTTCGCGATCTTCCTCTTCCGCCAGTTCTTCCTCTCGCTACCCAGAGAGCTCGAGGAAGCCGCCCTTATAGACGGCGCCGGGCGCCTGACGATTTTTTTCCGCATCGTGCTGCCCCTGTCCACCCCGGTGATGGCGGCCAGCGCGATCTTCTCCTTCCTCTTCGCCTGGAACGACTTCCTCTGGCCCCTGATCGTGACCAACTCCACCGAAATGCGCACCGTGCAGGTGGGCCTGGCCATGTTCCAGGGGCAGTACGGGGTCTTCTGGACGCTCTTGAGCGCCGCCGCCACCATCGTCACGTTGCCCGCCGTCCTGGCCTTCCTCGCCGCGCAGCGGCAGTTCATCGCCGGCATCACCAGCACCGGCCTCAAGGAGTAGCGCCGTGCAGATCCCCGACTGGGTTAAAGACGCCATCTTCTACCAGATCTTCCCCGAGCGCTTCAAAAACGGCGACCCCGCCAACGACCCGCCCGGCACCGAGCCCTGGGGCGCGGCCCCCACCCGCGATAACTTCCTCGGGGGGGACCTCGAGGGCGTCATCGAGGGCCTGGACTACATCGCAGACCTAGGGTGCAACGCGCTCTACCTGACCCCCATCTTCAAGGCCGCCACCAACCACAAGTACGACACCTACGACTACTTTCAGGTTGACCCCCACTTCGGCGACGACGCCACCTTCGACCGCCTGGTGCGGGAGGTCAAGAAGCGCGGCATGCGGCTGGTGCTCGACGGGGTGTTCAACCACTGCGGCATGGGCTTTGCGCCCTTCAGGGACGTGCTCGAGCAGGGCGAGCGCTCACCCTACCGCGACTGGTTCACGCCCTACGGCTTCCCCCTACAGCCGGAGCTACCCAACTACGCCACCTGCGGCGGGGTGGGCTGGCTGCCCCGGCTCAACACCCGTAACCCTGAGGTCGAAGCCTTCGTGCATGAGGTGGTGCTGCACTGGCTGGGGCGCGGCATCGACGGCTGGCGCATGGACGTGGCCTACGAGATCGAGACCGGCTTCTGGCAGCGGCTGCGAAGGGTGGTCAAATCGCGCTACCCCGAAGCCTATCTGGTGGCTGAGGAGTGGCGCGACCCCTGGCCCTTCCTGCAGGGCGATACCTTCGACGGGACCATGCACTACCGATTGCGGGAGCTGCTTTTCGACTTCTTTCTCAAAAACGCCCTGGCTGCCGACAGCTTTGCCCGGGCCCTCACCCTGCTGCGCAATCGGCTGCCCGAGGGTTCACAGTGGGGGATGCTGACCCTCCTGGGCAGCCACGACACCCCGCGTGTTCTTACCGAATGCGGCGGTGACCCTAAGGCCGTGCAGCTCCTCTTCGCCTTCCTCCTCACCTACCCTGGCGCCCCGATGCTCTACTACGGAGACGAGAACGGGATGGAGGGCGGCGACGACCCCGATTGCCGCCGATCGATGGTCTGGGAGCCGGAGCGCTGGAAGCCGGAGATTCGCGCCAGCGTGCGCCGACTGCTGGCCCTGCGCCGGGCGCACCCCGTGCTGCGGCGGGGCGCGTTCGAGGTGGCCCACGCCGAGGACCGGGTGTTCGGCTTTTACCGAGTCCTAGGGGATGAACGGGTGCTGGTGGTGCTCAACAATACTCGAGTGCCCCGCGAACTTGCCCTACCGGTGAGCTTTTCCGAGGGAACCCGGCTTACTGAGGCCCTGAGTTGCCAGACGTACACGGTGGAGAACGGCTGTATCAAGCTCACCCCCATGGAGCCCCGCAGGGCGTGGGTGCTGCTCGAGGCTGGGCGCCTGGGCCCTGAGCCCGCTGTGGTCGAAGACCCGGACCGCTGAACGGCTCCGCTCACGGCTTCACGGGCCTCCTGGGCAAACACCGCCCCCTGGAGGGGGCGGCGGGGGAGGGGGGTCAGCCCTCCAGCAGCTCGGCCAGCTCCCTCAGTTTCTCCTCCACCTGGGTCCGGCGCCCGGCGGGGAGGGCCTCGAGGTCTATCCTGGCCAGCTTGGTCAGCACCTCCCGGTGCCAGGGTCGGGCGGCGGAGGGGGGGTGCTTCAGCAGCGCGCGCACCCGGGCCTTCAAGTCCCGCAGCGAGAGCCCGGCCCGGGCCTCCTCCAGCAGCCGGGCCCGATCTCCCTGCTCCTTGACCCTTTCCAGCTCCAGCGCGGCGGTGTAGGGGATGGCCCCCTCCTCGAGGGCCTCCTTCAGGTCGTCGGGGAGGTTGAGCAGGGGGAGGCGGTTTTGCACGAAGGATTCCCAGGTCAGCCGTCCCAGGCCCTTGAAGATTTCCTCAACCTGGACAGCATCGGAGTGGCCCATAACGTTATGGGCTGCTTTACCTCTGGACTCCTTTTGCATCCGGTGCAAGAGGCTCACCACCTCTTCCCTGCCCTTGCCGAGCTTCATCTCCAGCAGGGTCAGGATGCTCAGGGTCTCCTCGTATGAGGTCCTCTTCTTGGGCATGGGCTAGACCTCCAACGCCTCCAGGACCGCGCGGGCGGCAAAGGGGCGGTTGCGCTTTCTCTCACCGATGGGTTCCAGGATTTTATCCTGCGTCAGCCTTTTCACCAGCCGATTGGCCCAGGCGTGGGTTATCTGGAGGCGCTTCATCACCCACGGGACGGTGAGCACCGGCTGCTCAAAGAGCAGGTCCACCAGGGCTAGCAGGTAGGCGCTTCCTCCCTCCCGCTGGTACCGCTCCCGCCAGCCCTGCCTCAGCGCCAACAGACTCTGCGCCCTGCTCGCGGCGTCCTTGGCCTCGGTCTGCACGGCCTGCAAGAAGAAGGCAAACCACTCCTCCCAGGCCCCCTCCTGACTTACCCTGAGGAGCAGGTCATAGTAGGTGCTCCTGTGCCTTTCAAAATAGGCGGATAGGTAAAGGGCAGGCTCGGGAAGGAGGCCCCGCTCCAAAAGCATGAGGGTGATGAGCAGGCGGCCTATGCGCCCGTTGCCGTCTAGGAAAGGGTGGATCGCCTCAAATTGGTAGTGCACCAGGGCTATCTCCACCAGAGGGGGAAGGCCGTGCTCGCTGTGCCAGAAGCGCTCCAGGGCATCGAGCGCCTCCAGCATGGGCCCGGGAGGGGGCGGCACATAGCGGGCCTCTTGCAGGGAGCTTCCCGGGGAGCCAATCCAGTTTTGCACCCGCCGGAACTCTCCTGGGGCGCGGCTGTGCCCCCGCACGCCTTGGAGGAGCACGGCGTGCATTTCCCGAAGCAGGCGCAAGGACAGGGGGAGTTCCCGCAAAAGCTCCCTGCCTCGTTCCAGGGCTTGGATGTAGTTGAGAACCTCTCTGGCGTCCTCGCGGATTTCGCCGAGGGGAAGGAGAGGGACCTGGGCCTCGAGGGCATACACATCCACCAGGCTCGCCTGGGTGCCCTCAATGCGGGAGGAGAGTACGGCTTCCTTGCGCACAAAAGGGCGGATGAAGAGGTAGGGGTTGGGCAGGGTGCGCAGGAGCCCAGCCAGTTCCCCTAGGCTCCCCCGGGCCTCATCTAGAAGACGGACAAATCCCTGGGACCAGGGGATGGTGGAAGGGAGGGGGTCGGGCACGAAGGCGTAGGCCCCTCCCCCTATGGGGAAGAGCTTCCCAGGAGCCTGGGGGGAGAAGTCCTCAGGGCGCACGGGGCTTATGATACAAGACCCCCCTTTTTGTTTTACAAGGACCGCTATGTGCAACGGGCGTATCACTCAGGCGAGCGTACACCTGGCGTTTCGTCTATTGACTTTATAGGGCCATGTGCAGGATATACTCGGGTAGCCCCCTTTTCTCGGAGGAGTTTCCAGCTTGCCAGAGCGCAAGGGTTGTCGAACGCATAAGCTTCCGGTGGAAGATCCCCGGTGAACACTGAACCATCATCAAGGAGGAGCGAGATACAATGATCGGAATGGCCGGGCGTATGCAGGATTTCTCCAGCAATACCGATCTGGCTAAGGATCTGGCGGCTCTGCTCAAATGAGATGATGATGTTGCCATTCTGCGTAATATCAACGTAGTTATCCCCTGGTTTTGTCCAAGTTTTCATGATAGGAATGGCGTCAACCTGAACATCGAGCACGAGGAGGGGAACACCTTCTCTTTTCAGCTCTTCGGCAAGGCCAGCATGGTCAATGTGATAGTGGGTGGCGAGCGCATAGCGGATCTCGCGGAGAGGCACGCCGATTTTCCTGAGGTTCGCCTTCATGATTCCAAGTGTCCCTGGCCAGCCGATATCGACGAGCAAGCGAGAAGTGCCCGCACTGACAACCCAGTAGTTGGTTGAGCGGTAGCCAACGTTCACAATCGTTACGGGTGCTACTTTATCCATAGTTCGCTGAGTGCTATTCAACGGCTGGCGCTTCAGCCGCGCCACGGCGCGGCATCAGATGGAAGCACATGTTGGGCAGCGCACTTGGCAAAACTTGGTACTTTTGCCAGCTCGGTCGAGCTATGGTCGTTATGATATCGCGCGCCCACGCGCCTGTTTTAACAACAACACGGCAGCAGCGACAAGCTCACCGTTTCCGGAGGCTATACGTCCATCAGGGAGAACGGGCGTGTCCTCTAACCCTGTTCGGATACTATGACCGCGTGCAATAGCACGCCGATTAACTGCCCAAGAGGCGATGCCGTCACCGTGATGAACTTGCTCAAGCCGCACGCCGCCGTCCGCTAGTACTTGTTCTATGGCCTCAGCCAGTGCGACCGCGTCATCCGGATCGGCATCCAGCGGTTCAACCAACACCCGCTTACAACGCGGCGCAATTCCTGACTGGACGAAAATATGCGCATCACGAAGCGACAACAAACCGGCCTCTATCCCAATGCCGCGCTCAATGAGCAGTTCGCAGAGTTCGAGGATTCCGTCTTCGCCCATGTTGACAGTTACGCTATAGAACCTTGTAGGATCAGCCATCGAGAAAATCGTAAGGATGAAAGCTAATTGCAAGACTCCCACGATAAAAGCGAACCAACCAACCCAGGTAGGCAACACACCAGCAAGCACGATTGCTGAGCCAGCAGCTCCCAGGAAAACAGCAACAAGCAGTCGTTGCATGGGGCCATAGAGGATCATGGTTCTCTCAGCTTCAGAACCTAGTGACGACTCCTCGGACTGAAGCCCGAGGCTTCTCGGGTTTGACGAGACGGCCCATGCCGTACCCATCCCCGAAGGCCCCGCCCAGGCCTGTGTGTGGTTCCATACCGATGTTGAGGCTCTTCCCCTTCTTTCATCGGGACGGTCCCGTTCAAGGTTTTACACGGGGAACGAGGGTTTGCTACCGTCATGGCCAGGCAAACACGTTGTCCCCGCAACCCCCTACCTTGACTTTCAAGATGCTCGGGGAACGCTGTCCCCAAGGAGATTTTACAACACATCTGCTGTTCGCCATGCCATGTGCTCCTTCGGAGCACGTGGGGGAGTCCATGTATCCCACGGACTGAAGGTCCGGGGGATTATAGCTCCCCCACGCCCCCTCTTTTCTCTAAAGTGGGATCGATTGATGCAGGGGGAGGAGTAAGTGCAAGTTTTGAGTTGAGAAGCGCAAATGCAACTCCAAAAACGCCGGCCCAATGTTGTACTGAAAACCATTCATCAAAGCAGCCTCCCGACGGCCCAGTTAGGTTCGGTTGCCGCAAGCACTGAGCCCGTGACCACCAATGGGCTCGGTCTCGAATCGTTCTCCAAAGCTTGCAATGAGCGGTTTGCCGCGCGCAATGGCTTGTTGAACCGAGGGCAGCGACAGAGACGCTCGATGGCTTTCTCGACTGTCCCACACCTCAGTTATCCAGATGGCATCAGGATCAGTTGGATCTTGCGCGACTACGTAGCTAAGGCAACCCGGCATGCCACTGACGCCCTCGACGAGAATGGAGATCAACGCGTCCCGTCGCCCAGGCAATACCTTTATCTTTCCGATCAGACCATACATGAGTGTTATCGCTCCCCCACACTCCCTCGCTTCTATAAAGCCAGCACGCTAGCGCGCAGAACGGCGCTTTGACTGGGGTAGGCTGCGGATATTGTTCTTAATCGGTCGACTGTTACCAGGCATGTTGTCTGCTATGCAGCATCATAGGCTTTCTCCAGTTCCGCCACATCCAACTTCATCATCGTCATCATGGCCTCCATCACTGCCTGTACCTTTTTTGGATTCTTATCGGCAATGAGTTCCCTGAATCGCCGCGGGACAATCTGCCACGAGAGGCCGAACGGATCCTTGATCCAGCCGCATGCGGTAGGCGTCGCTCCGGCCTTGACTAGTTTGTCCCAATACTCGTCAACCTCGGCCTGGTTCTCACAGTCAACGTAGAGCGAGAAGCCTTCGGAGAAAGCAAAGTACGAGCCCCCGTTGTAACCCATGAAGACTTGACCACCGACGACGAACTCGGCGGAGGTGATCGGACCGTCCTTAGCGGTGCGGGCGACGTTCCTGATTTCGGAGTCCGGGAAAGTGGTGGTGTAGAACTCCATGGCCGCCTCGAGCTGATCGTTGAACATCAAGAACGGTGTCACTTTATGCTTCATTCGTGTGCCTCCTTTTTCCTGGCTGCTGTCTAACTAGCGATTAAATGTCACTCTGACCTATAACACCCTTCATTAGGCAGTTATTCGACATGTCGAACATCCCCCATGGCCGGTACTCGCCCAAAACCTCCCCCTTCCTCAACCGAGGTTCGCAATGTCCTTCGTCTCAAGCACCTGAGCCGCCGCACAGAAGTCTGTATGTGCATACCATATTATGGTTGACTCAGTTAGTCAACACCCAAACGGTTGGCGAACTAACCCGACCGAAGTTATCCGCGTAGCGGAGGGCGATATCGCCCCTTGGAAGGGAGTGCTCTAGGATTCAAAAAGATAGCCTCTGGGAGGTTTGGGCTTGAGTGAACCCTTGCGCCCTAGCGAAGGGGTCATACTTCGGTTCAAGCCGGGATGATGAGCGCCTCGAGTTCGCGCGGGTAGTGCGTCAACAGCTCAGCGCCTCGTGAGGTGATGAGCACCGTATCCGAGTGGCGGAAGCCCCCGAGGCCCGGCACATAAAGACCGGGTTCGATGCTGAAGACCATTCCGGGCTCCAGCACGGCCTGCTCGCCGATGTCAAGGAAGGGGCTCTCGTGGATGCGCTGCCCCAGGCTGTGGCCTACATGGTGCCGCCAGTAAGGAAGCAGACCCTCCCGCTCGTAGTAAGCCCGCACGACACGATCAACGTCAGCACAAGCCCTGCCCGGGCGCATGTGCTCCAGTGCCAGGTCTTGCAACTCGAGCATGTGCCGGAAGTAGTGGCGCTGCTGTGGGGTGGGTTCGCCGACGAACATGGTGCGCTCCAGTTCGCTCAAATAGCCCCACACTCCCGCGCTGGCCCCAGTGACCAGATTATCACCAGCCTTGAAGACTGCGTTGATGCTAATGGCATGGGGCAGGGCGCTGTTGGGGCCAATCTGGCCACGGTACAGTGCAACCGCTCCGCTGATCCAGCGGTTGTGGCTGCGAAACCCCGGCCCCATCTCAGCCTGCATGGCCTGCGTGGCTTCCCGGGTGGCCCTGGCCTCCACCTCGGACTCGCTGAGGCCGGGACGGGTGTACTGTTGCAGTAGCCTATGGGCGTGCCCTGCCCAGCGGGCGCTCTCGCGGATGAGGGAGAGCTCGGGTTCGGACTTCAGGGCCATCTGGCGATCCAGCGCCGCGGAGACCCGCCGGATGGCAAACAACTCGCTCAGCGCAGGGCCGCTGTAGCCCATAACCGGCGGATACCCATCGTGGTCCACGCCGATGAGGCCACGTCTGAGGCCCAGTTGCTGGAGATGTTCGCTCAGGAACAGCAGGGGGTGCTGCTCACCCGGGAACTCGGGATAGGAGCGGACCTCTTCGACCTGCGCGGTCTCGAGGGCATGTTCGTACTCGAGGCGGGGAACGAAGAGAATGCGCTCGCCCTCGCGGGTGATGATCAGGGCGATGGGGCGCTCGGTGGGGATGAAGATGAAGCCCGTAAAGTACTGGATGAGCTGGTCGTCGAAAAGCACCAGTCCTGCCAGGTCTGAACCGGCAAATTCGAAGGCCTGCTGGGCCCGATAAGTGCGTTCGCCGGGGGGGATCGGGACGATCATCGTTACTCCGCGACCAGATGGCGTCCCAGGAAGTCCCGCACTACCCGCAGATACCGCTCCTGCTCCTCCAGTTGAGGCGAGTGCCCGCTGCTCTCGAAGACGACGAGCTCACTGTTGGGCAGGCCCTGGGCGAGTTCCTCGCTGGCCTCGAGCGGAGTGATCCAGTCGTGACGCCCGACCGTCACCAGCACCGGAACCTCGATCTCAGGCAGCCTCGAGGTGATGTCGTAGTGGGGTTGGTTGCGGCTGAAGGCCCAGTTGTGGGTCTGGTAACGGAAGGGGATGGCCGCCAGCCGCCGGGCTTCCTCCTCGAGGTCGCGCCGGACGTTGTAGAGCGGCTGGATCATGGCGAAGCTCTCACGGAAGTCCTCATCAGAGGTCATCTGCCCGGCGAAGAGTCGATCCAGGCGCTCGATGTCCATCGGGAATCCGCTCTCTAAGGCGCGTTTCTTGCTGGTGTGCTGGTACTTGTTGCTGGCGGCGGTGTCGCGCAAGATGAGGGCGTGCAGCTTGTCCTGATGGCGCAGGGCATATTCCAGAGCGATGAAGCCGCCATATGAACCGCCCAGCAGGATGATCTTGCCCAGTCCCAGGCCCTGGCGCAGGGCCTCGAGGTCGGCTACGAACTGCTCGTGTGAGTAGGGTTCGCGGCCCTCTGAGTCCCCGTTGCCGCGCTGGTCGTAGCTGATGAGACGGTAGGTGTCGGTGAGGGGCTGGAAGGCGGCCCAGTCTCCCCTGCGGCTGCCCATCCCCGGCCCTCCGTGCAGGGTGACGAAGGCGATCCCGTCGCCCCCCGAATCGTCGTAAACCAGCTTTACCCCGTTGACTTCTATATGCATTAGAGCTCTCCCTCAGACCATCGCCTACCTGTACCAGACTTCCTTCAACACCCGCATGATGTTGCCCCCCACCACCTTGGCGATGTCCTCATCGCTGTAACCGTGCTTGACTAACCAGCGCACGATGTTGGGGAAGGCCTCGGAGGGGTTCTCCAGGCCGTCTACCCATTCCACCCTGGGGTACTCCAGCGTTCCCCGGCTGGCCGCGATGGACAGGGCCTCGGAGAGGGTGTGGTGCAGGCCTACGTGGTCGCCGAAGAGCACGTCCGGGCCAAAGGCAACGTGGTCGATGCCCACCAGGTCCACGCAGTACTCGAAGTGCTCCATGAAGCTGTCGATAGAGTGGCGGGGGTTCTTCTGGGTGATGGTGGTGTGGGGCGCGGCCTCAATGCCAATGACCCCGCCCTTCTCAGCACAGGCTTTGATCACCTCGTCGGGCTTGAGGCGATTGGAGTTCCATAGCGCCCGGGCCCCGGCGTGGGTGATGAAGACTGGCTTCTCACTGACTTCGATGGTGTCCAAGGAGGTACGGTCGCCGGAGTGGGAGATGTCGATGGCGATCCCCAGCTTGTTCATCCGCTTGACCGCCTTGCGCCCGAACACGGTGAGCCCACCGTCGTTGGGCTCGCGCAGCCCACCACCGAGCTGATTACCCTCGCTGTAGGCGATGCCCAGGCAGCGCACCCCTAGCCCGTAGAGGATATCCAGCCGGTCGAGTTCGTTCTCGATCATGGCCGCGCCCTCGAGCGAGACCACAAAGGCGATCTGGCCGTTTTGTTTGGCCCGCACGATATCCTCGGTGGTGGTGGCCAGCACCACCATGTCTTGGTGCGCGATATCGGAAAGGCGCATGCCCAGGTCGTAGATGATGTCATCCCACTTCCAGCCCGAGCGCGAGGTGATCATGGCGGTGCCGTTCATGAGGTTGTCGAACACGCAGTCTAGCCCGCTCACGCTCAGGCCCTCATAGCCGGTCCAGTCCCGGCCCTGGCGGCGAAACTCGAAGAACTCAGCGAGGTTCTCGGGGGCTACGAAGCAGTGGTCGTGCAGTGAGATGATGAGGTTTTCCTGAAAGATGCGCTTTACCCGTTCCTCCTGCTCAGGGGTCACCTCCACCGCTCGGCTCGGCACCCGGTTCAGTTCCTGGGCTAGTTTGAAGGGCCTATAGTCGACGCCGGGCTCGAGGTACTCGAAGGACTTGTAACCGTTATAGCGCTTTTTCTGCATGACTCGCTCCTGTGGTTGTGGTGAGGGTGAAGTCCGTGGCAGCGGCCTAATTCCTGGGGTCAAGCACATCCCGCAGCGCGTTGCCCAGGACGTTGAAGGCCAACACCGTCACCGCGATGAACAGCCCCGGATACACCGCCAGCATGGGATTGGAGTAGAGGTAGGCTTGGGCATTCTGCAACATGTTGCCCCAGGAGGCCAGGGGGGGCTGGATGCCCAGCCCCAGGTAGCTGAGGGCGGCCTCGGTGAGAATGGCCCAGCCTACTCCGAGCGTGGCCAGCACGATGGCCTGGGGCAGCACCTGGGGAAAGATGTGGCCGAACATAATGCGCGCGTGCGAGGCCCCCAGGGCGTGCATGGCCTCCACGAACTCCCGCCCCCGGTACTTGGAAAACTCGGCGTAGACCACCCGCGCCATCTGGGCCCAGAAGCCGATCCCTACCGTGAGCACCACGGTGAGAGGATGGTTGCCGAAGGCGGTCACGATCACCAGCACCAAAAAGAAGCTGGGGATGGACATGAACACGTCCACCAGCCGCATCACCACGGTCTCGGCCCAGCCTTTGAAGTAGCCCGCGATTCCCCCAACCACAGTCCCGATGGTCAGCCCCACCAACATCGACAGCAAGCCCACAGAAAGCGAGATCCGCCCACCATAGAGCAGGCGGCTGAGCATGTCTCGCCCGAGTTCGTCGGTGCCGAGGGGATGGGTTGGGCTCGAGGCGGCCAGGATGTTGAGCGGGTCGGTGGCGTCGGGGGCAACGCGGTAGAGGAGCGGACCGAAGACCACCAGCAGCGTCAGCAGGCAGATCGTCAGGAAGGCCCCTAAACCCACCGGGTTGCGGCGAACCCGCAGCCAAAAGCGGCTTTGGGAGCGGGAGGGGGCGGCAGCGCTCGGCGTAATACTGTTCATGGCTGATTATTCGTGGCTGATCCGGGGGTCCACGGCGGCATAGAGGAGGTCCACCAGCAAGTTGACCACCACCACAATGGCGCCCACCAGCAGGGTGACGCCCAGAATCACCGGATAGTCGCGCCCGTTGGCAGCCTCGATGGCCAGGCGGCCCAGCCCGGCCCATCCGAAGACGCTCTCTACTACCACCGAGCCTGAGAAGAGCACGGTGGTGATGAGCCCCAGGATGGCGATCACCGGGACCATGGCGTTCTTAAAGGTATGCTTGAGCAGCACCACTCGCTCCGGGAGGCCCTTGGCCCGGGCGGTGCGAACGTAGTCGGAGGTGAGGACCTCCAGCAGTGCTGAGCGGGTGATGCGAATGACGTTGGGCATCAGGGTAAAGGCCAGCACCCCCGCGGGCATGGCCAGGTGGCGCAGCCGATCGGCGAGGGAGAACTCCTGGCCCACCGTGAAGATGCCTGAGGAGGGCAGCCATTTGAGCTGCACTGCGAAGACGATGATGGCCACGATGCCCAACCAGAAGGCCGGGACCGACATCCCCACCGTAGCCAGGCTGCTGATGAGGTGGTCGGGCCAGCGGTTTTTGTGCAGCGCCGACAGCACCCCCAACACCACCCCCAACAGGGCGGTGAGTGTGAGGGCGGTGAGGGCTAATTGCAGGGTGTTGCCCATCCGCTGCGCCAGCAGCGAAGAGACTGGGAGCCCCTGGTTGTAGGACTCGCCCAGGTCTCCTCGCAACACCCCACCCAGCCAGTCGAAGTAGCGGATTAGCACCGGGCGATCCAGGCCGTACTGCCGAAGGACGGCTTCGCGCTCCTCGGCGGTGCGGCCCAGGCTCACTGCTGAGGTGGGGCCGCCGGGGGCCAGATTGATGAGCAGGAAGGTGATCACCGAAATCAGAAACAGCACGACCACTCCCTGGAGGAGTCGGCGGACGACGTAAGCGGCCACCTGTCCTCACCTCCTGGCTTCGTTCATCGCTTGACGAACCACTCCGAAGAGTGCTGGAAGGCCGTGGCGGTGTTGATTTCCGCCATCCCCCCCACCCTTTCGTTACGCACCGAGATAATGTCGGGGTACCACAAGTAGAGGTAGGGGAGTTGCTCGGCCAGCAGGCGCTGGATGCGCCGGTAGATGAGCACCTGATCCTGCACCCTGGTGGCCTTCAGGCCCTCCTCGAGCAGCTTGTCGAGCGCGGGATTCTTGTAGTTGGGGATGTTGTTGCCCTTGTCGGCGGCGGCGGAGGCGTAGTAGGGGGTGACATCGGGGGTTGGAGGGGTGCTCCACCAGGCTAGGGTGGCCTCGTACTGGCGGTTGACGAACATTTTCTGGATGTAGGCGTTCCACTCCATCACGTTGACATTGGCCTTGACCCCGATGGCCTTCCAGTACTGCTGCACCAGAAGAGTGGCCGGCACCAGGTAACCGAACTGTCCGGTGGGCATGTCGATCTCGAAGGGCTTACCGTCCTTGAGCAACACCCCATCTGGGCCGGGGGTCCAGCCCGCCGCGCGCAGCAACTCCTGCGCCTTCTTGGGGTTGTATTCATATTGCGGCACGTCCTTGGCGTAGAAGGACTTCTGCAGCGGGGCGATGGGACCGGTGGCGATGGTCCCGTAGCCGCGCACTACCGAGTCGATCATGGCCTTGCGGTCGAGGGCGTGGAGCAGGGCCTGGCGCACACGCACGTCGCGGAAGCGGGGGTCGTTCTGGTTGAGCGCCACGAAGTAGTAGAGGTTCTGGCTCTGCCGCAGCACCTGCAGCTTGGGGTTGCGCTCCACGCCAGCCAGCAAGGCAGGGTTCGAAACGCTCACGAAGTCAAGCTCCCCGGAGATCACCTGGGCCATCTGGGTGTTGGGATCAGGAACGATCCTGAAGACGATGGAGCCGATCTTGGGACTGCCGCCCCAGTACTTGTCGTATCTAACCAGGCGCACATACGAGCCTGGCACGAACTCGGCTACGCGGAAGGCTCCGGTGCCGATGGGGTTCTTTTTGTTGAAGCTGGCCACCTGGAGCGGGTTCTCAGCCTCAGCCAGGACGTGCTTGGGCAGGATGCCGGCGAAGTAGGCCAGGTAGTAGGGCAAGGAGGAGAAGGGTGCATTGAGCACGAAGCGCACCGTAGAAGGGTTGACCACCTCCACGCTCTTGACCTTGCTGAAGTTCCCTGCGTTCTGCGCGCCCAGTTTCTTGTTGAGCACCACGTCGTTGAAGGTGAAGGCCACGTCCTCGGCGGTGAAGGGCTTGCCGTCGTGCCAGGTCACGCCCTTGCGCAGGTTGAAAGTCCAGGAAAGGCCGTCCGGGGCCACCTTCCAGCTCGTAGCCAGGCCGGGAGCTGGGCTCAGGTCCTTCTTGTTGTAGCGCACCAATTGGTCAAAGAGGATGGTGTTGATGAGGTTGGACTCCACCACCGCCCCCGGGGTCCAGGGGTTAAGGGTAGGGTCGGCGTTGGTCGCCAGGTTCAACGTCGCGTTGGGATCGAAGTCCTGGGCCAGCACCCCACCCAGGCTGAGCGCCCCCGCCAGCAGCGCCGCACTTATGCCCCTAAACTTCCACCGTATGCCTTTCATCGCTTAAAGCCTCCTTCCCTATCCGGTGTAGCCGAGTTGCCTCGAGATGGCCCTGGCCACCTGGACAATGAGCTCACTGAAGCGGCTGAGGGTCGCGTCGTCCACTCGGAAGGCAGGTCCTCCGACGCTGATTCCGCCGATTACCTGCCCACTGTGGTCAAAGATGGGGGCACCCACGCCCCGCGCGGCCAGGTCATAATCGCCATCGCTCACCGAGTAACCCCGCTCCCGGATGTGGAGCAGTTCCTGCCGTAACTTGCCGGGCTCCACCACCGTGCGTTCGGTATAGCGCGGGTAGCTGGGCAGTCGGCCCAGGATGCGCTCCTGCTCGGCCTCGGGGAGGTTGGCCAGAATAGCCTTGGGGACCGCCCCGGCGTGCAGTGGCACCGACTGGCCTAGCACCGAAGCCACCCTCACCCGCTGGTTGCTGTCACGCCGATCAACGCACACCGCCGAGTCACCTGCCAGCACGAAGAGGTTCACCGACTCGTCGGTCTCGGTGGCGAGCCGGTCCATGAAGGGGGCAGCCACCTCGACTAACGAAGCCTGCTGGCTGCTGGCGGAAGCCGCGTTCAGCACGCCGATCAGTGGGGTCAGGGCGAAGCGCCCGTCAGCTTCCATGCGCAGGAAACCGGCCTCCTCGAGGGTCTTGAGCGAGCGATAGATCTGGTTCTTCTCCAGGCCCATCCGTGCAGTGACCTCCGAGAGGGAGAAGCGGTGCGGCGGAGCGCTGAACGCCAGGAGAACCTGCAGCGTGCGGTACGAGGAATTCATGATGTATTGGTTCTGCCGCTGGGCTGGCTTAGGATCGTCTAGCTGTTTCATATAGTGATATAGGTTCAAAATATAATACGCCGCAGCCTGCGTGTCAAGGCGAACCAGCGCAGCCGGTATGCACGGCCTCGAGCCTCTTCAAGTAGCCGTGCCCGGTGCGCCGGACGACCTGCTCGAGCGGCTTTCGGTAGGCCACACGGCAACCGCACAAGCTTCCGGTAGAACTTGCCGAGGTGTTCGGCGTGATTCTTGCGGATAGCACGGCTGGTGACGGTCTTGAGGCTGTTGACGGCAAAGGGCGGAAGCAGAAAGGCCGGTCTCAACCGGGCGATACTCGACGGGGGCGGGGAGGGTCTGAGGTCTGGCCCCGTCGAATCGCGAAACCCCGACCATACCGCGATCGCGGTATGGTCGGGGGTAGTTCGTAAACCCCCTTTCGGATATTCACCAGCCAGGGTCGCCCGAGGGCAGGGGGCTGGGGCCGACGCTGGGAGGGGCCACCCGGGGCAGGCCGTCGGGGCCCCAGGTGATCTTCTGCGCGCGGGGGCTGCGCTGCTCCTTGCAGCCTAGGCCGGGGCCGGGGTTGGCGTGGTACATGATCCAGTCCTCCTTGCCATCGGGGGACTTGAAGAAGCTGTTGTGGCCGGGCCCGAAGACCTGGCCAGCGTCGTTGCGGGTGAGGAAGGGCCGGGGCATCTTCTGCCAGGACTTCGGCTGGAGCAGGTCGGCGCCCTGCAAGGCCACCAGCACCCCCACGGCGTAGTCGTCACTCCAGCAGCCCGATCCCGAATAAGCCAGGTAGATCTTGCCGTTACGCCTGGCCACGGCCGGGCCTTCGTTGACCGCGGCGCCGTGGATCTCCCAGGGTTGGTCGGGGACGGAGATCTCGACCCGTGGCCCGGAGATGGTCCAGGGGTTGGACAGGGGGGCGATGTAGAGGTTCTGCGGCTTCTCGTTCGGCATCAGGTCGAAGGGGGTGCCGCTGTAGACGACGTAGAGCCTGCCGCCGTTCTCGAGCACCGTGGGGTCGATGGCCCAGAAGTCGTTCTGGGGGTCGAAGAGGCGGGCCTTGTACCCGTAAGGCCCCAGGGGATCGTCGGCAGCCGACTCGAGCACGTGCATGCGCTGGGCGGCACAGCACTCCGAAGGCCCGGCAGTGTAGTAGAGGTACCAGCGGTACTGCCCGGCCGGATCCTTGAGCCGGTGGAACTCCGGGGCCCACACGTGGCAGCAGCGATCGGACTCGAAGTCGGCCCACACGACCTGCTCGGGGGCCTGGCCCAGCGTGGCCAGGCTGCGGGCCTGGCGGATGCGGATGTCGGTGCCGGTGGTGTAGGTGAGGTAGTAGTGCCCGTTGAAAAAGGTGACGAAGGGGTCGGGACCGCTGGGGAGGATGGGGTTGGCAAAGGTTTTTGCGGGTTGGCTCGAGGCGCTCATAAGCATAAGCATCAGGAACAGCAAAGCGAGCAGGGGGAAAGGTCTGGCTGACATCTCGTCCTCTTGTTCGATGGGATTCAAATCCCCTCCGCCACGGCCCGGCGGAAGCGCTCGGCGGCCGGGGTGGGCTGGCGGTCGGAGCGGGTGGGAGATAGCCGGTAGAGCCCCACCGGGCACAGCCTGCCCTCGAGGCGGGTCAGCAGCGAGTCCCAGTCGTAGAAGTCGAACAGCGGCCACCAGGTGTAGCCCCGCACCCAGACCCCGCCGGCGCGGGCCTGGCGGACCTGGTCCAAGGTGTACTCGAGCCAGCCCACCGGGTCGTGGGTGGCGCTGGTCTCGGCGACGAACAGCGGCCTGCCGTAGCGGGCATGGTAATCGGCCAGGGCGCGGGCCAGCCCCAGCGGCTCTGAGGCCACCCGGATGGCCAGAGTGCCGTCCTCAGCGCGGTAGAGTTCGTGCTCGGTCTCGGGATAATAGTCCAGGCCGATCACTTCGATCTCCACCGGCTCGGCGCGCAGGCCCGCCTCGGGGTAACCTGCTGCCTTGAGCCACTCGTAGCTTTCCTGTCCGGGCCGGGTCAGCCCCAACAGCAGGTCGAAGGCGGCGTAGCGCTCGAGGGTGCGCCGGGCGGCCTCGCCGGCGAGGTCGGGGGTGGCGGGGTGGAAGAAGTCGGCGGCGTCGTTGAGCCAGATCTCGGCCTCGGGGTTGGCGGTGCGGATGGCCCGAATGGCCGCGCGCACTCCCTCCACGATGGGGAAGAGCATGCGCACGAAGCCTGCGCGCCCCTTGAGGTAGGGCGGCCAGATACCCCAGCCCGCACGGAAGTAGGTGCTGATGTAGGGCTCGTTGAGCGGGGTGAGCCTGTTCACCCGGCCCGCGTAGCGCCGGGCGAAAGCGGAGGCGTAGGCCTCGAGCGCCCCCACGAAGTCGCGGTCGAGAAAACCTTGCTCGAGCCAGGCCGGGGTGCCGAAGTGCACCAGGTCCCAGATCGCTTCCAGGCCCAGCCGCTCGAGCTCGGCGATCACCTCGTCGGCCCAGCCCCACTCGTAGACGCCGGGCGCAGGGTTGAGCTCAGCCCAGGGCAGCCCGTAGCGAATGTGGCTCACACCCAGGCCCCTGGCCAGCGCCAGATCTTCACGCCAGCGAGCGCGGTGGCCGGTCCAGGCCAGCTCGTCCACTCCCATCTCCAGGATGTGCGCGTTCTCTATGCCTATGGCCCAGAAGAAGCTCATGCCGCAAGCTCAGTCCTTCATGCCGGTGAGGGCGATGCCCTGCACCAGATAGCGCTGGGCGAAGAGGTAGGCCACCAGCACCGGCAAAGCCGCGATGGCCGTGCCGGCCATCAGTTTGCCGTAGTCGGTGACGTAGCGGCTGGAGAAGAGGGTGATGCCTACCGGTAGGGTCTGCATGTCACCGTGGACGACGAACAGGGGCCAGACGTAGTTGTTCCAGCTGGCCATGAAGCTGAACACCCCCAGCGTGACCAGAGCCGGCACCGACAGCGGTAGGATCACGTGGCGCAGGACCTGGAGGCTGTTGGCCCCGTCCATGCGGGCGGCCTCCTCGAGTTCCCTGGGGATGCCCAGGAAGAACTGCCGCAGCATGAACACGCCGAAAGCCTGGGCCACTCCCGGCCAGATCAGGGCGTGGTAGGTGTCGATCCAGTTCAGCTGGATCATCATGATGTAAAGCGGGATCAAGGTCACGATCCCCGGCACCATCATGCTGGAGAGGACGAACCAAAACCACGCCTCGCGCCCCCAAAAGCGCATGCGGGCCAGCGGGTAGGCCGCTAGCACGCACAGCGTGACGCTGACGAAGGTGTAGCCGAAGGCCATCACCACCGAGTTCCAGGTCCAGCGCAGGATGTTGCCATCGGGTGAGGCCAGGATTTCCCGGTAGTTCTCGAGGGTGGGGCGGGCCGGGATCCACTGCACCGGCTGGGCGATGGTGTCGGACTCCGGTTTGAGCGAGGTGGAGATCATCCAGTAGATGGGGGTCAGGAAGATCATCGCCAGCACGCACAGGAGCAAAAAGCGCGGGATGTCCCTGGGGAGCCTGCGCCTGGGCTCGCGGGCGAGGGCAGGAAGCTTCTCAACCGTCCGGGCCATCAGCGCATGCCTCCTTGCATGTCCCGCGCCATGATGCGGAACTGAAGGACGGTAAACACCAGCATGACCAGGCCGAAGACGAAGGACATGGCGGTGGCGCTGGAGAATTGGTTGTTGCTGAAAGCTTCCTCAGTGATGTACATGATCACGCTCTGGGTGGTACGGGTGGGACCGCCGCCGGTGATGATGAGCGACTGCCCAAAAAGTTGCAGGCTGGCCAGCACCGTGGTCACCGCCACGAAAAGGGTGGTGGGTGCCAGCAGGGGCAGGGTGATGTGGCGGAACCTGGCCCAGCTCCCCGCCCCATCGAGTTCGGCTGCCTCGAAGAGGGCCTGGGGAATGTTGCCCAGGGCCGCCAGGTAGAGGGTCATGTTGAAGCCCACCGTCCACCACACCGTCCCCACGACGATGGGGACCCAGGCCAGCCACTCGGTAGTGAGGTAGGGCAGGCGGGGCAGCCCCAGGTACTCGCTGGCGATGATGTTCACCAGCCCGCTCTGGTTCTCGAACATCCACTTCCAGAGGATGCCCATCACCGCCACCGACAGGATGCCCGGCATGAAGAACACCGCCCGGAAGAAAGCCCGGCCGACGATGGGACGATGCAAGAGCAGGGCCAGCCCCAGGGCCACCGCGATCAACAGCGGCACGCTCACCGCGGTGAAGAAGAGGGTGTTGAGCAAGGTGCGCCAGAAGAATTGCGACTGGGGGGTGCTGGGGTCGAAGAGGTTGCGGTAGAACTCGAGCCCCACGTAAGGCTGTGTGGGAGCCAGCGGATCCCAGCGGTGGGTGCTGATCCAGATCCCGTATCCCACCGGGTAGACGGTGAAAATGAAGAAAAAGATGGCGTGAGGCAGCAGGAAAAGATAAGGGACGAGCGGGTTGGATTCGTTGAGCGCGAAGATGCTCCCCTTCCGCTGGGGTCTTTCCTGTGCCGTCCTTGCGCTCACCTCTTACCTCCTGATCCAGGGTTGGCGCTTCATGCTTTATGCTCTGGTCTATAGGTCTCGCGGAAGCTCGTCGATCGGAAAGGGGGGGGTCGGGAAATGTCCCGGCCCCTCTGCCCTTCAGCGGATGCTCTGGCGGGCCTGCTCGATCTGCTTGTTGGCCTCGTTTACCCCGTCGTCGAGGGCTTTCTTGACGTCCTTCTTGCCCAGCAGCGCCGCTTCGAAGGCGGCGTCCCAGGCCCCGCGCACCTGGGCCACCCAGGGGTAGCCCGAGGTCGGGTAGACGTTGGGCAGGGCCTCGAACAGCTCCTGCATGGGGTTGTTGTCGTAGCTTTTGTCCTGGGCCACGACCGGCTGGGTGGGCAGGCCGCCGGCCGAGGTCCACTTGAGGTTCTGGGCGGGTTGGGTCATCCAGGAGATGAACTCCAGCGCAGCCTTGCGCTTGTTGGGATCGTAGCCTGCACGCTGGCGGGGCAGGGTGAGGTGGCTCGAGCCGCCCCAGGCCGCGTCCATCTTGGTGCCCAGGCGGGGGAAGGGGGCGATGCCGAACTTCAGGCCCTGCTGGCCCTGATACTGGCTGAGCATCCACACGCCGTTGAAGTTAAAGCAGGCTTTGCCCTGGCGGAAGGCGGTGATTTCGCTCTGCTCGGTAGCGTTGGCCGGTGAGACGTGGTACTTGCCCACCAGATCGACCAGGAACTGCACGGCCTCCACGGCCTCCGGAGCGTTGAATGTGGCGTTGAGCTTTTCGTCGACGAGGTTGGTCCCGTTCTGGCGAGCCACCGAATAAGCGATGGTGCCGCCCATCCAGGGGGTGGGGATGCCTACGCCCCAGGTCTCGAGGTTCTTGGGGTCAAAGCCGCTCTGCCCCGGCTTGCGGCCTGCCCTGTCGGTGGTGCAGGCCTGAGCCGCCTTGAGGAACTCGTCGCGGGTTTTGGGTGGCTTGGCGACCCCGGCCTTGGCCAGCAGATCCTTGTTGTAGTACATCGCCAGCGCCACCGAGTGGATGGGCACGCCGTAGGACTTGCCCTGGTAGTCAGCGGTTTCCCACAGCGCTTTGTAGAAGCGGTTCTTGTCGATGTTAGCGGCCCGCAGCTCGGCGGGGGCCAGCTCGCTGAGGGCTCCTCGAGCGATGAAGCCGGTGATCTGATCCTCGTTGATGACCACCACGTCGGGAGAGCGTCCCGAAGCCACCAGCGCGGCGAGTTGCTGCCAGATGGTGCCCCAGGGCTGGGCGGTGGCCTTGACGACGATGTTGGGGTGGGTCTCGTTGAAGCGCCGCACCAGCTCCTCCATCACCGGGCGGTCGGGTCCGGTGAAGCCGTGGAGGTAGGTGATCTCCACCTTGGGTCCGGTGTAGCTCGATTGCGTCTGCGCGAGGATGAACCCGCCCGTGCCCAGGGCGCCCAGCAGGAGCGCCAAACCGATCTTGCCTTTCCTGTTCATCTTGCCTCCTTACACCGAAACGGCGGCCTTGCGTTGTTTGTCCAGCCAGCGCCGGGAGTAGCCCAGCGGGTTGGCTTCGTCGTAGGGCTGCGCGGGCCCACGGGTAGCGCGGCACAGCCGATCAAGGTCGGCTTTGGGGGTGCGGTCGGCGTAGAGCAGACCGTTCTTCTCCTGGAAGGTGTCGGCGAGCTGGGTATAACAGAAGCCGGCCAGACCCTCGCTGCGGTGCACGGCCTCCAGCAGGGCCGTGTAGTGCTCCAAGAAGCCCTCCGCGCTCTGGGCGCGGCTGTAGCCCCAGCCGTCGCCCTGCGAGAAGGCAATGCCGCCGAACTCGCTGAGCAGGGCGGGCTTCTCCCGCCAGCCGAAGTCCTCCAGCACCAGACGGCGCCCGCCGGGACGGAAGGCCTCGACGGCCTTCTCCAGGGCCTCGAGGTCGGCGTAGCGCCGCAGGATCACCTCGGGGTCGGGGGTGTAGTCGTGGATGGCCAAGACGTCGCTCACCGGCTGCTCCCACCCGTCGTTGGCGCTTACCGGCCGGGTGGGGTCCTTGGCGCGGGTGAGGTGGTAGAGGCCCTTCACGAAGTCGCGCTGGGCGGCCTGGGTGGGCAGGTCGGGCACGCCCCACGACTCGTTGAAGGGCACCCAGCCCACCACGCAGGGGTGAGAGTAGTCGCGCTCCATGGCCTCGAGCCACTCTCGAGTGAGGCGATCGATGGTCACCGGAGAGAAGGTATAGGCGCTGGGCATCTCGTCCCACACCAGCAACCCGATGCGGTCGCACCAGTACAGCCAGCGGGGGTTTTCGAGCTTCTGGTGCTTGCGCGCGCCGTTGAAGCCCAGCCGGCGGGCGAGCTCGACGTCGCGGCGCAGTTCCTCGTCGCTGGCGGTCATGAGCCCCTCGGGCCAGTAGCCCTGGTCGAGCACCATGCGCAGGTAATAGGGGCGCTCGTTGAGCAAAAAGCGCCGGCCCTCCAGCCGTACCGAGCGCAGCGCGGTGTAACTGCACACCCGGTCGAGCACGGCTTCGCCTTGCAAGAGCTCGAGCTCGGCGTCGATGAGCTGGGGGTGCTCGGGGCTCCACAACAACTCGTCGCGCAGGTCATCGATGCCGGGATCGGGAAGGGCGAGGATGCGTACGAGGTGGGGACCACCCACGGCATAGCGGTCCTCAGCCAGCACCTCCTCACCCACGCGCAGCCGCACCCGCAGGCTCAGATCCGGCAGAAGGGGCCCGGCGAACTCGGTCTCGAGTCGCAGGCTCCACTCGGGCACGCTGGGAGTCCAGCGCAGCTTCGCGATACGGGTGCGGGGAACAGCCTCGAGCCACACCGGCTGCCAGATACCGGTGGTGCGGGGGTACCAGATGGAGTGGGGCGCGGGCTGCCAGTCCTGCTTGCCGCGTGGCTTGGCCAGGTCGTGGGGATCGTCCTCGGCGCGCACGACGACCTCGAGCACGTCGCCCTTCAGCGCGTCGGTCACGTCGGCGTAGAAGGGGGTGTGGCCGCCGGCGTGCTCGGCAACGCGCTCGCCGTTGGCCCACACCGTGGCGCGGTAGTCCACCGCGCCGAAGTGCAGCAGCAGGCGCCCGGCCTCGAGCTCCTGCGGGGTGAGCCGCACGGCGGTGCGGTACCACACGGCACGGTGGTAGCCCTGATCGCCGAGCCCGCTGCGCGGGCTCTCGGGGGCATAGGGCACCAGGATTTCGCGGTCGAACTCGACCTCTTCGGGGTGGGTGAAGCGGGCCTCGTCGTCGAAGGCGAAGCGCCAGAGCCCGCCGAGGTCGCGCCAGTGGGGGCGCTCGAGCTGGGGGGTGGGGTGCTGGGAATCGGGCATGGGGAACTCCACAGGAAACCCTGGTCGGAGGTGCTTTATATGTACCGAAATATTACAGCCAAGTGCGAAATGTGTCAAGATTTGACGAAATAAATGCGAGAATCGTTCGGGGCGAGCCCATGCGGACTTCTCCACGGCTGTTGGGGTTTGCCAATGTTTCGGATTTTCGTGTAACATCGAAACAAATGAGGGAGGGGTCAGCATGCCGACATCCGGAAATCGCCGCCTGACCGTCGAGGGCGAAGCCGCCGTGCCCGTTCTGCGGGCTCTGGACTCCGAGACCCGCATGCTCATCTTCAGCCTGCTCTCGCACGAGGGCATGAACGTCTCGGAGCTGGCCGAGGCCATGGGCATGGCCCACTCCACGGTGAGCACCAACCTCAAGATGCTCGAGGAAGCCGGGCTGCTGGTGGTGCAGTACGTGCCGGGTACACGAGGCTCGCAGAAGCTCGTGGCCAAGCGCTACGACGAGATCCTCATCAAGCTGCCCGGCGTGGCGGTGGAGGCCGACCAGGACGTGGTCGAAATCTCCATGCCCATCGGTAACTACCACCGCATCGACGTCAAGCCCACCTGCGGGCTGGCCAGCGACAGCAAGTTCATCGGGATGCTCGACGACGTGCGCAGCTTCTACGAACCCGATCACGTCTTCGCCCAGCTCCTGTGGTTCGGCCAGGGCTACGTCGAGTACGCCTTCCCCAACAACGTGCCGCACGGCGCCGTCACCACCGAGCTCGAGCTCTCCGCCGAGATCTGCTCCGAAGCCCCGCAGTACGACAACAACTGGCCTTCCGACATCACGTTATGGATCAACGGGGTGGAGGTAGGCACCTGGACCAGTCCCGGCGATTTCGGTGGCAGGCGCGGCAACCTCAACCCAGCCTGGTGGCCCGAGGATCAGACCCAGTACGGCATGCTCAAGCGCTGGAAGATCAATGGCGAAGGCTCCTTCATCGACGGCGAGGTCCTGTCGCCGGTCAAGCTGGCCGACCTGAGACTGGAGAGTGCCAACCACATCGAAGTGCGCCTGGGGGTCAAACCCGACGCCCGCAACGTGGGGGGTATGAACCTCTTCGGACGGCGCTTCGGCAACTACCCGCAAGACCTGCTGATGCGGCTGCGCTACACCTTCCCCGAGGGGCACAAAGCCCTCAGGGTCAAGTGAAGGCCCCGTCGCGCAACCAGCAGTGGGGGGACTGCGAGAAATTGGGGCTCGCCGAGAAGGGACCTGAAGGGTGCTGGGCGCCCAGGTCGCCGTGTATGGTTACGCCGCTACCCTTTCAGCCCCGAGGCGGTCACGCCCTCCACCACCCAGCGCTGGGCGAGGAGGAAGACCACCACCATCGGGATTACCGCGATCACCGTCCCCGCCATCACCAGGTTCCACTGGGTCTGGCCGGGGTAGAGCCCCTGCAGCGTGGCCAGGGCCAGCGGCAGGGTCATGAGCCGGGGGTCGTTGACGATGAGCAAGGGCCACAGGAAGCTGTTCCAGGAGGCCATGAAGCTGAACACGCCCAGGGTGGCCAGGGCCGGGCCCGACAGCGGAAGCATCACCCGGGCGAAGGTGGTGAAGGTGCTGGCCCCGTCGAGCACGGCGGCCTCCTCGAGCTCCCCCGGCAGCGCCAGGAAGAACTGGCGCATCAAGAAGGTGCCGAAGGCGCCGAAGAGGGCGGGGACCACCAGCCCCCAGTAGGTGTTGGTCCAGCCCAGGGCCTTGACCACGATGAACAGCGGCGTCACCGTCACCGCGAAGGGCACCATCAGCGTGGCGAGGTAGGCCGCGAAGAGCAGGTCGCGCCCGGCGAAGCGGAAGCGGGCGAAGGCGTAGCCCGACATCGAGCTCACCACGAGCTGGCCCAGCGTGGTGGCTGCCGCCACCAGCAGGGTGTTGAGGAAGACCCGGACGATGGGGAAGCTCCGGGCCACCTCCCGGTAGGCCTCGAGGGTCGGCTCGCGGGGCAGGAGCTCGGGCGGCAGGCTCAGCACCGCGCTGGCGGGCTTGAGCGAGGTCGAGAGCATCCACAAGAAGGGCAGCAGCATGACCACCGCCCCCAGCCCCGCCAGCAGCGTCAGCCCCCAGTGGGCCCAGTCCAGCCGGGCGCGTCGCAGCGTCACAGCGCCCTCCGCTGCAGGCGGGTGAGCGCCCAGGAGCTGAGGAAGATCAGCGCGAAGAGGAACCACGACATCGCCGCCGCGTAGCCCATCTGGCTGTAGGAGAAGGCGTTCTTGACGATGCGCTCCACCAGCACCGTGGTTGCCCCGGCCGGGCCGCCGCCGGTCATGACG
This sequence comes from Calidithermus roseus, assembly GCF_003574095.1. Lineage (GTDB taxonomy): Bacteria > Deinococcota > Deinococci > Deinococcales > Thermaceae > Calidithermus > Calidithermus roseus. The sequence goes on from NZ_QWLA01000019.1 coordinate 41,183, forward strand.
TAGACCTGGTCGAAGACCTGGAAGGAGTTGATGAGGCTGAGGGTGAGGGCGAAGTAGAGCGCAGGGGCCAGCAGGGGCAGCGTCACGTAGCGCAGCCGCGCCGCCCCGCCCGCCCCGTCGATGGCGGCGGCCTCGTAGTACTCGCGCGGGATGTTCTGCAGCCCCGCCAGCAGGATCGCCATCACGAAGCCGGTGTCCTTCCACACGCTGGTGAGGATCACCGCAGGCATGGCCCAGTTCGGATCGAACAACCAGCCCGGACCCTGCAGGCCCACCAGGCCCAGCAGGTGGTTGACCAGGCCGTAGCCCGGGTTGAGCAGCCACTTCCACACCAGCGCCACCGCCACCCAGGCCGTCACCACCGGCAGGAAGTAGACCGCGCGGAAGAAGTCCCGCCCCGGGATGCGGGCGTTGAGCACCAGGGCCGCCCCCAGGCCGCACAGCATCACCAGCGGGATATAGCCCAGCAGGAAGCCGAAGGTGTGCCGCAGGGCCCGCCAGAACTCGGGGTCGGCCCACAGGGCACGGAAGTTGGCCAGCCCCACGAACTCGGGCGGAGTGAGCAGATCCCAGCGAGCAAAGGCCAGGCCCAGCGAGGCCAGGATGGGCCCCATCACGAACAGCACCATCCCCAGCAGGCTCGGCCCCAGGAAGAGGGCCAGGGTGAGGGTGCGCCGCCAGCCGCGCTCGTACACCCTAGCCCTCCCAGCCCAGGACCGCCTCGAGCAGTTGCCCCAGCCGAGGGCTGTCGGCCCGGACGAAGACCGGGATGCGCTCCAGCGGCGCTGGCACGCTCAGGGCTCGGCCACCCGCGAAGCGCGCGCCGGACCACAGATAGATCCACTCCCCCGGCGGCAGCCGCACCGCCCGGCTCGAGGCCCCCTTCTCCACCACCGGTGCCACCAGCAGGTCGCGGCCGAAGAGGTAGGCGTAGGGGTCGCCCGCCAGAAAGTCATGGGCCTGGGGGTAGGCCAGGGCAGGATAGCGCATCAGGGGCAACCCCAGCTCAGCGGCGGCCTCGGCCTCGGCGTGGAGGTAGTCGAGCAGGCGCATCCTCAGCCGGGCGTAGCGGCGGAAGACCTCCAGCGCCCGCGGGTCGCCGTGGCGGGCGGCGACGTTCCAGGGGCTGCGGTCGCGGTCGTCGGCGGAGGCGTGCAGCTCGGAGTGGTACTGCATCACGGGGCAGAAGGCCGCCATCGCCGCCGAGCGCAGGTAGAGCTCGACGGTGGGGATCTCACCGCTGAAGCCGCCAATGTCCCAGCCCCAGATGGACACCCCGCACACCCCCGCCGACAGCCCGGCCAGGATCGAGGCCTTGAAGGCGCTCCAGGTGCTGTTCTCGTCACCCGCCCAGTGGGCGGGGTAGCGCTGGGCGCCAGTGTACCCTGCGCGGGAGAAGGTCAGGCCCTCGCCGGGTCGGTAGGCCTCGAGGAAGCGGTGGTAGGCTCCCACGTAGAGGTTGGGGTAGGCGTTGTAGAGCTCCAGTCCCCGCCGCCCGTCATGTGCCCGCAGGTCGTGGCCCCACAGGTGCTCGCCGCCGTCGGTCTTGAAACCGTCGACACCCAGGTCCAACAGGTACTTGCGCTTGCTGAACCACCACGCGCAGGCCTCGGGGTTGCTGAAGTCGAGCACGTGGCTGCCCGTGAACCACCAGCCCTTGTTGCGGTAGGGGGTGCCGTCGGCGTTCTGGATCACGAAGCCCCGCTCGAGGGCGTAGGCCACGTCGGCGTCGTGCTGGGGGTGGGGATGGCCGGCGTGCTTGAGCACCGGGATCTGCCACAGCAGCACCCGCACGCCGTGGCGGTGGCACTCCTCGATGAGGCCCTTGGGGTCGGGCCAGCGCCCGCCGAAGCGGAAGTCCTGCGCGTGCAGCGCCCCCGCCCCGTCGGTAGGGGCGTATTCGGCGTCGTTGAAGACGTAGAAGGTGGTCTCGTCGCTCCAGGCCTCCAGCACCAGCACCGTCGCGGGGACCCCCTCCTCGAGCGTGCGCCGCAGCACCGCCTCCGCCTTGGCCTGCGAGTTCCAGGTGTTGGCCGAGATCCACGGGCCGAAGGCCCACTTCGGTGGCACCACGATGGGCCCGGTGAGCCGCACGAAAGCCGCAGTCACGCCGTAGGGCTCCGCCGCGACGATGAAGTGCAGCGGCAGGCTCGCCGTGGGGGTCGGGAGTTTCTCCAGGGTCAGGGTGCGGGCGCCGAGGTCGAAGTGGCTGGGTTCCTCAGCGGCCAACCACAGCCCGTAACCCGCCGAGGAGAGCAGGAAGGGCACCGGGAGATAGGTGCGGGGGCCCTGCTCTTTGTACTCCTCGTAGACCCGCACGTCGTAACGGCCAGCGGCCTCGAGAGGGATGAAGCGCTCCCCCAGGCCGTAGAGGGTCTCTCCTGCCCCGGGCGTGAGGGCGCAACGCAGCCGGGTCACCCGGCCGTCCCCCAGCGCCAGCCAGCGCAGCCGCGCCGAGCCCCGGTAGCCACCCCTGGGCCCCTGCACCGCCAGGGCCAGCGTGGTGAGGTCTACCTGCACCTCCACCCCCTCCGCCACCACCCGCAAGGCGCCGCTCCCCTCTTCAACCCTGCAGGGCAGCCCCTCCAGCACCGCGGGCTCGAGGAGGCCGACGCGGAACTCGGCCCTGCACACCCCTTCGAGGGGAAAGCTCAGGGCGAGGGTGGCCCGCACCCCCGCCTCTCCCACGAGATCCAAGTAGACTCCATAGGGCTCCCCGCGCACACCCAAGCAGCGGTCAGCCTCGAGCCAACGCCCGACTTCGAAGCAGTAGGGACCACTCTGCTCGGCCTCGGTGGCCAGGGTGTAGGCGTGCCTTCCCACGGTAGCGATACCGAGGTCGGCCACCCAGTAGCCCTCGCCCAGCGGCTGGGCCTCTAGACGCTTTCCGGCGAAGTTCACCCAGGCTTCCCTCACTCCGGACTCAGTCTGAAAGCCCACCTGCACCCGTTCGCCAGGCTCAGGGTCGCGGGGCGTGCGCTCGACGGGCAGCGGGCGATAGGGGTCGTCGTGGCCGTAGGGTTGGTGCAGGATCATGCTCCTCCTTGGGGGGCCGGATCTCCCGGCCCCAGGACAGTGGCAGGGTGGCGGCTAGCGGCGAAGCAGGGCCTCAACGCGGCGCTGGGCATCGGCGAGGGCCTGCTCGGGGGTCTTGGTGCCCAGGCGGGCGGCCTCGAGTTCCTGGTTGATGATGTCTTGCAGCTGCGACTGGTTCTCCACCACCGGCGGGGTGATGGCGTACCGCAAGGAGTCGAACACCGCCTCACGGTTGGCCGGTAGTGGCCTCTTGAGGTAGGCGTCGAAGAGCGCACGCTGGGCGAGCGAGAGGGCGGGCAGTTCCCAGGCCCGGTCGATGCGGGTCTTGACCGTAGCAGGGCTGGCGGCCAGGAACTTGACCCATTTGAAGGCGGCCTCGGCGTGCTTGGTGGTGCGCGAAATCACGGCGGCGTTGGAGAAGAAATGAGTGGCCTTGCGGATCCCGCCGGGCTCGACTGCGATGTCCCATTTGAACTTGGCCTGGCTGAACTTATCGAACATCCAGATGCCGCTGTAGAGCATCCCCAGCTGCCCGCCCAGGAACATGTCCTCGTTGGAAACCCCGCTCATCTCGGCGTCGGAGGGCATAACCTTGAGCCGCACCTTGTCCACCAGGTAGCGCAGGGCCTCGCGGTTGGCCGGGGTGTCGATCTGCACCCTGGGACCTACCTGCAAGCCACCGCCAGCCTGACGGGCGACTTTATAGAACTCCCAGAACTGCACGGGCTGGTACACCCCCCATACCCGCTGAGCCGGGTTACTGATCTTCTGGGCCGCGCTCAACACGTCCTTCCAGGTCCAGTTGGCATTGGGATAGGCGACCCCGGCCTTGTCGAAGAGATCCTTGTTGTAGAAGAGCACCACCGTAGAAAAGGTGATCGGCAGACCATACTGGATGTTGTTCTGCCGGAAAGCGCTCAGCGCGGCGGGGTAGAAAGCATTGTTGAGACTGGTATCCTGGCGCAGGAAGGGGTCGAGCGACAACAGGGTGCCCCTCGAGGCGAAGGTCACGAAGTTCTCGTAGTTGAGTTCGAACACGTCGGGGGCCGAGCCTGCGGCGAGGTTGGTTTGGAGCTTGGTGAAGTAGGAGTCAAAGGGGGCGGTGGTGTACCGGATCTCGAGGTCAGGGTTCTCCTTCTCGAAGGCGGCGATCAAGGCCTCGAGGTCCTTGACGTGGTTCTGGTCGGTGGTAAAGGAAAAGTAGTTGATAGTGGTTCTGGCCAGTCCGTTGGCCAGCAGCACGAACACGAGCACGACCCAAAGCTTTCGCATGTCCCAACCTCCTCGCCCCTACACCCGGGGCCTGGCAAACACTTCCCGCTGTATCGTCAAACCCGCCGCCCCTCGCGCCCAGATGTCGTCGCCCCAGGGGCGGATGTGCACCTGCAGGCGCTGGGCCAATCCGTTGAAGGCGTTGCGCCGCAAGGCCTCCTCCATGGGCTCCAAGAAACTCCCCCCAAGCCTCACCCCCTCTCCAGCGATGACGATCATCTCCGGGTTGAACAGGTTGACCAGGTTGGCCAGCGCCACCCCCAGCCGCTCCCCGGCCTCGGCCAGCAGAGCCCGGATGCCCTCGTGGCCCCCCTCGGCAGCCTCGAGCAGCTCGGCGATCTGGAAGCGGCGCCGGCGGCGAAACTCGGGGAAGCGCTCTTTAGCCTGCTCGAGCAGGGCGGGCTCAGCGGCGTAGGCCTCGAGGCAGCCCCGCTTGCCGCATTCGCAGGGCCGCCCCCCGGCCTCGCTGACCGTGTGGCCCAGCTCCCCGGCCCCACCGTCGGCGCCGCGGTAGATCTCCCCGCCTATCACCAGCCCCGCGCCAATACCCCGGCCCACGGTGGCCACCGCGAAGTTGCGCGCACCCTTCCCCTGGCCAAAGAGCATCTCCGCTGCGGCCAAGGCGTTAACGTCGTTGTCCACGTGAACCGGCTTCTCCAGCCGCTCCTCGAGCAGCCGCCGCACCGGCACCTGCTGCCAGTGCAGGAAGGGCGAGTACACGCAGGTCCCCTCCGCCGGATCGATGACCCCGGCCATCCCCACCCCCAGCCCCACCAAGCGCTCGCTCGAACACCCCGAGGCTTCCAGCAGGGTCTGCACCTGCGCGATGACCTGCTCGAGGAGCGCCTCGGGCTCGGTGGAACCGAGCGCGACATGGCGGCGGGCCAGGACGTCGGTACGCAGGTTGGTGAGAACGATCTCCAGCGCCTCCTCCATCACCTTGACTCCCACCGCGTGCCAAGCGTCGTAGGCGAGCTCGAGCAGCACCGGCGGGCGTCCACCGCGCGGGGGGCCGCTGCGGGCCTCGAGCACCAAGCCCTGCTCGATGAGCTCGGCCACCACCCCGGTGACAGCCGCCGAACTCAAGCGGGTGAGTTCAGCCAGCTCGTTGCGCCCCAAAGCCCCGTGCTGGCGCAGCAGGTTGAGCACCAGAGCGCGGTTGATGGAGCGTACGGTGGACTGGTCGCCCTTGAGGATCAAGTGGAGGCCTCCCGGCACTTACTTAACTCAGTGAGTGAAGTTACTGTGCCCCGATCCTAGGGCAATGGCTTGCGCCTGTCAAGGGCTGCGCCGGAATGGCGTTCTGGGCGGTACTCGAGGCGGCGCTGGTTGCCCCGGCCGGAAGGTGCCGTCTTGGCCGAGAAGACCATCGCCCCTCAGCCCAGGTGCAGCCGTACGGCCTGGGGTGGCTGTAGACTTGCGGCCCGTCATCCTTCGAGGATCTGGACGGCCCCCGCGCCGGCCCTAGCCCGCTCCCAGACCGTCCAACATGCGCATCAACTCCTGGGTGAACGGCCCAAGCTGCAGCTCGACCTGGGCCTTGACCGCCGCCTCGGTAACCTCGCGGGGGTCCATCTTCCCGCTCTCGAAGGCCTCCGCGAGGCCACTGTAGTAGCGAGTGGGCATGTGCTTGCCCAGGATCAGGCTGAGCATGCGGATAGCCTTGGTAGCCCGACCCTTGGCGTCGAGGCTCTCCCACTCCGCGTCCGCCTGTTGCTGCTTGCGTTCCTCCGCGCGACGAGCCGCCTCGGCCCGCTTGGCCCTGGCCGAGGCGGCTTCCATCCGGCGGCTGCGTGAGATGAACCCCTCGGGGTCGCTGTACTTGCCCTCGTCGTCACGGATTACATCCACCAGGAACCCGGCCCGGTTGCGCGGGGTGTAGCCGGCGAGCAGGATGGCCTCAAAGCGGGCGATGCGCTCCTCGATCCGCTCGAGCCCATACGTACCGATGAGGCCTTGGGCAACCGGGCGGGCCACGCCGTAGCGGCCCAGCCGCGCCACGATGGCCTTAGCCTCCTCTGGGATAGCCGTCTGTTTGGCAAAGGTGTAGATGACTTCCTGCTTGGGGCCGCGCCCCTCATACTCGACGCCGGAGAGGTAGCCACGCTCCACGAGTTCCCTGTGAGCCCCCTCGAGGGTGCGCCGCACGCGGGTGGGGGTCTGGTCGACGATCTTGCAGGCCTTGGCCCACTCGACGATGTTGGTGCGAAATTGCGTCACCTCTCCCCCATCCGGCGACACGCGCTGGGCGTCCAAGAGCCGGTAGAGGGCACGGGTCAGGGGGCGGTCCAGGCTGGTGAGGAACTCGAGGTCGAGCGGCTTGAGGTATCTGGCCCGGATCGACTCGACGATCTCCCGTGCCAGCCGTATCTTGAGCACGCTGTGGCCCGAGAGGCCAAGCCTGTCGTCCTCGCTGGTGTACTCCAGGCGGTCGATGTAGCGGAATTTAACCGTGGTCCACTTCTTGCCGCTGCGCCAGGCCTCACTGGCGGTGAAGGTCGCGGTGGTCAGGCGCTCGAGGCTCTCCTTGAGTGCTTGGTAATAGTGCCCGCTGGTGTCCCAGCCGATCATCGAGAGGATGCGGTAAGCGGTGGTGACGATGGTGCCATCCTCGGGATTGCCGGCCTCCTGGTATAAGCTGATCAGCGCCAGGCTTACGTCGTTGTCAAGACCATGGGGCACCCCACCGTGCTCGGCCACCGCCACGCAGGAAAGCCGGGCCTGGCGGCCATCGATGTTGAAGTCTATGCTCCAGCTGGTGAAGTCGGGGGGAATACGCTCTTGGATGCTGATCAACCCGAGCCGAGCCACGTTGGCCTCGTCGAAGCGCCTGATGTCGTTGCTCCCGTTCGGGTTCTTTCGCGCCATTGCCCTTGATTATACTGGCTCACCCTGAATCCACGCTGCATGCACGCGCCGGCGGGTGTGTCCCAAAAACAACCCAATAGCCTAGACTGAGGCATGAGCCCACTACAAGAGCGGTTGATGGCGCTGATTGGGGAAGCGGAAGCGAAGGGTAAGGGGATGAAACTGGCCCAGCTGGAGCAG
>NZ_QWLA01000002.1 GCF_003574095.1 Calidithermus roseus
CCGGTCTGCTGCTGCTGCACCTACCGCCCTACACCCCGGAGCTCTCCCCGGCGGAGCCGGTGGTGCCTCTGCTGCGGGAAGCGGTGGCCAATGAGAGCTTCCCCAGCTTGGAGGCTTTGCAAGAGCGTCTGGTAGAGCGCTGTGTCTATCTCCAGGAGCACCCCGAGGTCATCCGGGGGGTGGCGGGGTTCAGGTGGATCCCCAATGGATGACTATCTATCTAAGGTTGGTATTACTTCTTCACCTTGGAGGGCAGTGTGACGGTTCCCTCGGTCATCTGGTTCATCCGCACCGACGAGGGGTGTATTGCCACGACCTTGCCTGGGTATTCGGATCAGGGTGAACTTTCTTTCGTGGTAGACCTCAGTCGCCTGCAGAAGCCGGGCGATGCCTATACCGCACCCGATCCGATGAATACAGGGTGGGAGCTTCGCTTCGAGCGCAGGTAAGGCATTAGGGCTCGTGCAGGGTAGGTCCGTAAGCTGGGGCTCTGCCGAGGGAGGTGGCTGCGATGAAACGCCGGGGCAAACGGGGGTCTTCCACAACATGGCCTATTTCGAGGGTAGGTTCCCGGAGTTTCTCGCGGCGACCCGTTAAGCGCGGAGTAAGTGAAGGGGGGCTTGGCTTGGGCCGGTCCGGCCCTCGACCGGGGAAAATTGCCGAGCCAAGTCCCCCCAAGGCCACTCCCTGCTGACACGGCAGAGGTGTGACTCGAGCCATGGGGAAAACAGGCTACCTGAGAGCAGTTCTCCTGGGGTGGGTTGGTGGCAGAGGCCCCCGGCCCGTGTGGGCTTGGATGTGGGGCAATAACCGGCGCGTTTCACGACTCCTCCTCATCGGGCTATCTATCGTGGGCGGGGTGGCTCTTGGCCCTGCGCCCGGTCAGGCGCAGGTTGCGGGGCTTGAAGTGCACAGCCCAACCCGCACGAAGCTTCCGATTATCGCGGCTACCAGACCCGTAACGGGCCCCCCAGGGAGGTCAGCCATGGTTACGGCTCTATTGGGCGTGTGGGTTCAGGACGATATCGGCCCCGTCCTCACCTTGAGGAAGCGCTATCACTTCAAGCCGGACGGCTCGTATGAGTTCGTGTTCACCTCGCGAAACACCGGGAGTCTGGAGGAGAAGGTTCTGGTCAGGGAGGAGGGGAGGTTTGCTGTCGAGGCGAACCGGCTGACGATTTCCCCCAAGGCTGGCCGCCCTAGGTCGTTCCCGTGGAGGGTCGAGAAGGATCCCTACGTAGGCGATGTTCGACTGGTGCTGGTGCTTCCTGACGGGACGCTCGATGTCTATTACCGGCAATAGCAGTGGGCCCTGAGGGGGGCCTCGATGGGGGAATGAGTATGGGAAGCAAACCTCACGGAGTCGCTCGGTGGTTGTTTATGGCCGTTCTTTGGGCCCTGCTGGGCTCGTGCGGCGGCCCTGGGAACCAGCCCCCACCGGGCGGTGACCGGCCCAGCAGCTTCCAGCTCATCGACGAGGCAGTGGCTCGGGGGGAGCTCGACCAGGAAACCGGCTTGGTCTACAAGGTTTACTCGGTCTTCGCCGATAAGCGGCTGCCCGGAAAGTACCTGGGCGACGACCGCAGGCGCGACGGCACCTGGCTGGTGGCCAGGGTGACCCAGACCTTTGGCCAGCTCTCCCCACAGGCCCAGGCCACGCTGAAACCCTTCCTCCTCACCCCCCCTGAGCCGGGGAGCTGGTTCGAGCTCCAGGAGAGCACGGGCCAGTCCCTCAAGGCTCAGACCACCGAGTGGGGCACGGTGGGGACCAAGAATGGCAAGGTCAAGATCTGGTACCAGAAGCGCTACCCGGCCGACGGGGCCCGCGCCCAGAAGATCGCGGACGCCATCGACAACACCATCTGGCCCCTACTGACCGAGGCGATACCGGTCGGCCTGGGGTTGAAAGAACCCCTGCCCGACTGCGGGGCTACCTGTTCGGAAGGGGGCGGGGATGAGCGGCTCGACATCTATCTGGTCGACGTGAATCGCTCGGTGACGCACTTCTACTGCTGTCAGGGAAGCTGGGCCTACATCCTGCTGGAGCGGACCGCGACCTTCGCCGACGTAGCCCACGAGTTGATGCACGCCATCCAGGCGGCCTATCCCTTTGCCTCCCTCGAGGAGTACCGCTGGCTGCTGGAGGCGACTGCGGCCTGGGCCGAGCAGTACGTCTACCCCAAGAGCAACCAGGACCCCGACTATCCCGCCACTGACGAGGAGCACGGCGTTGCTCCCAAATTCCTGCTCATCCCCGAGTCCCCGCTGGAGACGGTCAATGACGACCACGAATACGGGGCCTACTTGCTCTTCTTCTACCTCCAGTACGGGCTTTCCCGACCCGAGATCGTGCGAAGCGTCTGGGAGAACGCTACCAAGGCCGACAGCCTCGAGGTCGTGGACGCCGCCATCCCCGGAGGCTTCAGGGAGCGCTGGCCCGAGTTCACCCTTTACAACTGGAACCAGGAGCCGGTGACCCACTACCGGCGGTGGGACGGGCTGGGGAAGGGGGCCAACATCGTGACCGGCTTCCAGATCGGCCTGGCCGGGGAAGACCTCCTGCCCGCCGACGTCCATCACCTTTCGGCCTACTACTACACCGCCCGGATCACCTCCGAGAGCGTCCGCACCTTCATCGTCGAGAACCCCTTGGCCGCTGGGGGCGAGCCCACGGCCCGGCTCTGGGGCATCGTGAAGATCGGCGGCCAGTGGCGGCCACCGGAAGACTGGACGGCCCTTGAGCGCAAGAAGTTCTGTCGTGACAAGCCCGAAGAGCACGTGGAGGAACTGGTCCTCATCATCAGCAACAGCAAGTGGCAGGACCGCCATCATCGCCTGGGGGCCGGCGAGGTCAAGCTGGTGGCCAAGGAGAGCGGCTGCGGATGCGGTGAGGTGGCCAGCATCACCAGATGGACCGGCAACGCCTCGTTCTCCTATAGCGTGCTTGCCGACGACGGCAAGCTCCGGATCAACGAGGCGCAGAGGAGCGCTGGGGTCTCCGGCACCCTCAAGGTCTTCAGCAGTGGACCGGGAGGGATCGCCTTCCTGGGCAGCCCTACCGGCACCGGAACCATCGAGAAGAGCGCCCATGTTTACGAGAACGGGAAGCTCGAGCTCATGTACCAGCTCTTGGGGAGCGGTAGCCCGATTCCCTTTGAATCGGTCGAGCGGGGCTCGCGCCTACTCCTCAATCTCGATACAGTGAACTGCCGTTTCAACGTCCACGTCGAGGTGTATGTGGTGGCCACCCTTACCGATCGTGACGGCAAAACGGCTCAGGTCGAGGCCACGGCAGGCATCTTCCAGAGCGCTTGGCATCCGATCCCCGAAAGCCTCGTGCTCAGCGGCGGCGGCCCGTACCCGGCGCACTCCGACCACTACATCGTGCAGCAGCCTGAGCTTTCTGACTGGTTCCTGCAAGACGATTTCTTGATCTTGCAGATCCTGGGAGAGGACAACCTGGGCGCGGCCAGCGTGTCCTGGGGCTTCGCCCCGGTTCAATAGGACGGGAGACCCCATGAACCCCAAAGCTGGCCAGGTCTACGTACTGCGCATCTGGTGGGAGCCGGACCAGGAGGGCACGGTTTGGCGGGCTAGCTTGAGCCGGGGCGGGAAGGGGAAGAAGCACCTGTTCGCCAGCCTCGAGGCCCTCCTGACCTTCCTCGAGGAGGAATGGGGGGGCCTCGAGGGATCCGGATCACTCTCCCCAGGTGACGAGGTTGAGTAGGGGCCCCTACAGGGCGGGAAACTTTGTAAGCAGGGTGGCCTTCTCTGAACAAGCCGTTAGAATGGCGACGTGAGAGTTTTAATAGTGGGCTCAGGCGGGCGCGAACACGCCCTGGTCTGGAAGGCGGCCCAGTCGCCCCTCGTCTCCAAGCTCTACGCCGCACCGGGCAACCCGGGCATGGCCGAGCTGGCCGAACTGGTGCCCATCACCGAGGTGCGCGAGCTGGCCGACTGGGCGGCCCGCAACTCGATCGACCTGGTGATCGTGGGCCCGGAGGCCCCATTGGTGGAGGGGCTGGCCGACCGGCTCGAGGAGCGGGGCGTCAGGGTCTTTGGCCCCCGCCAGAAAGCGGCCATGATCGAGGGTTCCAAGGCCTTCGCCAAGGGGCTGATGGAGCGCTACGGCATCCCTACCGCCTCCTACCGCACCTTCAGCGACCCCATCGAGGCGCTGGAGTACCTCGAGCAGGTCGGGGCGCCCATCGTGGTCAAGGATTCCGGCCTGGCGGCGGGCAAAGGCGTGACCGTGGCCAGCGAGCTGCACCAGGCCAAGCAGGCGGTGATCAACATCCTCTCCGGACCCGAGCCGGGCGAGGTGGTGATCGAGGAGTTCCTCACCGGCCCCGAGGTCACCGTGCTGGCCGTGACCGACGGCCAGACCATCGTGCCCTTGCTCCCCTCGCAGGACCACAAGCGCCTGCGCGATGGGGACAGGGGTGAGATGACCGGCGGCATGGGGGCCGTCTGCCCCTACCCCCTCCCGCCCGAAACCCTGCGCGAGGTGCAACAGCGCGTGCTCGAGCCCCTCATCGCCGGCTTGCGCTCGGAGGGTGTGATCTACAAGGGCGTGGTGTATGCCGGGCTGATGCTCACGCCAGGCGGGATTCGGGTGCTCGAGTTCAACGCCCGCTTCGGCGACCCCGAGGCCCAGGCCATCCTGCCGCTGCTGGAGACCGACCTCATCGAGTTGGCCCTGGCCGTAACCGAGGGCCGCCTGCGCGAACTCGAGCTGCGCTGGCGCGAGGGAGCCTCCGCCTGTGTGGTGCTGGCCGCGCCCGGTTACCCCGAAGACCCCCGCAGGGGTATCCCCCTGAAACTGCCTCCCCAGGCCTCCGATCAGGTGCTCTACTTTCACGCCGGGACCAGGCGGGTAGGTGATCAGCTCCAAAGCAACGGGGGCCGGGTGCTCAACGTGGTGGGCCTGGGTGCCAATTTGCGCCAGGCCCTCGAGCGCGCTTACCAGGGCGTGGCCGCCGTGGACTTCCCCCAGGCGCAGTTCCGGCGGGACATCGGGCAGAAGCTGCTTCAGAGCCTGCCGTGAATCGTATCCAGCAACTCCTGGTGGATGCGAGCGTTGGAGGCTACGAGGTAGCGGTTGCCCAGATGGTAGGGCTCGCCGTGGATGCCCGTCACCATGCCACCCGCCTCCTCGATCAGCAGCCGGCCCGCCGCCACGTCCCAGGGGTTGAGCTTGACCTCCCAGAAGCCGTCCAGCCGGCCACAGGCGACGTAGGCCAAGTCGAGGGCGGCGGCACCGGGGCGGCGCACGGTGATGCCCTTGAAGAGCACGCGCTCGAGGTAGGTCAGGTTCTCGCGGTCGCGGGCTACGTCATAGGGGAAGCCGGTGGCGACCAGGCTGCCCAGCAGCTTGGGGGACTGCGAGACCTGGATGGGCCGCCCGTTGTGAAAGGCCCCTCCTCCCTTGGTCGCGGTGAAGAGTTCGCCCCTGGCGGTGTCCAGCACCACCCCCACCACCACCTCCCCGCGCACCTCGAGGCCGATGCTCACGCAGTAGAAGGGGAAGCCGTGGGCGTAGTTGACGGTTCCGTCCAGCGGGTCCACGATCCAGCGGTACTCCCCCTCTCCCTCCTGTCCCCCTTCCTCACCCAGCACCACGTGGCCGGGATGTCGCTGCTCGATGAGGGCGCGAATGGCGGCCTCGGCCTCCTTGTCGGCCTGGGTCACCACGTCGGTGGGGGTGGACTTGGTGCTCTGGGTGAAGCCTTTGTCCTGGTAGAGCTGGTGGATGCCCCGCGCTACGAAGGCCGCGGAAAGGGCGGTGTCCAGGAAGGGTCGCAGGTCCATACCTGCCTACCATACCAGAGGTGGTGCGCAGAGTCCGACGTCCGATCTGCTGGCCTTTTCCTCATGAGCCGCAAACCCTCCGCGGCTTTAATCGAAGCTGGAGGAACCCATGGGACTGCGCTTCGTTCTCGCCTTTTTCGCCTTGCTGCTGGCCGGGTGCTTCCCGGTCGTCGTGGAAGTTCCCCCACCGCCTGGGGTGACTACCCTCGAGGTCCGCACCTCTTCGGCGCAGGCCATCGTCTTCGTGGACGGGCGTGAGGTCGGGCGGGTGGGCCAGGACCGGGTGCTCGTCTTTCCCCGCATCCAGCCGGGCACCCACGAGGTCGTGGTGCTGGCCCCTGGTCACGAGGTCTTCATCCAGACCATCCGCATCGCCTCGGGCCAGCATCTCCTGCTCAACGTGACCCTGCGACGCCTGCCCCTGTAACGTCAGGGTAACCCGCCTCGAGCTACCCTTCCCCTCAAGTGAGGGGAGGACGCGATGCGGGCGCTGAGCGTGAGGCTCAAGCTCAACCAGATTCGTTGTATGGGCGAAGGCAGCGCCGCACCTTATTTGTGGACGGTGTTTTTCAAGATCGACGGCGACACCGCCCGGCTGGGCCCGCTCCTCACCCTGAGGGGTACGGCCACGGTGCGAGGAACCCTGAGAAACCAGAGCAATCTGCCCGACCACGACGTCGATCCCGGTGAGGTGATCGCCGTCCCTTCGCTCGTCGGGGAGTTCAACACCGCGCTCAGGCCGATCCCGCTCGAGCGACCCATCGGCAACGTCCGCGAAGTGGGCGGGGTGGTGGGCTGCATCGCCCTCCTGATGGAGGAGGACAACATCCAGGCTTCCGCCATTGCCAAAGGCCACATGGCCCTCGACGAGGCGGTGCGGGAGTGCCTCGACCGGTTGATGCCCACCCTAGGCTTCGCCCATCCCCAGCCCACCGAGGCCGATCTCGCCGCCACGTGCTCGAAGATCGCCGGTGCCGTGACCAGGGCCGTCAAGGACAGCGTCTGGGCGTGGGACTGGTTCAGGGGCTTTGACAGCGTGGACGACCGCATCGGCAGCGGGGTCTTCTGCTACACTCACGCCCAGCTCGAGCAGGCCGTCGGCACCCCCGGCCTGGAGATCTACCGGCGCTGGAGCAGTGAGGGCGATTGGGAGCTGCGCGGGCGGGTCACGGCGAGCTTCGCATAGGGCTCTGGGCCACCAGAAAACGGTATCTTCCCCTCAGGTCAGCTCTGAGCTGAACCCCTTGCCAACCCTGACTCACTGCCTCCTCGGCCAGGGTTGGCGCGTTGTCAGGGGAGAGTTCCAGCGCCAACCAGCCGCCGGGCTTGAGCGCTTTTTGGGCCTGCGATAGCAGCCCGCGGGGCATGCTGAGCCCATCGGGGCCGGAGTACAGCGCCGCGTCGCGCTCGAAGGCCAGTTCAGGCGGAGCCTCCTGGCGGTAGGCTTCTGGCAGGTAGGGTGGGTTGGAGATCACCAGGCCGAAGCCGGCGAGTCCGGCGGTGAAGGGCGCTTCGAGTACCCGCACCTCCAGATCGAGCCTGGCCGCGTTTTCCCGCGCCAGCTCCACCGCTGCCGGGTCGATGTCGGTAGCCCACACTTCGGCGTCGGGCCGGGCGTGCTTGATGGCCAGGGCGATGGCCCCCGTGCCCGTGCCCACGTCGAGGACTCTGGGTCTTTGGCGTGGAGTGAGTAACCCCAGCCCGATCTCCACCAACTCCTCGGTCTCGGGCCTGGGGATGAGCACCCCTTCGCGCACCTCCAGGCTCAGGCCGAAAAACTCCACATCGCCCAGCAGGAGCTGTAGGGGATAACCTTCCAGGCGCCGCTCGAGCCAGCTTCGCGCCCTGGCTTCAGCTTCAGGCGTGACCTCCTCGCCCAGGCGCAGCAAAAGCCTCTGGGAAGAGGTCCTGAGGGCCTTGGCCAGCAGCCAATAGGCTTCCTGGCTGGGTTTGTGGGCGCTCTCGAGGCGGTTTCCCAATTCGTTGAGCAAGGCCCGGACCGTCACGACTGAAGCTTACCGTGAGGCCCCCCGGCTGAGAACTTCCCGCAGGCGGGCCAGCTCCTGCGGACCTGGAAGCCCCACCAGCACCACCTGGCCATCTACCACCAGGCTGGGAACCGCCCTCACCCCGTACTGCTCGGCCAGGGCACAGCAGCTTCCATCACGGCACTCTGCGGCACGATGGATGATCCAATCCACCTGGGGGAAATGGTGCTGGAGCATCTCCTCGGCGCGCTGGCACAGCCTGCAACCGGCGCTGAAAAGCTCGACCTTCATGTTCCCTCCTTGTGTTCGCACAAACCGTTGACCTGATGTACAGCCGCTTTCCAGGCCTCGAGCGGTACCTCTTTACCGGTGAGCGCTACGTAAAGCAGCGCATCGTAGGCGCAGAAGACGTGGACCTTGCTCCCGTCTGCCCGCAGAAGCTGGTAGCGGGCGGGTTTTGGGCTTTGGATGTGCCGTAACAACTCGCTCTGCTGGGAGTTGGGCGTCATGGACCACCTCCTTCACGCGCAGCACGAAAGCATCCCCACCTCAGTGTCTAGGGCTTGGGCCACCAGTCGGATGCCCTCGGCCAGGGTCAGGTAGGGGTGGAAGGTGTCGATCAGGTCGCGGTAATTGAGTCCGAACCTCACCGCCAGCACCGCCTCCTGCAGGGCGTCGCCAGCCTCGGGGGCCAGGATGGACAGCCCCAGCACCACCCCCTCGGCGTCCACCACCAGCTTGAACATTCCCCGCGGGTCGTGCTGCGCCAGGGCCTTGGGGAGTTGCTCGAGGGGAAGCCGAGACACGCGAATGGCTGAACCGTATCGCTGGCGGGCTTCCTCCTCGGTAAGCCCCACCGTCGCCAGGGCGGGGTCGGTGAAGGTCACGCGGGGTACGGCCTGAAGCTCGAGCGCTTCCTCCCCCCCAAGTGCGTTCCGAGCCGCGATGCGCCCGGATTGGGCCGCCACGTAGACGAACTGGGGTAAACCCGCTGCGTCACCTGCTGCATAGATGCGGGGGTTGCCACTCCTGAGGCGTTCGTCCACCCGAATCTCCCCCCGTGGGCCCAGCTCGACCCCGGCGGCCTCGAGGTTAAGCCCCTGGGTGCGGGCTTTGCGCCCCGTAGCCACCAGCAGGCGCTCAGCTCGGTACGTTCCGCCATCGGTGTGTACCCGGAATTCGCCTTGGCGCTCCACCCGTTGCACCCTGACCCTGGTGTGGACCTCCAGCCCTTCGGCCTCGAGGTAGCCCTTGAGCAGCGTGCTGAGTTCGGGGTCTTCGGCAGGGAGCAGGTAGGGGGTGGCTTCCAGCACCGTCACTTGGGTCCCCAGCCGGGCGTAGGCCTGGGCGATCTCCAGGCCAATAGCCCCCCCGCCGATGACCAGCAGGGTGCTGGGGTGCGTGTCGGGGGAAAGGGCCTCGAGGTACGTCCAGGGCTGGCTTTCGGCCAGGCCGGGGATGGGGGGCAGAGTCGGGACGGCACCGGTGGCGAGCAGGTAACGCCGGGCCTTGTGGGCCTGCCCGTTCACCTCCAGGGTCTCCCCGTCCAGAAAACGGGCCTGGCCGTGGATCACCGGGACGCCTGCGGCTTGGAGCACCTCGGCGTACTTCTCCTGGCGCAAGCTGCCCACCAAATCATCTTTTTGCTGGATGACCCGCTCCAGGTGGACCCTCTCGGCCTGGGTCTGGATGCCCTGGAAGGGGTGACGCCCGGCTTTGTGGAAGGCTTCGGCGGCGCGCAGCAAGGCCTTGGAAGGCACGCAGCCCACGTTGACGCAGGTCCCGCCCAGGACCCCGCCCTCGATGACCGCGGCCTTGGCCCCTCTCGAGGCCGCCTCCAAAGCCGCGGCCACCCCCGCCGAGCCGCTGCCCACGATCAGCAGGTCGTAGCTCATCGCGCCTCCTCGGGAATGGCCTGGGCGGGATACCCCACGGCTTGCAGCTCGTCGAGCCAGGCTTGCAGGGGGGCTTCCCCCGCCACCGTAGCTTCCTTGCGCAGGTAGTCCACCCGTGCCCGCACCGTTCCGGGCACGCGCTTGAGAGCAGCTTCCACCGTGCGGATGCAACCTGAGCAGTGTATCCCCGGAACCTTGAGCCTGTACTGTCGTGTGTTCTCCATGGCCCCACCCTAAACCCTGGAGCGGGCTCCAGGGTCAAGGGGGTGGAGGTCAGGCCAGGGTGGAGTCCAGGTAGACGCAGTGGTCCTTGCCGTCGCAGGCGGGATCGGGGTGGGCCTCGGCCCACTCCAGCCGAGAGGCCAGGGCATCGTGCAGGGCAGTGAGTTCGGCGATGCGCTGCTCCAGCAAGGCCACCTTCTGGCGCAGCACCCGGCGCACGTCGGCGCAGGGGGGGCGGCCTTCGTGCATGACCTCGAGCACCGCCCTGATCTCCTCCAGCGTCAGACCCAGGGCCTGGGCCTGCTTGATGAAGCGCAGGCGCCGCACGGCCTCGGCCTCGTAGAGGCGGTAGCCTCCCTCGCTGCGTCCCTCCGGGCGCAACAAGCCCTCCCGCTCGTAGAAGCGCAGGGTGTCACGGCTGACGCCGGCCACCCTGGCGAGCTCGCCAATGCGGTACATGCTTTCAGGTTAAACCCTGGAGAGAACTCGAGGGTCAGCGACTCCACAGTGGGCCTGCTAGGGCAGGTGATCTACCGCGCGGTATTCGTCGCTAAAATCACCGTTTACCTTCGGGAGAGCACCCAGTGCACATCCTGCACCATCTGCCCGGTCTGGGCGGTCTTGCCTCTGGAGTAGATCAGCTCGAGCTGCCCTTTGGGGTTTACCAGGAAGACCGCGGAGGTGTGGGCCACCAGATACTGCTCCGGCGATTCGGCGCTCTGCGTGAAATAGCCGACCCCGTAGGCTTTAGCGATTGCCGCTATCGTTTCGGGGTCGCCGCTCAGGCCGATAAAACTGGGGTCGAAGGCTCGGGCATAGCGCCCGATCAGCTCAGCGGTGTCGCGTTTGGGGTCGGTGGTGATCATCAACACCTGCACCCTGGCCTGCTCGCTGGGCGAGAGAGCCTGGTAGACCCTGGCCAGCTCGAGCATGGTAAGTGGGCACACGTCCGGGCAATTAGCATAGCCGAAGAAGATCAGCACCGCTTTGCCCCTGAAGTCGGAGAGTCTGTAGCTTTGGCCCCCCTGAGCCGTCAGGTTGAAGTCGTAGGCCACCCTGGGGGGAAGCAGCCGGGTGCCAAAGGGCTGGTAAGTCGGTAAAAACCGCGGGTAGAGCAGGATTAGCAGCAGGGCCAGCAGGAGCAGGCCAGCCAGGGCCAGCAGCCCCCGCCGCAGGGTTTTCGTGGAAAGGGTCACGGTTTCACCTCCTCACCTCCGCCAGCACCGCGAAAACATCGCCGTCGTCTAAACGCAGGAGGATGGGCACCAGATCACCGGGCTCGAGGGAACGGCTGAGCTTGAGCAGCACCAGCGTGTAACCCCCTCGCTTGAGTTCCAGCCGGCCCCTGGCTGGCACCTCAAGGGTTTGGATCACCTTATTCCCCTGGCGCAGTTCCACCCTCTGGGCCACCGGCGAATCGGCTGCGATCACCTTCACTGCCTTGTTCTCCTGGTTGACCAGCGCCGCATACACGTAAGCCTGGCCCGCCTCGAGGCGGACACGAGGGTTCTCCGCCCTGAAAACCCCAGGGCCGTGCGCCAGGGCCAGCCCTAACAGGGTCAGCGTCAACAGCATCCGTGTCGTCAGCACGAGATTCATCACCATCTCCCATGATCCCCGCTACTCGAATCCGGGTCCGCAGCGGTGCTCCTTACACGAACCAGTACATCAGGGTGTCATAGAGCCCCGCCAGGACCAGAACGACTCCGCCGGCGAGGTTTAGCCGGCGCCCGCTACGGCGCATCCCGCTCAACACCTCGCCTTTGGGCTTGCCTCGGTCGAGCAGCGCCAGGATGAGCAGCACCGGCACTGCCGTGCCCAGGGCGAAGAGCGCGGGGAATATCAGCCCCACCCTCGAGGCCACCGCCATGGGCAGCATCACCCCGAAGAACAAGAAGAACATCGTGGGGCAGAAGGCCAGCCCGAAAGCCACCCCCAGGGTGAAAGCGCCAAGGCTGCCGCCCCTGGCCTGGGCCCAGGCTCCCAGCTGGCCCAGCCCCAGGCTCGGGCCCGGCAGGCGGATCAGCCCCAGCAGCAGGAAGCCCATCACCACCATCAGCGGCCCCAGCACCCGGCGGACGCCGGTGAAGAGCGCGCCGGGTGCGGTGAAGGTGCCCCCGAAGACCCACACCGCGATACCTGCGAGGAACAGGTAGACCAGCGCCTTGCCCAGCAAGAACCACCCCACCCGCCTCCAGGCTGATCCCTGGGCCTGAAGCGCATCCTGGGCAAACCAGGAGATGGCAGCGGCGTTGGTGGAAAGCTGGCAGGGGGCGAGGGCCCCCAGCAAGCCCAGCAAGAACGCGCTCAACAGGGGTATCCCCAGCCCAAGCCGCAGGGTGTTGATGGGTTCGGCCAGCCAGGTGTAGGGCTGGTTGGCCAGGGCATAGAGGCTCGGAGCCAGCCCCGCCAGTTGCGGGCCGAGCAGCACCAGGGTCAGTCCCAACCCAGCCAGGAACCCCAGGCCCAGATAGGGATGAAGGTTTCTCATCGCGTTGGGTTCTCCCGTCCCTGACCTCGATCGGCGTATAACCCCATCATTTCCGCCACACCCGGCCATTGCTATCCACCCACACCAATTGGGTAGGGTTCTTGGGGTTTACCGCCAAAGCAAGCACCGACCCAGCAGCAACCCGCTTCCAACTCGAGGTAGTACGCTGCCAAAGCCCCTGCTTACCCCCGGCATAGAGGGTTCCGTCCGGGGCTACCCGGAGCACGTAAACCTCGGGTTCAGGACTGGCGATGGCTTCAAGACGTGGCCCTTGCCTTTGGAGCAACCCTAACCCTGGTACAGCCAGATATAGCCTGCCGTCCAGCCCGACCGCCATCACCGGGCTGCCCTGGGGGGCTTTGCTCCAGCGCTTGCCCCCATCCTGGCTCATGTACAGACCGCTTGCGGCTTCGTAGGCGTAGTGCAGCAGGGAGTTTTGCGGGTGGACGGCGTAGCCGTGCAGATCGAGCCCGGAAAGCCCGCTGGGCTTGAGTGGGCGAAAATCCCTCAGGTTGTTGCTCTCGAAGTAGACTTCGTGCCCCGCTACTATCAGGCGTTTGCCGTCCCAGGCCAGGTTCATGGCATCCCAATTGGGTTTGCGCACCAGGTCTTGCCAACTCTTTCCCCCATCGCCAGAGACCTGTATCCCGTCGTGGTGCCCGAGCAGGATGCGCCCGTCGGGAAGCCACAGCAGAGCGTGCGCATCGCGGGTGGCGATCTGGCCCATGTGGGCTTGGGCCAGGGCCAGGCCCGGCATGAGGAAGCTCAGGAGCGCCCACCGCTTCATGCTCCACCTTCTGAACAAGTTGTCACAGTCATCCAAATTCCCCTTATCTCAAGCTTGCGCTCTTCTCGAGCTCACCAGCATGAAGCTTGCAGCCGTGCTGCCGAGCTCGTACCCGGCAGTGCCTCGACAGGTGGGTTCAGGCTCGAGGTGGGGGTTCGGGGATTTCGCCAATTGGGTGAGGGATAAGTAGGGCAGAGGGCGTAAGGGGAACCCAGCGGGGTGTTTGGGGGATTAGCTGCCAGACCTCCACCCTGAGCCAGACCGCGCAAGTGCCCACCGAGGTGCAGGGGAGCATCGGTGCCTGGCTGCAACACCCAGGCATCGCTGGCGCAGGAGGCTCGCCGATTTCATGGTGCACCGCTCCCTCGGGGGAAGGCATCCCCATGTTGAGGGAAAGGAGGGGCTGCGCCAGAGTTAAGCCCAGCAGCAAGAACACACAAAGCCACGACCTGACAAACAGGGGCTTGTGGGTCTTGAGCTGCCGTAGAAGCGACATTTCAATCGACCCGTAGTGTAACAGACAATGGCGCGAGAAGACATCGATCAGCCTGGACTCCAGGCTCGAGCCCCCCTGGCTTTTGTAAAGAGCGAACGCTTCAGCTCGAGACCTTCTCCTGGGCTATCTGCTCGCGCAACTCGCGCTTGAGCACCTTGCCCACCATGCTCTTGGGCAGGCTCTCGCGGAACTCGTAGATACGGGGAACCTTGTAGGCGGCCAGGTTGGCCCGGCAGTAGCGGTCGAGCTCCTCCTGGGTCACGCTCTGGCCGGGTTTGAGCACCACGTACGCCGCCACTGTTTCGCCGCGGTAGGCGTCGGGAACGCCGATCACGGCGGCTTCCTGCACCGCGGGGTGGGCGTACAGCACTTCCTCCACCTCGCGGGGGTAGACATTGTAGCCACCCGCGATGATCATGTCCTTCTTACGATCGACGATGTAGAAATACCCCTCCTCGTCCATGCGGGCGATGTCGCCGGTGAGAAGCCAGTCGATCACGATGGCCTTGGCGGTTTCCTCGGGGCGGTTCCAGTAGCCCAGCATCACGTTGGGGCCACGGATGGCGAGTTCCCCGATCTCGCCGGGAGGCATTTCCTGTAAGTCGGGGCCGACGATTTTGGCCTCCACGCCGCTCATGGGCAGGCCGATGCTCCCCATCTTGCGCTTGCCCATCACCGGGTTGCAGTGGGTGCAGGGGGAGGCTTCGGTGAGGCCATAGCCCTCGACCAGTTTGCCCCCGGTGAGTTCTTCGAAGCGCCTGGCGACCTCGACGGGCAGCGCCGCCGAGCCCGAGATGCAGACCTTGACCGTCCCCACTTTGCGGCGCTCGATGCCGGGGAAGTTGTTGAAGCCCACGTAGAGGGTGGGCACGCCGGGGAAGTGGGTCACGCTGTGCTTCTCGATGGCCTCCACGCAGGGCTTGACCTCGGGCCGGGGCAGCAGCACGATCTTGTAGCCCTCGGCGATGCCGTAGTTCATGGCCACGGTCATGCCGTAGACGTGGAAGAAGGGGATGGCTCCGAGCATCACGCCCTTGCCCTCGAGCTCCTTAACCGGATACCAGGCGATGGCCTGGTAGGTGTTGGCGACGAGGTTGCGGTGCGAGAGCATGGCTCCCTTGGCCAGCCCGGTGGTGCCCCCCGTGTACTGCAGCAGGGCCACGTCGTCGGGCTTGGAGTTGTGAGGGTGCTCGATGGGTGGGTTGTTCTTGAGCAGGGTCTTGAAGCTGTGCCGCTTGGGGTCGGGGGGCAGGCTGACCCAGCGCTTCTCGCGGCGGGCCTTGATGGGGAAGAGCAGGTTCTTGGGGAAGGGCAGGTAGTCCTGAATGCCGGTGGTGATCACCCGCTTGACTCCCACGTCCCCGGCGATCTCGGCATAGCGCGGCCACAGCATGTCGAGAATGACCAGGGTTTCAGCGCCGGAGTCGTTGAGCTGGTGCTTGAGCTCGCGGGGGGTGTACAACGGGTTGACATTGACGCAGATGCCACCTGCCGTCAGCGTACCGTAAAAGGCGATCACGAACTGCGGGCAGTTGGGCAGCATGATCGCTACCCGTTCGCCTTCCTGCATGCCCAGCGAGCGCAGTGCCTGACCGAAGCGTCGGACTGACTCCCAGAGCTGCTCATACTTGAGGGTGTAGCCCATGAACTCCAGAGCTACATTGTCCGGGTACTTCTGAGCGCTTTGCTCGAGCAAGCGCCACAGGGGGACCTCGGGATAGGTGATGTGTTCTGGTACGCCGGGGTCGTAATGTGCCAGCCAGGGTTTCGCCATGCTTGAACCTCCAGGAGCCTTTGGGCGCTGTACTTCAAATCTTAGGGGATTTTTATACCGAGTTCAAGCAGTAGTCCCACCGCTAAACATTAAGCCCATGATTGCTAGACGCGAGGGTTGATTACTCCTATTTTCCGATATTCGGGCCAATAAACTGTGCTCATGGATGCCTTAGTACGCTCACAAGAGAGTGTTCCTGCCCATTCTGTCGAGCGCAGCCAGGATGCCTTCGTTCAGGTCCTCATCGGCCCCGAGGATGGAACCGTGCACGCAGTAGTGCGGCGTTTTACCTTGCTTCCCGGGGGCAGGATTCCTCGCCACAAGCACCCCACCGTGCAGCACCAGCAGTACGTGCTTTCTGGCCAGATGCGGGTAGGAATCGGTCCCGAGGTGCGGGAGGTTCGGGCAGGAGACGCGCTATTGATCCCTCCCGACATCCCGCACTGGTATGAAAACCACACCGGCGAGCCGGTGAGCTTTTTGTGCATCATCCCCCGCACCAGCGGCTACGCCACGGTGTGGCTGGATGATTAAGGCGCGGTCGTACGCGGAACGCAAGACGTCTTGGCCCTCGACCCTCGACAAACCACGGGCCACAAGCCCCACGGCTGAGTGAGGGCCGACAGATTAGCGCTTAGCGCTCAGGGCTGCTGCAAGCGCCAGCGGATGCCCTCGGGCAAGGTGGTCGAGCTGCTGATGTTGACGATCCACTTGTCCTTGACCACCCGGTACTCGGCCAAGACGTAGTTCCAGCCCTGCTTGGCCTCGAGGTCGAGGTTGAGGGTCACGTCCTGCCAGAAGCCCAGGAAGGTGCTGGGGCAGTCGATGGTGCCCTTCATGGTGGTGTCCTGGTCGAAGTAGTCGAGGTAGGCGTACTTCTGGCCGGGCTCGAGCACCGGCTGCTGGTTGGCCAGGATCACGCTGCCCAGGCTTTTGCCGCTGCCGTCGAGGGGCAGCAGGTCCACGCGCAGGTGCTTGATGGTACTGGGGCTGTACTGGTAGGAGGTCTTGACGATGCAGCCGTTGCCCTTGGTTCGCCAGGTGTCGGGCACCAGGTTCTGCTGCGTGAGCAGGGCGGGGTCGGGGGTGGGAAGCTGGTACTGCAATTGGCCGCCGGAATCCACCGGGCTCTGGGTGAGCACGGTGGTCCCGCTCTGGAAGCGCAGGGTGCCGCTCGCCGCCGGCCAGCCGAGGATGGCGACGCTGCCACCCGATGCGCTGGGACCGCTGACCGCACCGCTGCACGCGCTGAGGACGGCCAGCAGGCCGAGCCCTACCCCACGCAGGAAGAATCGCTTCATCAAAACAACCTCCAAAAAGTCGCGCTCAGGCTAACAGTGATTTTTGCCGTTGTCAACGATATTAGAGCCGTGCGAGTGTGGGATGAGAAGCATGGCAGGGCCCCGCCACGCGGCCCGCTTTACGATAAGCTCTGCTCATGGACCTGACCCAGCGTCTCACCCAGCTTGTCCCCAGCATGGTCGCCATGCGCCGCGATTTTCACCGCCACCCTGAGCTGGCCTTCCAGGAGCACCGCACCAGCGCGAAGCTGGCTGAATACCTCGAGGCCCTCGGCCTGGAGGTCACGCGCGGCATCGCCACGACCGGGCTGATGGCCCGGCTCAAAGGCAGCAGGCCAGGGCGCACCGTGCTGGTGCGGGCCGACATCGACGCCCTGCCCATCCACGAGGCGACCGGAGCCGACTATGCCTCGCAGAACCCTGGCGTCATGCACGCCTGCGGCCACGACGGCCATGCCGCCATCGCCGCCCACGTGGCCGCGGCCTTGAGCGAACTGCGCGAGGAGATCGCCGGTGAGCTGCGCTTCGTGTTCCAGCCCGCCGAGGAGATCGTGCAGGGGGCCCGCCCCATGATCGAAGCCGGGGTGATGGAGGGGGTGGACGCGGTGGTGGGGCTTCACCTGTGGAGCCAGTTGCCCGCCGGGATGGTGGGGGTGCGGCCCGGCCCCATCATGGCCGCCGCCGACGCTTTCACCCTCATCGTGCGGGGCCGCGGAGCCCACGCCGCCACCCCTCATTTGGGCACCGACCCGGTGCTGATCGGGGCGCACCTCATCACTGCTTTGCAGAGCCTGGTCAGCCGCGAGACCGACCCGCTGCTCTCGTCGGTCATCACCATCGCCACCGTCACCGCTGGGGAGGGAGCCCACAACATCATCCCCGAGCAGGCCGAACTCAAGGGCACCTTGCGCACCTTCGACGCGGGCCTGCGCCGGCACCTGATGCGCCGCATCGAGGAGCTCTCGAGCGGGCTGGCTTCGGCCATGGGCGGCAGCGCCGAGGTCGCCTGGCGACCGGGCTCCCCGGCGGTGGTCAACGACCCGGCCATGACCGAGCGCTTCCGCGCCATCGCCCGCGAGCGGGTGGGGGACAAGCTCATCGAGATCCCCCCCATGATGGGCGGCGACGACATGGCCGAGTTTCTGCTGCGTGCCCCCGGCGTGTACTTTTGGGTGGGCGCCGGTGACCCCGCCAGCGGCAAGGACAAGCCCCACCACCACCCCGCCTTCGACATCGACGACGAGCGGGCTCTGCCCCTGGCCGCCGAACTGCTGGCCCGCACCGCCCTCGACTTCCTGCGGGGGTAGGTTTTGAATGCTGGAAGATCGTAGGTCGAACACCGAACGCTGGGCGCCCTTTCTCTACTCACCAAGGGGAGATATCCACCAGCCACCCGCCCTCGACCCTCGACGTGCCAGCAGCCTCTAATCGGCGGCCATGCCCGCCGACTGGGCTATGGCCTCGTACACCTTGCGGCTGTGCGTGGCCACGAACAGGAACTCGTGGTTCTCGGTGTGCGAGATTTTGCCCACCTTCTGGCCCTGGGGGTTGTAGATGCCGATGCGTGCGCCCACGTAGCGGGTGTGAGGGCGACTGAGGCGGTGGACGTAGCCCCAGTCGCGCAGCATGGCCTCGATCTCCCCAGCCCGGAAAAAGCCCTCGTCGTTGAAGGAGACCACCAGATGCCTCGCCCGGATCGCGCCCAGCAGGCGTTGCATGGCCTCGCCAGCCTCGCGCCTGGAGTTGAAGGCGCTTTTGCGCTGCTGCACGTCCACCCGCTTGTGGGCGACGCCGTAGGTCTGGGGTCGGTCCCACAGGGTGAGGGTTTCCCAGACGTGATAGTTGCCCAAATAGGAGTGCTGGTTGTAGGGCGGGTCGAGGTAGAAGAGGTCGGCCTCGAGCCCCCGCGCTACCTCGAGCGCGTCCTTTTGGAGGGCTTGCCCCGTGCCCGGCAGCAGGGGAGGGTATTCCAGCCGCAAGTCGTTGTACGAACGCCTGGCCCAGCGCTTGAGGTAGGCCATCTGGATGCCGGTGGTCGAGTCCACCCGGTCGGCGGCCAGCATCAAGCTGGTCAGCAGGACGGCCCGCAGGAGGGGGTCGCCCTGGGCTTCGGCCTCGAGCCCCTCCCGGATGGCCTCGATGCGCGCGCCGTTGTGGGGCTGGAAGTAGCGTGAGTGTTCGCAGTAGGCGCGGGTGAACCAGCCCGCTCGAGGGGGCAGCGCGTTGAGCCGCTGAAGGATGGGCTCGAGGCGCTCCCGGCTGTACACGCCCGCGTCGGCTTCGACCAGGGCCTGGGCCAACACGTGGGCGTAGCTCATGAGGTCGTTGCTGATGACGTAAAACCCCCGCTTCTTGAGCGCGTGGCCGACCCTGGCGGTGCCTGAAAACAGGTCGGCCACGGAGCGAAGGGGTTCTTGATGGTGAATGGTCTCGATGGCTCCCATGATCCAGGGCAACAGGGCACGCTTGGAGCCGATGTACTTGACCATCGCGAGTATCCTACCCGCAGCCCGGCTCAAGGAATCAGCGTTTCACGTCTTGCCCGTGCTGCGCAGCCTTGCCGAAGCGCTTCTCGACGTAGTCATTGACCAGATTCATGAAGTCCTCGGCAATGTGGTTGCCTTGCAGGGTGGTGGCCAGTTGCCCGTCGATGTAGACCGGGGCTCGAGGGTGCTCGCCGGTGCCGGGCAGCGAGATGCCGATGTCGGCGTGCTTGGACTCGCCGGGGCCGTTGACCACGCAGCCCATCACCGCCACCTTGAGGCTCTCCACGCCGGGGTATTGGCTGCGCCAGGTGGGCATGTTTTGGTTGAGCCGCCTCGAGACCTCCAGGGCGAGTTCCTGGAAGAAGCTGCTGGTGGTGCGCCCGCAGCCGGGGCAACTCGAGACCGTGGGGTTGAACTGGCGCACTCCGATGCTCTGGAGGATCTCCAGCGCTACTTCCACCTCGCGGGTGCGCGGCTCGCCGGGGGCGGGAGTGAGCGAGACCCGGATGGTGTCGCCGATGCCCTCGGTGAGCAGGGGCACCAGGCCGGCTGCCGAGGCCACGATGCCCTTGGGGCCCATGCCCGCCTCGGTGAGGCCCAGGTGCAGCACGGCGTCGGTGCGGCGGGCGAGTTCGCGGTAGACCCACCACAGGTCGGGGGCGTTGGAGATCTTGGCCGAGAGCACGACCTGCTCGGGGCGCAGGCCGTAGTTCAGGGCCCACTCGTAGCTGCGGATGGCCGACTCCACGCAGGCCTCGAGCGTCACCTGGTGCGCGTCCTTGGGGTTGGTGCTCTTGGCGTTGGCGTCCATCATCTCGGTCAGGAGGCCCTGGTCGAGCGAACCCCAGTTCACGCCGATGCGCACGGGCTTGCCCAACTCCACGGCGACTTCGCACATGGTCTTGAAGTTGGGGTCTTGCTGCTTGCCCTTGCCCACGGTGCCGGGGTTGATGCGCAGCTTGTCGAGCGCGGCGGCCATGGCGGGGTACTTGCGCAGCAGCAGGTGGCCGTTGAAGTGAAAATCGCCCACCAGCGGCACGTCCACACCCAGGTCCAGCAACCGGGCCTTGATCTCGGGCACGGCCTTGGCCGCGTCGTCGTCGTTGACGGTCAGGCGCACGAGCTCCGAGCCGGCCCGCGCCAGCGCCCAGATTTGGCCGACGGTGGCCTCCACGTCGGCGGTGGCGGTGTTGGTCATGGACTGCACGGCGACGGGGTGATCGCCGCCTAGGGGAACTTTGCCGACCCACACGGTGGGGGTCTTGCGACGAGGGCTCAACATGGCCGTATGCTACCTTGCGAGGGTCAGCCCAAAGGTAGCGTCATGCCGGAATTTGGTTCTGCTGGAGCCGAAAAGGTGCAATCGGTCGTGGAAAGGCCCCGGCAGGGGGGTTTAGGCTCAGAATGTAGCAGGAGGTTACCCATGCCCCTGAGCGAAGCTCGTCAACGCGTGGACCTGGCTTATTCGGTGTTCCGACGCTGCGTGGAGCAGGAAGCCGCCGAGTACGGTGAGCAGTATGACGAGGTGCGCCGCATGGAAGACGAGGCTCCGGCCCCTGACCCCTGCGTCCAGCTGTTCAACGAGCTGGTGGAAGCCTGCTTGGACTACGAGAGCCTGGGCGGAGACCGCGACGAACTCGAGCTAGGCGAGTACCGTGACCAGGTTTACCGGCGTCTGGAGGAACTGGGCCGCTGGGAAGAGGAGGGGGGGCCCTCGAGTTAGGGAGCGTACCTCGTACGCGAAACGCCAAACGCAAAACGCGAGTGGCCATCGGCCATCGGCTCGCCCTTTGCCTCGAGCCTTCGGGGTGGAGGGATGGGACCCCTCAGCCGTCTGTTCAACCGACCCGCACTCGAGCCCCGTTGGGATCGGTCAGGGTCAGGCTGCTGAGGCGTTCTTTTTTCGCAGGCTCGAGCCAGAGGGTGTACTCGAGCAACCCCGTGGACTCCGCAGGAGCGGTGCGACCCCTGGCCCAGAGGTTGATGCCGACGTGATGGTGATAGCCGTCGGCGGCCAGGAAGCGCGCGCCGGGGTAGTCGCCCTGCGTGACCTCCATGCCGAACTGCCGGAAGAAGTGCTCGGCCTCGTCGAGGTCGGCGACGTGCAGGTGGATGTGGCCTAGAGTGGTCTCGGGGTCGAGGGGGGTGCCGTGGGGTCGATCCCCTATCGGGACAGCCTGCGGCTGTGCACCGGGCGGAGCTTCGGCGAGCAGGTCTTCCAGGTCCAGCCGCTTCGTCACCATCGCCAGCTTGCTGCCCTGGAAGGGCCACTGCCCGCGGGGGCGGTCGCGGTAGAGCTCGAGGCCGTTGCCCTCGGGGTCGGCTAGGTACAGGGCTTCAGAGACCCCGTGGTCGGAGGCGCCCTGGAAGTTGGGGTAGCGCGCCTCGAGCAGCCGCCGGAAAACCCTGGCCAGCGCTTTGCGCTCGGGCAGCAGCAGGGCGAAGTGGTACAGCCCCAGCGTGGGCTGTGGGCGCAGGGGAGCCGAGGGCTCGTGGACGAGGGTGAGGGCGAACTTCCGCCCGGCGGGAGAAAGGATGGTGCGGTTGCCTTCCGAGTGGGTGATCTCGAGCCCCAGCAGGTCGCGGTAGAAGGCCAGTTGTCGCTCGAGGTCGCGCACGCGCAGGGTGAGCCCGGTCAGGGCCAGGGTGGGGGTCTGGGGGTTCATGGGGTTTTCTCCATTTGCCTGGCCTGCCACTCCTCGAGGCTGATGCGCGGCATCTCGAAGATCTCGCGGGTGCGGGTGTAGCCGCCCCGCCCGTGCATCCGCCCGATGAGCTGGAGGGCTTCGGTTTTGATGTGGAGCTTGTGCGCGTCGGCTACGAACTCATCGTGCACGAAGGCCTGGAGCACCTCACCGATGATCAGCCGGTTGTGCCCGATCTCGAGCACGCTGTGCAGCTTGCACTCGAAGCCCGCCGGGGCCTGGGCGATGCGGGGCACCGGGACGTGAACGGATGGGGCGAGCTCGAGCCCCGCGGCCTCCACCTCGCTCATGCCCTCGGGAAACTCGGTGGCGGTGAGGTTCATGGCCGGAGCCAGGGCCTCGCTGACCATGTGCACCACGAAGAACCCCCTGCGCTTGATATTGGCGGCGGTGTCCTTGGGCCGGGTTCGCTCGTGGTTGCCCACCGAGAGCACCAGCAAGCCGGGATCGGAGCCCATCGCGTTGAAAAAGCTGAAGGGGGCGGCGTTGACCGAGCCGTCGCGGTTGAGGGTGGTGACCCAGGCGATGGGCCGGGGCACCACCAGGGCGGTCAGGAGCTTGTAGCGTTCCTGGGGTTTGAGTTGGGCGAAGTCGAATTCCATGGCAGTAGCCTATCGTGGGGGTTGTCTAAGCCGTCGACGAAGGGCAGAAGGCGGGTGGTGTGGTGTTGAAGGTCGAGGGTCTGTGGCTCGTGGTCATCAGCGCTCGGCGTTTTGCGTACGACCTCATGGCTATCGACCATCGGCATCAGGCCAAATGTCGTGCCAGCCAGTCCTGAGCCGCCTCGAGTTCCTCCGGGTGCAGTTCGTGCCCGCCATTCTGCCAGCGCAGCTCGACCTCGGCTCCGGCCTGCTCGAGCCGCCGCGCCAGGGCCTCGACGCGCTCGCCTGGGGCCCAGGGGTCGCGCCGGCCCGCGGCCAGGAAGGCCGCCTTGCCCTGGAGGTTGGGGAGGGTGGGGGGCTCGAGGGGGAGCAGCGGGCGCAGCAGCACGCCCCCGGCCAGTGCCTGGGGGTGCAGCAGCATCAGCGCGGCGGCCATGTTGGCCCCGTTGGAGTAGCCCAGGGCATAGACCCGGCCAGGGTCGAAGCCGTAGCGCTCGGCGGCGTCTTTCACGAAACGGGCGAGGTCGGCGGCCTGGGCCTTGAGGTCGGCCTCGTCGAACACGCCCATCGCCAGCCGCCGGAAGAAGCGCGCAGCGCCGTTCTCGAGCACCTTCCCGCGGGGCGAGAGCAGCTTGGCGGTGGGGGAGAGCTCGCGGGCCAGCCCGATGAGGTCGTGCTCGTTGCCTCCGGTGCCGTGCAGCAACAGCAGGGTAGCTTGTGAACTGCCCGGCTCGAAGCGGTGGACGAAGCCCAACTCGGCGGTCACGGTTGCACCTCGGCGGTGGGCAGGCGCAGCTCAGGCAGGACGGCCTCGATGCGTGGACGCTGGGGCTCGAGCCACGGCGGAAGCACCAGCTTCTCGCCCAGGCGGGCGGGTTCCTCGTCCACGGCGAAGCCGGGGCCGTCGGTGGCGAGCTCGAACAGCGCCCCGCCCGGCTCGTTGAAGTAGACCGACTTGAACCAGAAGCGGTCGATCTGCGGCGTGGCCCGCATCCCGGCGGCCTCGATGCGGGCGCGCACGGCCATCTCGTGGGCGGTGTCGTCCACCCGCCAGGCCAGGTGGTGGATGCTGCCGCGGCCCCAGCGGCCCTGCGGCAGGTTGGGCAGCTCCTTGATGTCGAGGAAGTTGCCCGAGCCACCGCCCTTCACTACGAAGCGGTTCCAGCCCTTCTCCTGGCCCGCGGGCTCGAAGCCCAGCGCCCGGTTCAGGAATTGCGCGGTGGGGTAGAGCTCGCGCTCCCACAGCCGCGCGCCGTGCAGGCCCATGACCTGCTTGTCCTCGGGGACGGGGCTGTGCTCCCAGGGGGTGAAGGGGCGGGGGCCGGTTTCCACCAACGCCAGCTCGAGGCCGTCGGGGTCCTGGAAGGGTAGGGCCCGCTCCCCGAAGCGCACCTCGGCTTCGCCCAGCTTGACCCCGTAGCGCTGCAAACGCTCGGCCCAGAACTCCAAGCTGCCCTGTGGCACGGCGAGCTGCACCTCGACGGCTAGGCCGGTGCCCTTGCGCGGGGCGGCCAGGTTCTC
This sequence comes from Calidithermus roseus, assembly GCF_003574095.1. Taxonomy (GTDB): domain Bacteria; phylum Deinococcota; class Deinococci; order Deinococcales; family Thermaceae; genus Calidithermus; species Calidithermus roseus. The sequence continues at coordinate 24,080 of NZ_QWLA01000002.1, forward strand.
CCAGGGGAAGAAGGTGAGGTCGGTGCCGGGCCGCCCTTCGGCGTCGGCGTAGAAGAGGTGGTAGGTGCCGGGGTCGTCCTGGTTGACGCTCTTCTTCACCAGCCGCATCCCCAGAACCCCGGTGTAGAAGTCGAGGTTGCGCTGGGCCTTGGTGGCCATCGCGGTGACGTGGTGCAGGCCGTTCACCCCGCTCATGCCCGCACCTCCGCGCCCGGGTGGGCGATTTTGGGCAGGGCCAGTTCGATCTGGGCACGGCTGGCCTCGAGCCACGGCGGCAGCTTGAGGCTGCTGCCCAGCGCCTCGAAGGGCTCGTCGGCGGTGAAGCCGGGGATGTCGGTGGCGACCTCGAAGAGCACGCCGCCGGGCTCGCGGAAGTAGACCGAGCGGAAGTACTGCCGCTCCCGCACCTCGGTCACGCGCAGCCCCAGGCCCAGCAGCTTCTCGCGCAGCGCGATTTGGGCCGCGTCGTCGGGGACGCGGAAGGCGACGTGATGAACCGTGCCCACCCCGTCCCGCGCGGCCAAGAACCCTCCCGCCTCCCGCACCTCCACCGCGCCGAACCCGCCCTCGGGCACCATCACGGTGACGTTCTCACGCTGCGTCTTCACGCGGTAGCCCATGGCCTCGAGCGTCCGCACGCTCGGCCTGGCCCTGAGCACCCACATCTGCGCGGCGTAGACGCCCCGGACCGCGTGCTCGGCGGGGACCGGCATCGCCTCCCAGGCGGTGGCCTCGGGCGCGTGGGGGGTGGCGACGAGCTCGAGCTGCAGCCCGTCGGGGTCCTTGAACGCCACGACCTGAGCGCCTTCCCGCTCGAAGGGGCCGCTGTACGCCACGCCCTTCTCCATCAAGCGGTGCAGCCAGTAGCCCAGCGAGCTTTGGGGGATCGCCAGGGAGACCACCCCCACCTGATGCACGCCCGCCCGTCCGGGCGCGGCCTGCGGCCAGGGGAAGAAGGTCAGGATGGTGCCGGGCCGGCCCAGCCCGTCGCCGTAGTAGAAGTGGTAGGTGCCGGGGTCGTCGAAGTTGACGGTGAGCTTGACCAGGCGCAGTCCCAGCACCCCGGCGTAGAAGTCCAGGTTCTTCTGGGGGTCGCCCGCCATCGCGGTGATGTGGTGAATTCCGGTGACGTTTTCCATTGCACGTCCTCCTCGAGTGCAACCTCACCAATGATGTTAAATATAGTGCTATAAAAAATCAAGCATGATGGTCAGCTTATCGTGAAGCCGTAGCGCTGCAGGGCTTCCTGCAACTCCGCCAGGCGCGGGTTTTTCAGCGTGCGGGCGTCGTCGCCGGGTTTCCAGTGGCCCTCGAGTTCCCCCACCGCCACCATCGGGAACTTGAGCTTGCCGCCGTTCATGGCCCGCACGGCCTGCTCGGCCTCGGGGTCGCGCTCCACGTCGTGCAGCTCGAAGGGGATGCCGCTCTGCTGGAGGTACTTGCGAAACCCCAGCGTCAGCGGGCACCACTCGGTCCCGTAGACGAGCACCCTAGCCATCGCGCCCCACCTCGAGCGCTGCCCCCTCGGCCTCGAAGCCGGTCTCGAGGTGACTGTTGTCGCAGAAGGGCTTGTTCTTGGAGGCCCCGCAGCGGCACAGCGCGGCGCGGGTGCCGCGGAAAATCACCTCCCCGTCAGGGGTCTTGAACTCGAGGGCCCCCCGCACATACACCGGCCCGTTCGGGATGAAGCGCAGGCTGATCCCCTGCGGCACGGCCTCGCCGGGCCCGCCGTCCAGCCGCACGTACTGGAGCGCCCCGCTAGGGCAGCGCCCGATCACCTCGGCGATCCGGTCGGGCGTGGCGTGCTGCGGCTGAACCCAGGGCCGCTCCCCGCGCCTGAACACCTCCGGCAGGCCCCGCACGCACTCCTGAGCGTGGATGCACAGGCGCGGGGCGTAGTACACCACGATTCCCTCGGCGGGATACTGGCGCTGATCCATGCCTGAGTCTATGCCGCCTCCGGGCAGGGCCATTGGAATGTGGCGAACGCTCTCGAGGGGGTGTCAGCCTTCAGCGGTCAGCGAGAGGCCAGTGGCCTGTGGCCGATAGTTTGTCGAGGGCCAAGGGTCGAGGGTCGAGGGCCAGGGCGTCTCGCGTCTTGCGTTTGGCGTTTTGCGTCTGACGTACGACGTAGGACGTACGACGCGCGTCCGGCGTTTGGCTCTCAGCCATCAGCTATCGACCATCGACTATCGGCTATCGGCTATCGACTATCGACTATCGACTATCGACTATCGACTATCCGCTCTCCTACGGCACTACCCGGAAAATACGCCCGTCCCCCGGCCCTAGCCGGATGGCCTCGCCCAGCGCGTAGACCCGCCCGCTCAGGAGGTCGCGCAGCCGCGCCGCTCTGGCGGAGATCACGGCGATGTCCCTGCTGCGCTGCACGTCGCGGTTGACCACCACCACGTACTCTTCCGGGTTGTTGCCGCGGCGAAGGGTGCTCACGTAGTGGTGGGGGTCGGTGGGGTGGGCAAGGAACTCACCCTCGACGCGCTCGAGCCCCGCCAGCAGCCCCTTGATGGGCTGGATGCGCTCGGAGAAGTTCCCGACCTCCTCGAGGAGCTGGGGGTTGTCGCCCAGGCCGCGCCAGGTCTGGAAGCTCGACCAGTGGAAGTAAAAGATGCCGTCGGCGCCTTCGCCCAGGGCCATCCAGTTCATCGCGCGCAGCTCGGCGCGGCTGGGCTCGCGCAGCTTGTAGCCCTCCCAGTCGGTGCCGTGGGTCTGCAGCAGCACCCACAGGGGGCGGCCCTCGAGGTAGCGGCTGTAGCTGCGGATGTAATCCACGAAGTCCAGGCTGCTGAAGAAGCCCCGCATGGTGAAGTCGCCGGGCTTGCTCTCGCGGGTGAAGGGATAGACGTCGATGAGCACCACGCTGGGCTGACACTCGCGCACTAGCCGCTGTCGCCCTGGATCGGTGCCGATGAACACACCCGTCACCGCCCGCTCGGGGTCGGCTTGCTGGAAGGCCTGGGTGATCCTGCACACCCGGCTTATGAGTTCGGGCCCTGGCTCGTCGTAGAGCACGTATCCCAGCAGGCTTTTTTCGCCTTTCACTGCGCCCACGATTTCCTCTGCGGCCTTGCGGGCCTGCTCCGGGGTGTCGGGGAAGGTCTTTTCGCCATCTCCCCACCAGCTACGGTCGAGCTCGTAAGCCGGGGCGAAGAGCAGCTTGATGCCGGCCCCTTCGGCCACGCGGAAGAGCTCTTTGTCCTTGCTGTGCATCTGCACGATGGCCGCGTTCATCTTGCGCGCCCCCAGCATCTGCGCCATGCGCTTCATGCCGGTGGCTCCGTCCAGCGCTACCGTGCTGGCGAAGACCCCCATCAGGAAAGTGTTGCGATAGCTGGGGACAGCATCGGCGGCGCGGCTTTCCTGGCTTCCCAGCAGCAGTCCTACCAGCGACAATCCCAGTTGAAGGCGGGTGAGATATTTCATTTGGGCAGGCTCCTAGGATTCACCATACACAGCCAAATGAGCCCAACGTTCGGCCAGAAACACAATGGCCTCCCAGCACGCTGAGAGGCTCGTGTATGAATGCGGGGAAGAATTATTAGCTGGCCTGAACCGCAGCGGGAACTACCGCCTCGACCTCGATGTTGAACTTGACCTCCTCGCCTACGAGCAGATGGCCCATCTCGAGCACCTGGTTCCAGGTCAGGCCCCAGTCCTTGCGGTTGAGCTTGCCCTCGGCGCTGGCGCCCACGCGGGTCAGGCCCCACGGATCCTTCACGACGGGGGTAACTTCGGCCTCGAGGGTCACCGGCTTGGTCACGTCGCGGATGGTGAGGTCGCCCAGGATGCGGTAGCGGTTGGAGCCCAGCGCTTCGATCGTCGTGCTGGTGAAGCGGATCTCGGGGTACTGCTCGGCGTTGAAGAAGTCGGCGGCGCGCAGGTGCCCGTCGCGCTGGGGATCGCCAGTCTCGATGCTGCTGGCGTCAATGACCGCGTCGATGTGGCTGGGCCGGCCCTGCTCATCGGCCTCGACGCTGCCGCGCACTTGCTTGAACTGGCCGCGGACGGTGAAGATGCCCATGTGCTTGATGGCAAAAGCTACGGTGGTGTGGCTGGGATCCAGGTTCCATTGCATATTCGTTCTCCTCGTACCGGCGAATCGTATGCTTCATCGCCTGAACCGGATCGTAATGTAGAGTGCTATGATTTGTCAAGCGATTGGATCAACAAAGCAAAGTGTGTTATGCTAAATCGACTATGGCCAACCTATCTCACGATCACGGCGATCACGCCTTTTGCCCTGTGCACGAGGCGATCAACATCTTGCAGGAGAAGTGGACCCTGCACATCATCCGCAACCTCCTCGATGGCCCCAAGGGTTTCAACGAGCTCTCGCGGGCGGTGGGCGGGTGTAACCCGGCGACCCTGGCCCAGCGGGTGGAGAAGCTGGTAGGGCTGGGCATCCTCGAGAAGACCGTCCACTCCACCATGCCCCCCCGCACCAGCTACGCCCTGACCGAGGCCGGTCAGGCCCTTCAGGAGGTGGTCGAAGCCATCGACCGTTGGAGCAGGCGATTCCTCAAGGAACCGGTTGCCTGATCCTGGTTCAGATTGCTCCTGCTTCACTCATTTTATAACTTCCTACGCTTTGTAGGGATTCGTACAACAGTTGAAGCGTAGCGGGTGTAGCTTGATCTCATGCTAAAATCTGCCGAGCGCCCTGTGGAGCAACTGCTCGAGCTGATGGGGCACAAGGGGGTTTTCACCATCCTGCGCAGTTTGCAGAACGGCCCATTGCGCTTTGGCGTATTGCAACAGCTCACCAACCTCCCTCCCCGCACCCTCTCCTTGCGCCTGAAAGAACTCGAGGAGCTGCGCTTGATCAGCCGCACCGAGTACAACGAGGTTCCACCCCGTGTGGACTATGCCCTCACCGAGCGTGGCCGGGGCCTCGAGCCCGCGCTCGAGGCCCTGGCCGCCTGGGAGGAGAAATCCCTTCGCTGAGCCTGCAGTAGCTTTGTACTCTGGCGAACAGGCTACTTTACCGGTTGACCCACTCCGTCTTGCCCGGATCGAAGGGCGGCTGGGCGAAGTCTACGAAGGTGAGTTCCTCGCCCCCGGCCTTGATGCTGTGCGTTATACCCTTGGGGATGTGGACAACTATGCCCCCTTTGAGGGGGATGGTCATCTCTCCGTGGACTAGCGTCCCGCGACCGCTGACGATGTAGAGCACGTGATCTCCATCCGGATGCCTGTGCAGCTTGATCTCGTCCTTGACTGCAAAGGCGCTGACGGAGAAGGTAGGGGTCTTGATCATCACTCGATTGTTAAACCCCTGCCGCTGCTCAGCCTTCTTGACCTCCTCGCTGAACTCGAAGGTGTAGCTCTGGGTCTGGGCGAGGATCAACCCCGCGACCAGGACCATTCCCAGTAAGACCGCTATCCATTTCCTTTTCATCGTCGATCCCTTCTTTCAAGCAACCCAGATTCCTAAAACCTCACAGATGCCTCTCACACGTCGAATATCACCCCTTTCAGCAAATCCGCAGCACCTTGATGACGATGAAGTCGGAGCCCTCGTTGTTCTGCGGGTCTTTGGCCTTGAGCCGCAGGCGCAGGGTGTCGCTGACCTCGCAGGTGTTGTAGGGGATGCTGTCGGTGGGCTTCCAGTCGCCATTGGGCGCGGGGGTGACGGGGTAGGTGTTGGTGCCCTGCCCGGTATTCGGGTCGTAGCCCGTGGTCACGTCCCAGGTCAGCGTGACCGCCCCGCCCTCGGGATCGCTGGCGCTCCCGGAGAGCTTGACCACCTGGTCGGGCCCGATGGTGATGCCGTTCTGGGGGCTGGTGATGTTAACCACGGGCGGCAGGTTGGCGGGCGGGTCAATCACGCTGATGTTCACGGAGGCGCTGCCGCTGCCGCCGTGGGAGTCGGTGCCGGTGAGGGTGAGGGTGCGGTCGCCATTGGAGGCGAAGCCCACCGAAAGGTCACAGCCTGTGCCCAGGGTGGTGCTTCCGTCTTTCCAGACCATGCTGGAACAGGCGAGCTGGTAGCCGGGCTCGTTGGGATCGTAGCTCACCCCGCGCAGGGTGTAGTTCACGCCCCGGAAGAACTGTTGTCCGCTATAGGGGGAGCTGATGGCGACGGTGGGCGGGGTGTTGACCACGTTGACGCTGACGCTGACTGACGAAGTGGCCCCGCCGCTATCGGTGGCGGTGGCGGTAATGGTGCGGGGGCCCAAGGTGGTGAAGGTGTAATCGACGGTCCGCCCACTGCCTAAAGAGCCCTCCACGCTCGAACTCCAGGTGACGGTGCAGCAGGGGAAGGGATCTTCAAAATCGGTGACGGCGGCCTCGAGCCTCGATTCCATCCCTACCTGCACACTCCCCCCGCTGGGGGAGATGATCTGCACGTTGGGCGGGATGTTTCCCAGAACCTGCTGCACCGCGGCCAGGGCGTTGACGTACTTCTTGACTTTGGGATCGGGGCTGGTGTGGGCCGTGTCCTTCAGGATGTCCTCGACCTCGCCCGCGCTCAAGGAGGGCTTGGCCGCCCAGATCAGGGCCGCAACCCCGGCGGCGAAGGGCGAGGAGAAGCTGGTGCCGCTGATTTTTCTGGCGTAATTGGCGGGGTTGTCCGGGTCGGGGCCCACCCAAAGGGTGAAGGGCGCGAAGATCTCCACGTCCTGGTCGCTGTCACCGCCATCATCGGAGCTGTAGTTGGAGCCGGAGGCGCGGTTCTTGGAGTCCCAGGCCAGCCCACCCACGCAGATCACCCCACCGCTCTCGCAGGGGACCCACCAGGTCTCCTCCCAACAGACGATGAAGCAATCCTCGGCCTCGACGTTCTTGCCGTCGTTGCCCGCCGAGGCGAAGAGTAGGGCTCCGCTGAGCCGGATGGCGCGGGTGGCGGCCTCGAGGGGCAGCGCCGTCCAGGCCAGCGCCGCCGGGACCGGCGCGCTGAAGCTCATGTTGATGATCCTGGCCCCGGCGATACGGGCCTGGGTAAGGGCTCCGATCACGGTGAAGTAGTCGTAGGAGGTAAACACCAGCACCAAATCGGCCACCGGCCCGGCGGAACCGGCGGCCCCGTAGCTGTTATCCGGCAGACCTGCGGCGGCATGGGCCACCGCCGTGCCGTGCCAGGGGCAGGGGTTCCCGCCCGAGCAGGAGAGCAGATTCTCGGTTCCGATGGGATTGACCAAGGGCACGTTGGAGAGGGCTATCCAGCCAGAGGGAAAGTCGTTGTTGGGCTGGAAACCCATGTCCAGAATGGCGATCTTGACCTTGTTGCCCAGCTTTCCAGCCAGCTCCAGCGCCCGCCAGGCCTCGGCCACCCCGATGTCCTGGGTGCCGCCGATTTTCAGGTGCGGCCAGTTGAAGGCGTTGATGGTGTAGGCGGTGCCACTGATGCTGTCCCCGGCGGGGGCCTCCGCCGTGGCCTTATCGGTAAAAAGGTCTCCCTTGCTGACCCAGTTCACCCCGATGGCGAGTCCGCCGACCTGCTCCTGAGCGGCAGCGGCCAGCAGCTTGTGGGCGGCGGCGCTCGAGACCAAGAGCGCCCCCCGGCTGTCCTTGTCCAGAGCACGCAGGTTGGCCGAGAGCTTGGAGGTGTCGGCGGTGTCGGCGCGCACGCGCACCAAATACTGTTTGCTCACCCCACTCAAGCCCGCGGTGGCGGGGTCAAAGGTCTTCAGGACGCTCCCCTGCCAGCGGGCGAGGAAGGCGCCCAGGGCGGCGCTGTCGTCGGTGGCGATGACCAACTCGTTCTCCACGAAGTCGGCCTGGTTGCCCTTGGCGTCGCGGATGCTCGCCAGGGGGCGGGGCACGCCGTCCTCGAGGCCGGGCAGCGTCGGCACGCTGGGCCTCACGGTGGGGTCCACGCTGACGGTGGGTGGGGGAAGCTGCGGGGGTGGTTGCTGGCAGGCCGACGCGATGACCACGATCAAAATTGTCAGAAAAGGCTTATGCATCATCGTTTCTCCTTAGACAAGATCTAGCGACCGATAACCATCTCGGTCACGAATGAGCCGCTGACCTCTTCAGGAAGAGGCAGCCCGATAACCCGACCGGCGGATTGCTCCCGCGCGGCGGTGCTGATCTTCCAGGTGACGGTCTTGCCGTAGCCGTAGGCAGCGCTGGGAGTAAAGGTCACCTGGGTGCTGTCGGAACTCCAGCTGAGGGTCCCCGAAACACTGCTGCCCCCCACTTTGACCTCCAGCGCTCCCTGCACGCTGTCTTGGTCCATGGCCTCGGTGAAGGTGAAGGTGATGGGGGCGGTGACCGAGACATTGAACGCGCCGTCGCGGGGGCTGACGTTCTTGAGGCGCGGGTTGAAGTTGCCGGTGGCGAAGCTGAACTGATGGGGTGCGGCCAGCGCGTTGCCCGCGGTGTCCTTAGCCCCGCTTCCGAGGGTGATGGTGTAGGTGGTGAACTGCTGGAAGGTGGTATTGCAGGTGGCTACGTTCCCATCCCAGACCCAGCTGCACGCCAGGGCAGGCTGGCTGAGGAATGCAGCCTGCACCGACTGCTGGTCCATGGCCTCGCTGAATTCCAACACGATGCGGCCACGGTGGGTTTCCGGAGAAATAAGCGCAGCTGTAGAGGTCACCTTGGGTGGGGTGGTATCTGGCGTGGCCTGCAGCGAGAAAGCCACCTTGTTCGGCCCGGAGAGGGGGTTGCCCCCCTTGTCCTTGGCCGAGATCACCAGCACGTGGGTCTTGCCGCTTTGGAGCTGGTCGGTGGGGGTGAACTGCACCTGGGTGTCGTTCTCGCTCCAGGTGGGGGTGCCGAAATTCACTGCCACCGGCGCGTCGCAGCTCGCGCTTGCGGGGGGGTCGGTGCTCACGCACATCCCGATCTCCACGGAGTTTTTGTCCATCGGCTCGGAGAAGGTGAAGCGCAGGAGGGGCACGAAGGCTAAGCCAGTGGCTCCGTTGGCCGGCTCCGAGGAGAGCAGGGTGGGGGGCACCATGTCTTTGGGGGCCACTGAGGCGACGCTGGATTTCGCCGAGCGGTTGCCGCTGGTGTCCTGTGCGTCTAGCGCGTAAAAATAGGTCTTGCCGTTCTCGAGCCCCGTCACCTTGGCCAGGGTGGCCGGCTTTTCGACGAACAGGATGGGCAGCAGTGCGTCGGCGGCGGTGCCCACGTAGAGGGTGTAGCCGGCTAGGTCGGGCTCGAGGTTGGGGTTCCACTCCACGAAGAACTCACCGTCGCCCGCCGTAGCCTTGACCCCGGTGGGGGTGGCTGGGGGGGTGCTGTCCAGAGGGGGAACGGTCTGGAAGGTGATGGTCTTGTTCCCTGAGAGCGCGTTTGCGGCCAGGTCTTTGGCCTCGATGTCGAGGTTGTAGCTGGTTGCAGCCTGCCAGCCACCGGGTGGGCTGAACACAGCCGTTTTCGCATCGTTCCAGGTGACCGGACCCAGCGTGATGGCCGGGCTGGATGTCACACCCAGCGTCTCGGGTTTGATGGCCTCGGAGAAGGTGAGTACCAGCTTGGCGTCGAGGGCCACACCGGTTGCCCCGTTGGCGGGAAGGCTCGAGGCGATGGTGGGCGGGATGGTATCGGCGCTCTGGCAGGCGGCCAGGGCCAGCAGCACGAAAATGGGTCTGAGCTTCATGCAATTCTCCCTCAGGTTGAACCGGCGGAGAGGGCCCCGAGGCGGACCAGCCAGACCCGCTCGGCCCCCGAGAAGTCCCGCTCATCGGGGTCGGGCACGTCCATCTCTAGCAGCAGGCCCCGGCCCTCGAGCGAGGCCCGGAAGATGGCGATGGCGGCGGGCTCGCCGGGCTCCTGCAGAAGCCCTCGGATGGCTCCGCCGTGCTCAGGGGTGACCCCGCGCACCTCCAGGCGCTCATCTCCGCTGTTGAAGTACCCGTGCAGCTTTCCTTGCGGATCCAGTTTCAGCTCGAGGGTGCAGTCCACCCCGCCTATCTGCCCCCCATAGATGCCCAACCAATCCGCCGCAAAGCCGTGGCTGACTTCACCTGACGAAACCGGCTTATCCATGGCCGCTCTCCTTCCCCTGCATTCCTCCAAACCCCGGTTCACCTCGGGGTCTAGTCTGGGGGAGGCCTGGTCAAAAGTCGGTCAAAAATGCGTCGATGGTCGATGCCTATGGGGCCGTACGTCGTACGCAAGACGCTAAATGCTTGTTCCCTTAAACAAGGGGGCAAGGAGGGATAAGGCGAGCTGCTTGCGGGGAGGACTCCTCCCCGTGAGCTACAAGCCTCTCGTCTTTGGCTTTTGACTATCGACTATTGGCTATTGGCGACCATGGCTCAGGCTGGAGGGGCTGTCTGGAGGAAAGCCTCGAGCCCCGGTAAGACCTCGCCCACTTCCAAAAAGCGCTCCTGGGCCTCTTTGTACAGCCGGGTGGCGGCCTTGGGGCTTCCGCAGCGCCGGACGGCTTGCAGGCTGAGTTGCAAGAAGCCGGTGTCGTAGGGTTCCATCGCCAGCAGGATCTGGGCTAGCCGGGAGGCCTCTTTGGGCTCACTTTCCAGCAGGGCTCCGGCCTCGGCGTACAGGGCCTGGGTCAGGGCCTCGCGCACGCCGCCGTGCCAGCCTTCACAGAGGTGCTCGAGGTAGGGCCCGCGCCACAAGCGAGCATCCCCCCTCTGCAAGAACTCCTCGGCATCGGAGCGGATGGCTCCGAGGGCATAGCCGCTCGGGGTGCTCTGGATGGCTTCGGGGCCCAGGGTCATGCGGATGAGGTGAACCTGTTGCTTGAGCGTGGCCCTGGCCCTGACCTCCTCGGCTGCGGGGTAGAGTGCGTCCGCTAGCTCGAGCCCGCTCACCTCGGCCCTTCCGGCGATGCGGGCCTCGAGCAAGTAGCACAGCAGCTCCAGGCGCTTCTTGCCTCGGTAGGTGATGGGCTGGCCACCCTGCTCCAACTCCACCGGACCCAGCACTTTGAGGCAGAGCCCACTTTGGAGAGGGCTTTCGTGCCGTGCTTGGGACGGGCCGGCCAGCACTGGGAAGTAGCGCGAAGCCAGCCTGGCCAGCCCCAGCAACCCCTGGGAGACGAACCACTCGTAGCGTTTGCGCGCGTCCTCCAGATTGGCGGAGATACGGTCGGCTTCGAGGGCAAAGCGTTCGGCCAGTTTGCGCTCGTGCTGCTGGGCGGAAGCAGCCCGGATGGCCTCGAGGGCTTCGGCCAGACGCCCATTGGCCTCCAGGGCCAGGCCATAGGCAAAGTAGGCATCGGCCTGTTTTATGCCCTCGCCGGTGCACAAGGCCAGGCATTCCTGAGCGACCTCCAACGCTGCCGCAGGGTTGCCAGCCTGGCTGTGGGCGCGGCTCAGGTAGGCCAGACTCGAGGCCAGGAACTTCACGTCGCGGCTGGCTCGAGCCAGTCTGAGCGCGGACTGGGCATGCTTGAGCGCCAGGATGGGGCCGTGCGGCGGCTGCCAGGTCAGGTAGAGGCGAGCCAGCTTGAGGTGGCTCTCGGCCTGCCACTGAACCTGATGGTGCTGGTATAGCAAGCCCTGCGCTTCCAACAGCAGGGCTTCGGCCTGCTCGAATTCGCCCTCGTCGGCCAGCATGTCGGCTAGCCGCAGCTGCACTACTGCGTGGCGCATGGTTTCACCAGACTGCAGGGAGAGGATTCTGGCCTCTTGCAAGCAGGCTTTGGCCTGGCTGCGCAGCCCCAAAGCGCTATGGGTACTGGCGTGATTGATCAGACCTGAGATGGCGGCTTGTGCTGAGCCCATGGATTTGGCCAAGGCGATGAAGCGCTCCTCGCTTTTCAGCGCCTGGGCATGGCAGCCTCGATAGGTCTGGATCTGCCCTTGGAGGTTGAGCACCGCGAGTTGAATGGCTGGGGGTAGCGAATGGAGGCTAGGCAGTTCCTCCAGGATGTGCTGGGCTTCGTCGAGCTTGTTCAAGAAGGCCAGGCAGGACCCTACCTCGAGGCGGATTCGGGGCCTGGCCCTGGCCTGATAGCCAGGCTGCTGGTTCCACAGCTCGATGGCCTGTTGCCACCGGCCACCCTGGCCTAGGACGTAGATTTGGGTCTCCCACCAGCGAAGCGCGCCGTCCTCTGATCGAGGAAGCCGCCGCAGTGAGGCCTCGGCTTCGCGGATGTGCCCCTGTACCGCCAGCAACTCGGCCAGCAGCAGGACTGCCTCTGGGTTGGGCAAGGTGGCGGAAGCCGCGATTTCGGCCATCTGAATGGCTCGAGTGGGATTCATGGCCTTGAGAAGCTGGGCGGCTTCGAACGCTCGCCCGGCTTGCTCGAGGCTGCTGCTATACTTCACGGCCTCGGCCAGCCACCTGGCCTGGCCCGGCCTGTTCCCCCTGGCTTCTGCGCTTTGCGCGGCGGCCTCGAGCAAGCCGAGGGCTTCCTCGGGTTCCAGGTGGGCCATTTCGATGAAGCAGGCCGCCTCTTCAGGTTGCCCGGCCAGCGCCACCAGGGCCCGGCGGGCGTAGGCTTGTTTGCGCCAAGCGGGAATCTCTCGCTGAAGCACTTCCTGAATCAGCGGATGGGCAAAGCGACCCTGCTGCAAGACCCCCTTTTGGTTTAGAAGTCGCTGGATATGGCTCAGGGTTTGGCTATCCACATCTGCCACCCTGGACCACAGCGCCTCAAAAGCGTCGTCATGGAGCCTGCTGGGTAGTATGGCCCGTGCTTCCAGGGCGGCTTGCAGGTCCGGAGCCTCGACAAGGTCGGAGAGTACCCGGCCAATTAGCGCCTCCACGCTCACGGGAACGAAGTCATCCGAGGGTTTTCTCCAGTGCCAGTGTCGGCCATCCGACCAGAAGTAGCCCTGCCGGGAGAGGTAACGCCAGAACTCCAGTGTGAAGAGGGGGTTCCCCTTCGCACGGGAAAAGACCCACTCCAGGCCCTCCTGGGGCAGCTCATGTGCGGCTTCGGCCCGGAGCAACTGGTCCGACTCCGCCTGGCTCAAAGGCTCGAGGCGATACCCTTTGAAAGGCTCGAGGGGTTCGCTGCGGCTGGTGACCACAAGCCCGACCCCCCGCAAGCGCAGGACGACCTGAGCGAGCTTTTGAACCAGCTCGAGGCGCTCGGGGCTGGCCTCGTGGAGGTCCTCGAGGTGAAGCACGAAAGGGGCCAGGGCGCTCATGGTGGCCGCCAGGGTGTCCACCAGGGTCGCTAGCGGCACGTACTGGCTGTGCATGAGCCGCTGGCGCTGGGCCTCGCTCCAGGCAGGCCGCCTGGGAGGCCGGGGGAGGGAGAGGACCAAGGCCCTGTCGGGGAGGGTAGCGTGCAGGCTCAGGCTCTTGCAGGAAGTTTCTCGCAGCAGGGTCTGGGCAGTGAAGGTCTTGCCCACCCCAGGCTCACCCCACAACCACAACGCCCGACCTGGACGTCTGGAGAGCACGGCCTTGAGGTGCCGCCTGAGCTGGGTGATGATTTCCTGGCGCACGCTGCTCCCTACAACCGAGGCGCATTTATCGTACGAACCGTGACGTTACACCTGCGTTAACATCGTACCCCCTCTTCTCCACAGGAGAAGAGGGGGCCGGACGGTGAGGTTTTTTAGAAGTCCATGTCGCCGCCCATGCCGCCGGCGGGGGCAGCGGGGGCTTTCTTCTCTTCGGGCTTCTCGGCCACCACGGCCTCGGTGGTGAGGATCAGCGAGCCGATGGAAGCGGCGTTCTGCAGGGCGGTACGGGTGACCTTGGCGGGGTCGACGATGCCGTAGGCCATCATGTCGCCGTACTCGCCGGTAGCGGCGTTGAAGCCGTAGTTCTTCTCGTTCTTGCTGAGGAGTTGGTTGACCACCACGCTGCCCTCGTAGCCGGCGTTGGCCGCGATCTGGCGAGCGGGTTCTTCCAGGGCCCGCAGCACGATCTTGGCGCCGGTGGCCTCATCGCCCTCGAGCTGCTCGAGCAGCTTCTTCACAGCGGGCACGGTACGCAGCAGGGCCACACCGCCACCGGGCACGATGCCTTCCTCCACGGCGGCGCGGGCGGTGGAGAGGGCGTCCTCGTAGCGGTGCTTCTTCTCCTTCAGCTCGGTCTCGGTAGCCGCACCAACGCGGATGACCGCCACGCCACCGGCCAGCTTGGCCAGGCGCTCCTGGAGCTTCTCCTTGGCGTACTCGCTGTCGGAGGTCTCGAGCTCCTTCTTGATGCCGTTGATTCGGGCGTCGATGTCTTCCTTCTTGCCCTTGCCGCCCACCACGGTGGTCTCGTCCTTGGTGATGCGCACGCGCTCAGCGCGGCCCAGCATGGAGAGGGTGGCGTTCTCGAGCTTGAAGCCCAGCTCCTCGGAGATCACCGTGCCGCCGGTCACCGCGGCGAGGTCCTTGAGCATCTCCTTGCGGCGGTCACCGAAGCCCGGAGCCTTCACGGCAGCGACGTTGAGGGTGCCACGCAGCTTGTTGACCACCAGCGTAGCCAGGGCCTCGCCCTCGACGTCCTCGGCGATGACCAGCAGGGGCTTGCCGGTCTGGGCCACCTGCTCGAGCACGGGCAGCAGCTCGCGCACGTTGGTGATCTTCTTCTCGGTGATCAGGATGTAAGGATCATCGAGGCTGGCCTCCATGGTGTCGGGGTTGTTGACGAAGTAGGGCGAGATGTAGCCCTTGTCGAACTGGTACCCCTCCACGAAGTCCAGCTCGGTGTCGAGGCTCTTGGACTCCTCGACGGTGATCACGCCGTCGCGGCCCACTTTCTCCATGGCATCGGCGATGAGGTTGCCGATCTCTTCGTCGTTGTTGGCCGACACGGCGGCTACCTCGAAAATGGCCTTGCGGTCGTTGACCGGTTCAGCCATCTCCCGAATGGCCTTGACCGCCACGTCCACGGCCTTGTTGATGCCGCGCTGCAGGGCCAGCGGGTTGGCTCCGGCAGCCACGTTCCTCAGACCCTCGCGCACGATGGCCTGGCCCAGCACGGTGGCGGTGGTGGTGCCGTCACCGGTGATGTCGTTGGTCTTGGAGGCGATCTCGATGAGGAGCTTGGCCCCGATGTTTTCCAGGTGGTCTTCGAGCTCGATTTCCTTGGCTACGGACACGCCGTCTTTGGTGATGGTGGGGGAGCCAAACTTCTTCTCCAGCACCACGTTGCGGCCACGGGGGCCCAGGGTCACTTTCACGGCGTTAGCCACGGTGTTAGCCCCGCGCTCGAGGGCGCGGCGGGCAGCCTCGTCGAAAACAAGCATTTTAGCCATATCAAAGCTCCTTTCAGTCGTGTCGAACAGCGTCTGGGTCAGGTGTCAAGAGCTAGCTCTGTTGTCTTTGGCTCTCGGTTCTGGCCCCTTGACCTCGACGGTTTAGATCACAGCCAGCAGGTCGCGCTCGGAGAGGATGATGTACTCCTCGCCGTCGATCTCGATCTCGGTGCCACCGTACTTGGCGAAAACCACGGTGTCGCCTTCCTTAACCTCCAGGGGCACCTTGGTGCCGTTGTCCAGCACGCGGCCCGAGCCCACGGCGATCACCTTGCCCTTCTGGGGCTTTTCCTTGGCGGTGTCAGGGAGCAGGATGCCGCCCTTGGTGGTGGCCTGTTCTTCGATGCGCTGGACCACAACACGGTCGCCCAGAGGCTTGAGTGCGGTTTTGGTCGCCATGATTCCTCCTTTGACAGTTATGGGTTTAGAGTGTCAACCCGAGATCACAGTATTAGCTTTGGATCAGCCGCTTGTCAAGGGTCAAGGCTATGAACTTGAGTGTGAGATAGTCAAGTTTGTGAATGTATGGATATTCACATACCGCGGCCCCGCCGCTGGCGCAGGGCTTCGTAAAGCAGCAGGGCTGCCGATACCGACACGTTGAGGCTGTCGGCCTGGCCCTGCATGGGTATGCGCACGGCGAGCTGGGCGGCCTCGAGCCACTGGGGACCCAGGCCTTCGTGCTCGGGGCCTACGGCGATGGCCACCGGGCCGCGCAGGTCCACGTCCCAGTACAGCCGCTGGGCGTGGGGGGTGGCGGCGACGAGGACGAGGCCTCGAGCCTTCAACCAGGCCAGCACCTCGCCTTCCGGGGCGGCCACCGTGGGTAGGCCGAACACCACCCCGGTGCTGTTGCGGATCACCTGCGGGCCGTAGAGGTCCACGCCCCCCACCGCGATCACCGCGTGGGCGCCGGCGGCATCGGCGCAGCGGAGGATGGCTCCGAGGTTGCCCGGTTTTTCCAGCCCCACACCCACGAGCACCAGGGGGTCGGGTGGGAGGGTGAGGTCGGCCAGGGAGCGGCGCGGCAGGCGGGCTACGGCAATGAGGCCGGCGGGGTTCTCGCGGCTGGAGAGCTTCTTGAGCGGGGCCTCGGCCAGGGCGAGGCCCCTGAGGCCCTCGGCGCGGGCCAGGGTGCGGTAGAGCGCTTCCTCGTCGGGGTGCAGCGGGCCATCGCGCACCAGGATCAGCTCGAGCTCCACGCCCGCCCGCATGGCCCGCTCGATCTCGCGGGCTCCTTCGATCAGAAACCTGCCCTCCCGCTCACGCTCCTTGCGCTCCAGCAGCCGCGATAGGGCCTTGATGCGGGGGTTGGCGGTGCTGGTGATGACTTCCATGCCTCACCCTCGAGTCTCGCCGGCGCTCAGGGCTGCTCCCAGCGCGGTGGCCCAGCCGCCATGAGGGGGGATGAGGGGCCGGGGTTCGACCAGGTAGAACTGCCAGACCCGCTCCAGGGCCTGCCGCAAGGGCTCGAGGTCGGGTAGGTGGCCCACGATCACGATGTGCTCGAGCCCAGTGGCCCTGGCCGCGTTGAGCGCGATCACCCCGATCACCTGCCCCACGATGGTGAAGAGCCCGGCGGCAATGTCCTCCCGGCTGGGGGGGTGCTCCAGCTCGGCCACCCTGCCGAAGTTCACGGCGGTGGCTGAAGCCGGTAGGTGCCCGATTCCTCCACCAATGGCGTCGGCCAGGGTGGAGTCCACGCCACCGGAGTCGCCGGCCCCGGCCAGGCGGGCGACCTCGAGCGGGTCGGCAGTGCCGATGAGCAGCCGGGAGAGGCCCAGCAGCGTGCCACCCCCGACCGCGCTGCCGGTGACGTGCTCGAACTTCCCGTCGCGGGCGGCGATCATGGCGGTGCCGGTGCCTGCCGAGACCACCAGGGCCTGCCCCAACTGGGCCAGCGCCAGCCCTCCCCGCCCGATGGCCTCGGCCTCGCCGACCTTGTGCACCCGGACCCCCTCGACATAGTCGGGCAGGTTGCGGTGCAGGCCGCCGGTGGTGGCGATGGCCGAGAGCCGGGAGGGCTCGAGGTTTTGTGCGGCCAGGACTTGCTGGAGCACTTCCAGCCGCGCAGGCCCGGTGTGGCGCAGGGTCCAGCGGCGCACCATGCGCTCCCCTTCGACCAGCACCGCGTCGGTGTTGGTCAGGCCGAAGTCGATGCCGAGTTTCATGGGCCTGAGCTTACCGCATCGGCCTCACGTCCGCAGAGCCAGCGCCTCGCGCACGCCGCGCAGCCGCGTATGCAGCAGGCTTCGGGCCAGGGTGCAATCGAGGGCGGTGTTGCGGGCCCTGGGGCCGGGAAAGTCGAGGACGGAGCCTGAGGGCAGGGAAGCGGGGTCGAGGCCTCGGGCCTCGAGCAGCAGGCGACCGAACTCGAGCCGGCTCAGCACCTCGGGACCAGCCACGTGCAGGACGCCCTCCCTGGGGTACTGGGCCAGCTCGAGCAGGGCTGCGGCGAGGTCTTCCACCGCTACAGGGCTGCGAAACTCGTCATGGAACAGCACCCCTTGGGCCTCGCCGCGCAGCAGGCGCAGGGCGAAGAGGGTGTGCTTGTCGGGGGGCTCGGGGCGCAGGCCGTAGATCAGCGAGGTGCGCACCACCAGGCTGCCCTCGCGCTCGAGCACCTGCTGCTCGGCCTCTAGCTTGGCCCGGCCGTAGTCGCTCAAGGGGTTGGGTGGGTCGTCCTCGCGGTAGGGGCGGCCTGCCTGCCCGTCGAAGACCAGGTCGGTGGATAGCTGGATCAGCCGGGCGCTCAGGCGATGGGTCACTGCCGCTAGATGGCCGGGGGCCTGGGCGCTCAGCGGCCAGAGATCGGGGCCGGACTGCGCGTAAGCGGTGTTGATCACGGCGTCCGGGCGCAAAGACTCCAGCGCTGCCCGCGTCGCCTCCGCGTCGCGCAGGTCGAGCCGGACCCAGGTGGCCGGGTAGGGCAGGGGAGGCCGGGTGTGGTGGCTGGCCGCCACCTCCCAGCCAAGGGCCAGCGCCTGCCGCACCAGCTCCTGGCCCAGGTAGCCCGTGCCCCCGGTGACGAAGAGCCGCACGGCTTCAGGATAGCGGTTGGAGTTCGACCTTCGCCCGGGTGACGCGGTAACCCTCGAGGCCGGCCCTGAGCTCGAGCCCGACCCCGTGCAAGGCGGGCAGCTCCTCGACCATCTGCGAGACCCGCAGCAGCAACTCCTGCAAAGCGGCCACGTCAGCCTTGCCCTCCAGCGCCCGCAGCATCTCCGAGGCGTCCTGGTCGGAGAGGGGGGTGATGCGCACGGCCAGCAGTTGTGGTCCCAGCGGCAAATCGCTCAGGCTCAGGGAGATCACCGGCCCGAAAAGCTCGTCGTGGCGCACCTCGAGCTCCAGCGCCAGCCCTTCGGCCTGGGGGGCCTGGGGGATGGCGAAAAGCTCCAGCAGGCGCTGGGTTTCTTCCGCCGTGAGTTCTCCCTGGCGGCCCTGCAACAGGGCGCGGGCGGCTTCGAGGTCGGGCCCGAAGTCGGGGAACTCGCCGGTGGGGCGGCTCTTCCAGCGGGCATAGGCCACCGTGAGGCCCAGGGCTCGCGCCGCCGACTCGGGAAATCGGTACACCGGCACCTGCTCCTTGCCCACCCGGAAGAGCACCCGGCTGGCGGTCATGAAGCAGGCCAGCACAGTCTTGGCGCTGCCGGCCTGGCGGGCTTCGAGCAGGGCCTGGCGCAGGGCTTCGGCCACCGCGAGCGGCTCGGAGAAGCCCATGGGCACGAAGAGGGCCACGGCGCTGTCGTACTGTGGGTCTTGCAGCACCTGGCGGGCGGTCTGGCCGAACTCCTCGGGTCCGGCCACCGAGCCCAGGTCGTGGTGGGTGACCTCGAGGCCCGTGGTTCGCAGGGCCTCGACGGCCAGGGTGCCGGGGCCGCTGGCGTTGGAGACTAAGGCCACGTGATGGCGGCCATCCTCCCGCACCGCAGGCGCGGGCTGGTGGGCCAGCAGCGCGGCGGCGTCGAACATCTCCTCCAGGCTCTCCGCCCGCAGCACCCCGGCCTGGGCGAAGAGGGCTTCGACTACGGGGTCGCGCCCCGGTCGCACCACCACGATGGGCTTCTTGCGCCCCACCCGCCGCGCCAGCCGGGCGAAGCGGCGGGGGTTGCCGAAGGACTCGAGGTACAGCAGGATCAGCCCGGTCTGGGGGTCGTCCTCCCAGAACTGCAGCAGGTCGTTGCTGGAGACGTCGGCCTTGGCCCCCAGGCTCACGAAGCTGGACAGGCCCAGCCCCATCTCGCGGGCGTACTCGAGCACCGCCAGCCCCAGCGAGCCGCTTTGCGAGGAGAGGGCGATGTTGCCGTGCTCGGGCATGGGGGTGAGGCCCGCGGCCAGCCGCACTTCGGGGTGGGTGTGGATGAGGCCCAGCGAGCCCGGCCCCACCAGCCGCATCCCGTAGCGGCGGCAAACCTCCACCAGCGCGAGGGTGGTGGAGCGCTCGAGGCGGATGGTGAGCACCACCAGTGCTCGCACCCCGCGTTGCCCGCAGGCCTCGGCGGCGGCCACCACCTGGTCGGGGGGGGTGGTGAGGATGGCCAGGTCCACGGGTCCGGGAATGGCCTTGACCGAGGGATAGGCCAGGATCGAGCCCACCACCAGCACTTCCCCTGCCGCGGGGGAAGCCGCCGGGTTGACCGGGTAGACCGGTCCGGCGAAGCGGTTCCTGACCAGGTTTTCCAGCACCCGGTAGCCCACGCTCTGGGGGTCGCGGCTGGCCCCCACCACCGCTACCCCGCGGGGCCGGAAGAAGGGGTAGAGCGAGGCCAGGGTGGCGACCTGGTCGCGCCACTCGAAACGAGCCACGGTCTCGGCGCTGGGCTCGAGTTCGAAGGTGACCTCCACCTCCCCGGCCTCGTTCTCGGTGTGGACCTCGAAGCCGCTGCTACGGAAGACGTCGAGCATCTGCCGGTTTTCCAGCAGGGTGAAGGCGTGAAAGCGCCGGATGCCCCGGCGGGCGGCGATGAGGGCCAGGCGCTCCAAGAGCAGCGTCCCCAGGCCCTTGCCCTGGTACCAGTCGTCCACCAGGAAGGCCACCTCGGCGCTGTCGGCCCCTGGCCCCTCCGGCACGAACTCCCCGGTGGCGATGATGCGCTGGGGGTCACCTGAAAGCACGATCAGGGTGAAGCGCTCCTCGCCGGGCTTCTGCTTGAGCAGCAAATCCACGGCGGCCTCGGGGCTGATCTCGGAGAAAAAGCGGTACTGCCGGGCCTGGGGGGAGAGGCGGCTGAGAAAGTCCAGGAACAGGCCCCGGTCGGCGGGCGTGGCCTGGCGCAAAAAGGCGGTGCGGCCATCCTTGAGGATCACCGGCCCCGACTCGAGGCCGTGCTGCGGCGTGGGTGCTGGGTAGTAGCGGTCGGGCATGGGGTCCTCCTCCGGTGGAGTGCGCGAGGGGGCTTTTGTCCGAGGGTGACCCTCGGACGAGGCTTCCTCCCGTATTTTCCAGGGGATGCCCAGGCCTCACAACCTCCCCGCTTCCTGCTGCTTGCCCCATCCAGTAGCATGGCTCCATGTTGCGCCTAGACCTCAGCAACCTGGATTCCCGCCGTATCGGATCGCAAGGCATCGACCTCGAGCAGGCCCTGCGGGCCCACAAAAAGCGGCTCGAGGCCGCCCGCGACGCCCTCTGGGGCCGTAAGGGCGACCCTGCTGAGTTTTTGGGCTGGATCGACGTGCCCGAAGACACCCAGACCCTGCGCAAGGTGCTGCGCTACCGCGAGGCCAACGCCTGGGTGGAGGACTTGGTGGTGCTGGGGATCGGGGGTTCGGCGCTGGGAGCGCAGGCCGTGAACGCGGCCCTGGGCAAGGGGCCAGTGCGGCTGCACTTCGTGGACAACGTCGAGCCCGAGCCTATCCTCGAGCTGCTGCGCTCGCTCGAGCCGCGCAAGACCTTGGTCAATGTCATCAGCAAGTCGGGCTCCACCGCTGAGACCATGGCCGCCTTCTTGGCCTTCCGGCGCTGGTTGGAGGAGGCGTTGGGCCAGGACTGGAAGCGGCACGTGGTCGTCACCACCGACCCCGCCAGGGGCATCCTGCGCCCCTACGCCCAGGCCGAGGGGCTCCCTGCCTTCGAGGTACCCCCGGCGGTGGGCGGGCGCTTCAGCGTGACCTGCCCGGTGGGAACGCTGCCGCTGGCCTTCGTGGGGGTAGACCTGGAAGCCCTGCTGGCGGGTTGCCGCAAGGCCAACGAGACCGCGCAGGCCCAGGTCGAGGCCAACCTGCCCGCCCAGAGTGCCCTGGTCCACCACCTCCTGAGCCAGAAGGGCAAGAGCGTCAACGTCTTCATGCCCTACTCCACCCGCCTGCGCTACCTGCCCGATTGGTTCGTGCAGCTGCACGACGAGTCGCTAGGCAAGGCCATCGACCGCGAAGGGAAGGTGGTTCACACTGGCACCACGGCGGTGCGGGCCATCGGCACCACCGACCAGCACGCCCAGGTGCAGCTCTTCCGCGAGGGCCCCCACGACAAGCTGATCACCTTCGTGCGCCTGGAGAAGCCCACCGAAGACCTCAAGATCCCCGCCGTGGCCGGGCTCGAGGCCCTCGATTACCTCTTTGGCCGCAGCTTCTTCGAGCTGCTGGACGCCGAGGCCAAGGCCACCGCCCACGCCCTGGCCAAGGCCCATCAACCCAACTTCGCCTTCGTGCTCGAGCGCCTCGACGCCTACACCCTGGGCTGGCTGATGCAGCACCTCATGTGGCAGACCGCTTTCCTGGGCGAGCTGTGGAACATCAACGCCTTCGACCAGCCGGGCGTGGAGCTGGGCAAGGAGTACACCTACGCCCTGATGGGCCGCAGGGGCTACGAGAAGCTGGCGGCGGAGTTGAAGGCGGAAGGGGTCGAGTGAACGCAGGTATTCCCTCGATAGGTTGAACGAAGCAGAACTAGCGGGTATCATTCTGTCATGAACGAAAAGGCGTTCGTCGAAAGCTGGCTCGAGGTTCTTCGGGAAGCCTGTGAGGGTGGCAGGCCGGGCGAGGGCACCGCCTTCCTGGATAACACCAAGCCCGACGGCAGCGGCAACCACGGCCTCTTCGCCACCCTGGACGCCCTCACCGCCGAGCAGGCTTCCGACCCCACGGCCCTGGGCACCAGCGTGGCTGCGCACGCGGCGCACGTGGCGTTTCACCTCGAGGTCGGGGTGCGCTGGGCCGGCGGCGACCGGGGCCCCTTCGACTGGAAGGGCAGCTTCGAACCCAGGGTCGTGGACGAGGCCCAGTGGCAGGCCACTTGCAAGCGGGTGCGTGCGGCTTACCAGGCCACCGTGGACCTGGCCCGCAAAACTGAAGCCTGGGACGAGGACGCGGCGGGCGGCCTGGCCGCCTCGCTGGCCCACGTGGCCTACCATCTGGGGGCCATTCGGCAGGTTGTGAAGCTGGTGCGGTAGAAGGGAAGGGGCGAGCTAGTGGCTCGCCCCTACAAATGGCGTTTGGCTTGTTTACGAGTTGTTGACCTCTCCTACGTCCCAGTGCTCGGGCGAGCGCCAGAGGTTGGAGATCAGCAACTCGCGCATGGCCAAAAACTCCTTGGGCATGCGCTCGTAGAGCTTGATGAAGAGCTCTTCGTGCGAGAGGATTTCCCTGAGCCACAGATCGCGGTCGATGGCCATGAGCTCCTGGAACTGCTCCTTGGAGAAGTCCAGGCCGCGCCAGTCCATGTCCTCGTAGCGGGGCACGTAGCCCAGGGGAGACTCGGTGGCGTAGCCACGTCCGTTGGCCCGCTCCACGATCCACTTCAGCACCCGCATGTTCTCGCCGTAGCCGGGCCAGAGGTAGTTGCCGTCTTTGTCCTTGCGGAACCAGTTGACGCTGAAGATGCGCGGGGGGTCTACGACCCGGCGACCTATGTCCAGCCAGTGGTTGAAGTAGCTGGCCATGTGGTAGCCGATGAAGGGCAGCATGGCGAAAGGATCGCGCCGCACCTCACCGATCTGACCGAAGGCCGCCGCCGTCATCTCTGAGCCCATGGTAGCGCCCAGATATACCCCGAAGCTCCAGTTGAAGCTCTGGTAGACCAGGGGCACCACCGTAGCCCGGCGGCCCCCGAAGATGAAGGCTTTGATGGGCACTCCATTGGGGTTCTCCCACTCGGGGTCGATGGCCGGGTTCTGGTAGGCCGGAGCGGTGAAACGCCCGTTGGGGTGAGCGGCCTTGCGCCCGGAATCGGGGGTCCACTCCTGGCCCTGCCAGTCGATGGCCCTGGCCGGGGGCGGGCCGTCCATGCCCTCCCACCACACGTCGCCCTCGGGGGTGAGGGCTACGTTGGTGAAGATGGTGTTGGCCCGGATGGCCTCCATGGCGTTGGGGTTGGTGCTGTAGGAAGTGCCCGGAGCTACCCCGAAATACCCAGCTTCGGGGTTGATGGCGTAGAGCCGCCCGTCGGGGCCGGGCTTGATCCAAGCGATGTCGTCGCCCACGGTGGTCACCTTCCAGCCTTCTTCCTGGAAGGGCTTGGGCGGGATCAGCATGGCGAAGTTGGTCTTGCCGCAGGCGGAGGGGAAAGCGGCAGCAACGTAGGTCTTCTGGCCCTTGGGGTCCTCGACACCCAGGATCAGCATGTGCTCGGCCAGCCAGCCCTCGTCGCGCCCGATCACGCTGGCGATGCGCAGTGCTAGGCACTTCTTGCCCAACAGCGCGTTGCCGCCGTAGCCTGAGCCGTAGCTCCAGATGCTGCGCTCCTCGGGGAAGTGGACGATGTACTTGACGTCGGGGTTGCAGGGCCAGGGCACGTCGGGCTGGCCGTCCCTAAGCGGCATCCCCACGCTATGGACGCAGGGCACGAACTGGTCGCTCTCGCCCAGCACCTCGAAGACCTGCTTGCCCATGCGGGTCATGATCTTCATGTTGACCACGACGTAGGCCGAGTCGGTGATCTCGATGCCGATGTAGCTGATGGGCGAGCCCAGCGGCCCCATCGAGAAGGGCACGATGTACATGGTGCGCCCGCGCATGCAGCCGTCGAAGAGCTTTTGCAGCGTCTCGTGCATCTCGCGGGGGTTGACCCAGTTGTTGGTAGGGCCGGCGTCTTCCTTGTTGATGCTGCAGATGAAGGTGCGGTCCTCCACCCGCGCGACGTCGGAGGGATCGGAGCGGGCTAAGAAGGAGTTGGGCCTGAGCTGTGGGTTGAGCCGTATGAACGTGCCCTTCTCCACCAGCAGGTCGCACATCTGCTGGTACTCCTCCTCGGTGCCCTCGCAAAAGTAGACGCTGTCGGGCTTGCACAGCGCCACCATTTCGGCAATCCACTGCCTGGCACGAGGGCTTTTGACGTAGCTGGGGAACTCGAGTGTGTCTGCAGTAACTGTTGTCATACGATACTTTACCGTCATCTGTAACTATACCTCCTAAGCCGCGCAGTTCGTCCACTTCGTGCTGAGGGCCACTTTTGCCTCGAAGAGCAGTCTGCTCGATAAAGTTTTGGCGAGGTAGGGGCATTTAGCCCGTTCGCTCGCCGGTTCGGCTCTACCTGAAGAGCGCTATCCTGAAGCTATGAGGATTCGCTTCCGCGAGAACGCCTCCATCGCCATCGACCTGCCCGAGGGGACCCCGCTGAAGGTGAACGGGACAGAGCGGCGGCTCGAGCGCGCCAAACTGGCCCTGTGCCGTTGCGGTCACTCGGGCAACAAGCCCTTCTGCGACGGCACCCACAAGCGGGTGGGGTTCGAGGCGGGAGCAGGGGAGCTCGAGCTCACCGAGCTTGGGATGGGGAGAGAGGGGCGGTAAGGCCGGTGGCCTGTCCGAGGGTCCAGAGTCTAGGGTCGAGGAAGGCGTCTCGCGTCTTGCGTTTTGCGTACGACGTAGGACGTACGACGTAAGACCCTCACAGAGGATCATCCTGTACCACCAACGTCTTGAGGTACAGCGACTCCGGCACGTGCAGGCTCCAGGGGTGGTCGCTGGGCTGGTAGGTCACGCGCTCCACCCGCAGGCGGCGGCGCTGGTCGGCGGCGGCGCGGCGGGTGACCTCGAGCAACTCCTCCACGCCCAGGTAGTAGGCGCAGCTCGACAGCCACAGGTAGCCCCTGGGGGCCAGCAACTCGAGGGCGTGGTTCACCAGCTCCACCAGCAGGCGCTTGACCCTGGGTAACTCGTCGGGCTTCTTGACCAGGGTGGGAGGGTCGAGCAGGACGTGGTGGAAAGGCTGGGCCTTCGTGCTGAGGTCTTTGAGCACTTCCAGCGCGTCCCCGGCGCGGATATCCACGCTGAGCCGGTGGCGGCGGGCGGCGTTGTCCAGCACGGCCAGGGCGTCGAGGTCTTTGTCCACGGCCAGCGCGTAGGCCCCGGCCCGCGCGGCCCGCAGGGCGAAGCCGCCCACGTAGCTGTACACGTCCAGCACGCGCTCTCCCGCCCTGAGGCGGCTTTCGAACAGGCGGCGGTTGTCGCGCTGGTCGAGGTAGAAGCCGGTCTTCTGGGCCAGGGCCAGCGGGATGGGGAAGACTAAGCTGTCCTCCTCGACCTCGAGCACCTCTGGCACGTTGCCGTGGATCACGCCCACCTTTTCGGGTAGGCCCTCCTGCCTGCGGGCCTCCACGTCGGAGCGCTCGTAGACGCCGCCGGGCTGGGCGACCTCGAGCAGCGCGGGCAGCCAGAACTCGCGCAGGGCCTCCATGGCCCGGTTGCGCACCTGGACCACCAGGGTTTCGCCGAAGCGGTCCACCACCAGTCCCGGCAGCCCGTCGGCCTCGGCGTGGACCAGCCGGTAGAAGCGGCCCAGGTGAGCCCGCTTGGACTGGGCGACTTCGAAACGCTTACGGAAGAGGGCCCGGTCGAGGTTGCCCCGCTCCCAGCGGTAAATCCTCAGAGCCACCCGGCTCTTGGGGTCGAAGTAGCCGGTGGCCGCGTACTGCCCCTCGGCGTCGTAGAGTTCAGCGACGCCCGCCATAACCGGAGCCTCGGATAGCTCGTCGGCGAACACGCCGGGGTAGTAGTTGCGAACTTTCTTCTCCTTGCCGGGTTTGAGCACGGCTTTCAGCACTACACAAGGATAAGGCACTCGGCTTCCGCTCCCGTCAGCAAGCCGAAACCTCGAGGCCTGGCAGGTGGGCCTCGAGGGCTTTAGCGGTTGATCCAGACGGTAAGATAACCCAAGTTGCCACCTACAAAATACTGGCCAGCTTCCTGAAGTTGTGGGCAAAGATGAACCCCCACACCTTGAGCACAAAGCCCTGGAGGGTCGTAGCATGAATCCGCTTGGGGAATAGCTCCGTCAGGGCAGAACCCACCGACTCGATGATCTTCCGCCCCTGCTGGGCAATCCACTGCGAGGCCTGCCGGTAGCGTTTGGAGTTCCGCTTGCGGATGGCTCGCAGCCGGATACCCTCGGCCACCGCCAGGTCATCCTCCGCCTGGTAGGCGGTATACCCCCGATCCACCTACAGTTCAGACCCCCTCGGTAAGTCCAACGGTAGCCGATACAAACCCTCCACATCCGCAGTGGAACCGGGAGTGAAGATCACCTCGCTGATCCCCTGGTTATCCGTGCAGAGCAGGTGGAGCTTCAGTAAGGCGTGCTTTGGGGAAGAGGGGGTTTTTGCCGGAACCCAAAAGCGCCAGCGCCCGGCCCACGTAGCTTTTGTTCAGGTAACGGGCGCTCACCCTGGAACCCTGGGTCTGGACCTTCCCCGCTAGCTCGAGCACCACCCCGTTGCCCAGGTCCTGGGCCTCGCTGAGGGCCTGTACCACCTGGGCGGGGGTTTGGTTCTGCATGAAGATCACCAGCCCAACCCCTTCCACCGTGTTCGAGCCCAGCACCATCACCGCTTGCCACTCTCCAGGGCGATGATCCCTGCCCTGAGGGTGCTGAAGTTCTGGTTGACCTCGCTGGACTTGATGGGGGTGTTGGGGCTGAAGGTGATCAACTCACTTAGTCACTTAGGCTGGCGGGTACGGCACAAGAGAACCGGGGCCCCGAAAGACCCCGGCCACTGCTTTTCTGGTGGGCCGTGCAGGACTTGAACCTGCGACCAAGAGATTATGAGTCCCCCGCTCTGACCAACTGAGCTAACGGCCCGAACCCTTGCCAGTTTAGCGGTTTTGCCCCTCAGGCTCAACGCTTTAGCGCTGGGGTGGGGGAGGGGGGTGGCGGTCTTGCCCGGTGATCTGGTCCTCGAGTTCCCCGATGTAGGCCGCCAGGGTGTTGCCGGCCTTCTCCAACTCATCGATGATGGTGCTCTCCGACTGGGTGATGCGCTCGCCAAGATGGGTGCGCAGGGACTCGAGTTCCTCCTGGATGAGCTTCTTGAGCTCGGCCAGGCGACTGGCCTCGGCGTCCTCGGCCTGCTTGCGCAAGGCCAGGATTTCGCGGGCGTACTTCTTGACCTCGAGCAAGGCCGCTACCTCGGTCCCGATGGAGAGAATGACGTACCAGATCGAAAGCAGGGCCACGGTGATGAGCAGGATCAGACCCAGCGGGGCTTCCACGCGGGTGAAGACGAGCGAGAGTGACTGGGGGGCCATGATGAGCGACCAGTTGGCCGCGGCGAAGATGCCCAGAAGCACCAGCACCAGGGTGACGAAGATTACGCGTGGCCTCATAAGGCTCCGCCGGGATTATACCAATGCCAAGTGAAAGCCCAATGGCTCAGCGGCGCGTCGAGGTAGACTCGGCCCGGTGGGTTACGTCTACGTTCTCATTGCTGCGACGTTGTGGGGTTTGCTGGGATCATTTTCCAAGCTGGCGTTCCAGGAGGGGATCACCCCGCTCGAGGTGGCCTTCTGGCGGGCCGCCATCGGCAGCGTTTTGTTCGGAGCGCACGCCCTGCTCCTGCGCCAGGCTAAGGTGGCTCCCCGCGACCTGGTGGCGGTGCTGGGCTTTGGGTTGCTGGGGATTTCGGTGTTCTACGCGGCTTACCAGTTCGCCGTGCAGGCTGGGGGTGCGGCGCTGGCGGCGGTGCTGCTCTACACCGCTCCGGCCCTGGTCGCGCTGCTGGCCTGGCCGCTGTTGCACGAGCGCATGACAGCCGGAAAGCTCGCAGCGCTGGGGCTCACCCTGCTCGGCGTGGCGGCCATCAGTCTGCAAGGCGGTGAGGTGCGCCTGTCGGCGGCGGCTTTGCTCTGGGGGATGCTCTCGGCGTTCACCTATGCGCTTTACTACATCTTCGGGAAGTTGTACCTGAGCCGCTATTCGACCCCCACCATCTTCCTGTATGCCCTTCCCGTCGGGGCTTTGGGGCTTTTCCCGCTGGTGCAGTTCGAGACCAAGAGCCTCCTGGCCTGGGGTGCTTTGCTGTTCATCGCCTCGCTGGCGACGTACGGAGCCAACCTGGCTTACTACGCGGGATTGCGGCGGCTCGAGGCCACCCGCGCCGCCGTGGTCGCCACCTTCGAGCCCGTGGTGGCGGCGGGTGTGGCCTTCGCGTGGTGGGGCGAGCGTTTTGGCCCGCTGGGTTACGTGGGGGCCGGGCTGGTGTTGCTGGGGCTGCTGGTGCTGACGCTGGAGGGCCGCCGCAGGTGAAGGCCATCGGCCCATGTTGAAGCTGGGCCATAATAAGGAGCATGAGGGCCTTGATGCGCTTGTGGACCGTACTGGTGATGCTCCTGCTGGCCCTCGCCAGCGCGGCCAAAGTCCAGGTTAGTTTCACCTACGACCCCCCGGCGGGCCTCGAGGTGCGCTCGGTGAGCCTGCGGGGCAGCTTCAACAACTGGGCCGAGCTGCCCATGCGCAAGCAGGACAACGGCACCTGGGCCCTGAGCGTGGAGCTCGAGCCCGGAGTCGTGCAGTACAAGTTCTTCATCAACGGCCAGTGGCCCAAGAACATGTGCGACGACCCCACCTTTGGCACCCCACAGGTTGACGCTGAGGCCCAGGGCTGCGTAGACGACGGCTTTGGTGGCTTCAACGCCTTCCGCGAGATCCGGCTCGAGGCCGATGCGCCTGCCGAGGGTGGAGCCGCCGAGCTGAACTTCGAGCACGACCCCTCGGCGGTGCGCTACGTCTCCGTAGCGGCGGGCAGGCTCTCGGTGCGTTTCGAGGTCCGGGCGGGTTCGGTGAAGGAAGCCTTCCTCGAGGCCGGAGGGCGCTACCCCATGCACCGGCAACTGAGCTACGCGGACGTGGAGGTCTGGCGGGCTGCTGTGCCGACTTCAGTGGGTGAGTACCGCATCCGGGTGGTGGACTCCGGCGGCCAGGAGCAGAGCTTCGGCCCCTTCAGCCCACCCCGGCAGCCCTTCGCGGCGCTGGACT
This sequence comes from Calidithermus roseus, assembly GCF_003574095.1. Taxonomy (GTDB): domain Bacteria; phylum Deinococcota; class Deinococci; order Deinococcales; family Thermaceae; genus Calidithermus; species Calidithermus roseus. The sequence goes on from NZ_QWLA01000002.1 coordinate 53,356, forward strand.
GGGTGAGCGGGCGGGTGGGCTACCAGATCTTCCTCGAGCGCTTCGCCAACGGTGACCCCTCCAACGACGAAAAGGCCCTCGTGAGCGACGAATACAACTTTAACCAAGCCTGGAGCAAGGACCCCGGCGCCCCCAAGCCCTTCGTCTCGAAGTGGACCGATCCGCCGGCAGGCGACCATTGCTGCCACCAGTACTTTGGCGGCGACCTGGCGGGCTTCCTCCAGAAGCTGCCCTACCTGCAGGAGCAGGGCGTGAGCCTGGTCTACTTCAACCCCCTCTTCGACTCGGGCTCGGCCCACGGCTATGACACCCACTCCTACCTCGAGGTCTCGCCCAAGTTCGGCGACAAGGCCCTGCTCAAAAAAGCCCTCACCGAAGCGCACAAGCGAGGCATCCGGGTGCTCTTCGACTTCGTGCCCAACCACACCGGGCTGGGCTTTTTCGCTTTCCAGGACGTGGTCAGGCGGGGCCGCAACTCGCCGTACTGGAACTGGTACTTCATCAAGAAGTGGCCCTTCGTGCCGGGGGATGCTACCGCCTACGAGGCCTGGGGCGGCTTCGGCAGCCTGCCCAAGCTCAACACGGGCAACCCAGGGGTGCGCCAATACCTCATCGAGGTGTCTAAATACTGGCTTCGCTTCGGCTTCGACGGCATCCGGGTGGATGTGGTCAACGAGCTGGTGGACGCCCACGGCTTTTTTGCTCAGTGGCGCCGCGCCCTGAAGGCCGTCAAGCCCGAGGCCTACCTGGTGGCCGAGATCTGGCAGCGCGACGCGAGCTGGCTTCAGGGCGATGAGTTCGACTCCTTGATGAACTATGCCATCGGGCGTGACGTGGTGCTGCGTTACGTCCGTGGGGGACCGCTATTCAACGGCAACCGCATGCTGCTCGAGCTGGCCCGCGTCTACGCCACCTATGCCGAGGCGGTGGCGGCGATGGGCTTCAACCTCATCGGCTCGCACGACACCGCCCGCATCCTCACCGACCTGGGGGGCGGGGGCCTGCGCGAGACGCCCTCAGCGGAAGCGCTGGGCCGGGTCCGGCTGGCGGCGGCGCTGCTGTATGCCCTGCCGGGGGTGCCGGTGTTCTTCCAGGGCGACGAGTGCGGTTTCGGCGGCGAGAAGCCCAGCAGCCCGCCCTACGACCTGCACCGCTACCCCGTGCAGTGGGAGCGCTGCAGGTCTGACCTCCAGGCCCACTTCAAGCAGTTGGCGCTACTGCGCAAGGAGTTGCCCGGCCTCAGCAGTCCCGTCTTTCGCACCTTCAAGGGTGAGGGGTCGGTGATGGCCTTCCTGCGCGGCGAGCCCGGCGAGGGCGAAGTGCTGGCGGTGTTCAACAACGGGGGCGACCCCGCCCGGCTCGAGCTCCCCGCTGGCGCCTGGCGCGACGCGCTCGAGGCCCGCACCTACCGGGGCGAGCTCGAGCTGGCCCCTCTGGGCTGGCGCTATATGGTGCGGACGGGGGGCGGTGAGCGGTAAGCGAGAGGCTTGTGGTCCGTGCTGAACCGCCGTCGAGGGGCTAGGCCGAGGCGTACGGCGTACGACGTAGAACGTATGACCCGCGTTTAGCGTAGGGCATTCGGCTATTGGCTATCGACGTTCAACATTCGGCATATCCCCTCACACGGCGTAAGACATACGGCGTATGTCCCTTCTGGCCAACTGCGATTAAACTTCCCTACATGGCTTTGCCCAGAGAACACACGCAAAGCGTAACCGCGCAGAGCATCGGCGACGTCTGGCCGAGCCTGCTGGGGGTGGTTCCCTTCGGGTTGATCACCGGGGCGGCGGGCGTGAGTGCCGGGCTCAGCGTGCTGCAGACCATGGCCTCGTCCCTGGTGCTCTTCGCCGGGGCGGCGCAACTGGCGGCCTACCAGCTCATGGACTCCGGCTCGCCCATGCTGGTGGTGGTCCTGACGGTCGCCGTGGTCAACCTGCGGTACTTGATGTACAGTGCCTCTTTGGCACCCTATCTGGCCGACTGGAAATTCTGGTGGAAGATTACAGGGGCCTACATCCTGGTAGACCAGCTTTACGCGCTGTCCCTGCATCGCTTCCGAGAGGAGCGCTTCTCGAGCCCTCTGCCGCGCTGGGTCTACTACATCACTGGCTCCGTCCTGACCTGGGTGGTGTGGCAGGTGGCCGTGTGGATTGGCGCGTGGTTGGGGGCTAAGGTTCCACCCTCCTGGTCGCTCGACTTCGCCATCCCCCTCTCCTTCATGGCGATGGTTTTCGCCTCGATCCGCGACCGTCCGACGGCGGCGGCAGCCCTGGTGGGCGGGCTTTCGGCGATGTTCGCGGCGACCCTACCCTACAACCTCGGGCTGATCGTGGCTTCCCTGGCCGGGATTGGGGCGGGAATGTGGCTCGAGGGCAGACGCCTGTCTTGACGCGGCGCCAATCTTATGAGCGAGTTCACGATCTGGATGAGCATTTTGCTGGCCGGCCTGGTGACTTTTTACCTGCGCTACTCCTTCATCGGCTACTCCCACCGGATGCAGACCCCCGCGTGGTTTCGGCGCGCTTTGCGCTTCGTCCCCGCGGCAGTGCTCTCGGCGCTGGTGTGCAAGGCCCTGGTCTACTACGGTGGAGCCCTGCAACTCACGCTCTCCAACGAGCGGCTGCTGGCTGCCGTGGTCGCCGCAGGCGTGGCCTGGCGCACCAAGAACGTGCTCTGGACGACCGTAGCAGGGATGCTGGCGCTGTGGGCGTTGCAGGCGCTGGGGCTGTGAGCGGGAGGATGGAGGTCGGTGGCTCGCCCTACAGGGGCTTACGTTTGGCGCGCGACGTACAACAGCTATCGACCTAGTGATCCATATCAGGCAGATACGTCTTCCACGCCTCCGGCAGCTTAGGCAGGTCGGCCACGAGGAGCAGGCTGTGGCGGGGGGCCATGGGGCGTCTGGCCAGGCGCATGTTGGCCTCTTCGGGGGTGCGGTTTTTCTTGCGCAGGTTGCAACTGCGGCAGGCGGTGACCAGGTTTTCCCAGATGCTGCGGCCTCCTCGGCTCTTGGGTACTACGTGGTCAATGGTCAGCTCGCCTCCCCGCCGCCCGCAGTACTGGCAGGTGTAGCCGTCGCGGCGCAGGATGTTGCGCCTGTTAAGCGGTAGCCGCCCCGGAGGGCGGCGTACCAGACGTTTCAAGCGGATGATGCTTGGAACAGGGTAAGGCTGCCCTGGAGTTCGCAGGAACTCACCGCTTTCCTCGACCACGTCGGCAGTGCCGTTCATCACCAGAATTACCGCACGCTTCACGCTGGCCAGCCCCAGCGGCTCGTAACCGGCGTTGAGCACCAGAATGCGCGGCATATCTAGGTTCATGCCTACAAGATACCGCATTTGTGTCATGGGCTCACAGGCAAACTTACCATCTGAAAATCGGGGCGGCTTCGGGCTCGCCGGACCCCTCGAGTCCGCAAAGCTGTTCTATCTTTCCTTCTAAGCGTGGAAGCCCGCTACCATAAAACGGTATGGGACGTTTGATCCGCGGGCTGGCCGCAGAAGGCAATTTGCGTGTGCTGGCTGTAGAAAGTACCGACATCGTGGAGGAGGCGCGGCAGCGGCACGGCCTCTCGGAGACCCCCACTGCTGCTCTGGGCCGGGCCCTCACCGGCGGAGTGTTGCTAGCCTACCTGCTTTCCAAGACCCCTAAGGAGCGCATCGCCTTGCATTTCCAGGGCGATGGCCCCATGGGCGGGCCGGTGGTCGAAGCGGCGCCCGATGGCCTGGTGCGGGGCTACGTCAAGAACCCCACCGTGGAGTTGCCCCTGCGTCCGGACGGCAAACTAAACGTAGGTGGAGTGGTGGGTCGCGGGGCGCTGAAGGTGGCTCGAGTGCTCAACAACGGTGAACTCTACGAATCGAGCCTCGAGCTGGTCTCCGGCGAGATCGCCGAGGACCTGGCCCACTATCTCTGGCAATCCGAGCAGATCCCCTCGGCCTTGCTGCTGGGGGTGCGGGTCCACGGTCAGGGTGAGGTGCAGGTGGCCGGCGGCGTGGTGATCCAGGTCATGCCGGGCTGCCCTGACGAGGCCATCAGCAGGCTCGAGGCCAACTTGGCCGGGCGGCTCAGCGTCACCGACCTGCTGCTCTCGAAGGGCCTGGAGGGGACCGTGCAGGCGCTGATGCAGGGGCTTGACTACGAGCCTACCAATCTGGCGGCGGTGGGCTTTAGCGAAGGGCATATCCCGGTGCGTTTTGGCTGTCGTTGCACCCGCGAGCGGGCTACGGCCTCGCTCGTATACTTCACCTCCCAGGAGCGCGAAGAGATGATCGCCGAGGACGGCGGGGCCGAGGTGGTGTGCCACTGGTGCGGGCACAAGTACCGCATCACCCCCGAGGAGATTCGCTCCTTGCCCCTGAGCGAAGCGGAGTCGCGGAATATTCCCAAGGCGTGAGGTCGTGCGTCTGGGGCCGAAGGTCGAACGCTAAACGCGGGTGGCTATCAACCATCTGCCTTTCGCTGCTGATGGCCAGCGCCCCATTTCCTGTACCCTATCGCTGTGAGAGCTGCACCCAGCCTTTACCGGCTGATCAAAATCGCCCGCGTCGTTTTGCCACTGCTGATCGTGCTGGTGGTGGTGGTCTTCGAGCTGGCCTTGCGGACAGACCAGAACGACCAGACCTTCTGGATTCACCTGGGTTTCTACGCTCTGGTGGGTCCGCTGGTCACCTTCATGACGCTGGAGTGGATCGCCTCGCAGGTGCTCGAGCGCGAACGCGTCCAGCAGGCCCTGGAGCAGGCCAATCGACGCCTGGAAGCGGTGGAGCAGGTGACCCAGCGGGCCCTGAGCGCCGAGAACCTCGAGGATGGCCTGAGAAAGGTGGCCGCTCAACTGGCGCAGGCGGTGGGGGGTGCGGTGCAACTGACCCTCGAGGGCGTGCGGGCCAGCACCCCGGACTTTTCCGCCGGGCGCGAGACGTTGAGATTTGATCTGCCGGGGCTGGATGGCCTGCTCGAGGTGCAGCTGCCCCGCCGCCCCACGGCAGAAGACCTCGACTTCCTGGACCTGCTCTCCAGCGAGGTGGCTGGGGCTTTGGGCAATGTGCTCTCGCGCACGCGAGACCTGCTCACCTTATACGAGGTCGATGAAGCGCTGCGGGCCGAGGCCAACCTGGACAAGATGCTCGAGCGGCTCTTAGACCGCATCCTCTCCTGGGCCTCTGCCGAGGAGGGCGCGGTGCTCCTGCTCGACGAGGGACACCTGCTCAAGTCGCAGGTGCGCCGGGGGCTCGACCTGCCCGCTTACGCCTTTTTGCCCGAGGGGCCCTGGAAGAGCGCGCTCGAGGCCCCCACCTTCGTGCATGAGGACGTGCTGGCCCTGCCCCTGCGCGAGCAGGAGCCGGTGGGGGTGCTGGTGGTCAAGGCTGAAGGGGAGAACCTGCGGCAAAAGCTGCCCTTCCTGCGCTTCCTGGCTGCGCAGGTGACGCTGGTCGTGCGCAACGCCCAGGCTTACCTGCGGGCCGAGGAACTGGCGTTGGGCGAGGAGCGCAACCGCATTGCCCGCGAGATTCACGACGGAATTGCCCAGGCCCTAGCCTTCATGGCCCTCAAGCTCGACCTGGCCGAACGCCTGCTGAAGAGCGATCCCGAGCGGGCCCTGGCCGAAATTGCGGTGGTCAAGGAGACCCTGCGCTCGCAGATTCGCGAGGTTCGGCGCAGCATCTTTGCACTGCGGCCCATCGACCTCGAGCGCTACGGCTTTCTCGAGTCGGTGCGGCGCTATGCCAACGCCTTCGCCGAGCAGGCGGGCTTCCGGGTGCGGCTGGAGTTGCCCGAGCACCTCGAGCTCTCCCCGGCCTCTGAGCTGGTGTTTTTCCGGGTATTGCAGGAAACCCTCACCAACGCGGCCAAGCACGCCCGCCCCTCGTTGGTGCACGTGCGCCTGAGCCCCCTGGGAGAGCGGGGAGCCAGGCTCGAGATCCGCGACAATGGCAAAGGTTTCACCCAGGGTCAGAATGCCGGAGGGATGGGTGGCTTCGGCCTGACCCAGATGCGCGAGCGGGTCGAGGCCAGGGGCGGCCAATTTGCCGTGGAGTCAGTGGTGGGCAGCGGAACCACGGTACGGGCGGAATTGCCGTATTGAAGCCACCGGGTGAAGGATGACGGGAGGCGGGTGGCTCGTGGATATCTCCCGACACATCGACGTAAACTCTAAACGTGTTCAGCGCAGCGGTACTCGCAGGTGGCCAATCCCGGCGCTTTGGGCAGGACAAGGCGCGCTTCGTCTTTAGGGGTCGTCCCCTGATTGAGTGGGTGCTCGAGAGTCTCTGCGAAGCCAGAGAGCGCGTGATCGTCGCCAACCGCGCTTACCCCGAGTTCGGGTTGCCGGTTCTGGCCGACGTGAAACCGGGAGGAGACGCGCTGTCGGGGGTCTACACCGCGCTCTATCATGCCCAGCAGGAGTGGGTGGCGGTAGCGGCGTGCGATCTGCCCTTTCTGAGCCGTGATTACTGGCGCTTGCTGCTCGAGCACACCTGGCCGGGGATTCGCCTGGTGGCCGGGGTATCGGCTTCGGGCTTCGTCGAGCCGCTGGCCGCGCTCTACCACCGCAGCCTGCTCGAGGACGTAGAGCGCCGCCTGAGCAAGGGGAGGCTACGCCTGCAATCCCTCTTCGAGGAACATCCCAGTGTGAGCCTGCCCTGGGAGGGGCTCGAGGCGCGTTTTGGCCCCGAACTCTTCCTCAACGCCAACCAAATCGAAGACCTCCCCCAGCTTTGAGCCGGAGGGTGAGCGGCGAGCCACGTACGTGGTGATGTACGCAAAACGCCAGACGCGAGGTGTTCCGCGTCTGGCGTGCTTTGGCTATCGGCGGCTACGGCAGGAAACCTGCCTCAGGCCTGGTTTTCGGCCACCGGCTCCGGGATGGGGCCGTGGGTTTCCTCGTACTTGGCGATGTTCTCGGCCAGGCTGCGCAGCAGCGCCTTGGCGTGCTGCGGACTGGTGATGATGCGGGAAACTACCATCGCACCGCCCTGGGGTTGCAGGGTGGCGAAGTCGAGGAAGAACTCGTTCTTGGTGTGGGCTAGCAGGGCCAGATTGGCGTAGCGGCCAATGGCGGTTTCCTTATCAATGTCCAGACGCAACTCGTTCACGACAAAGCCTCCTTCAGGCGGGGGATGCTCTTTTTGAGCTGGAACCGCGCTCGCCCAAGGCTCTGCATGGAGTCCAGCAGCACTACCAGCAGATACCCTTGAGTCAGCGGAACCAGCAGCAACGGACCCTCGGGGTACTCTACCATGACCTCCTCGACCTCACCGCGGCCCAGTTCCTGTGAAAGGGCACGGGCCGAGGCCAGGGCCGTCGAGGCCGAGCCCCCCAGAAAGTCCAAGTCGGCGCCACCCTCGCTGTGGGTGCTCTCGATCACGAAGCCATCCTCGGCGACCAGCGCGGAGCCCAGAACCCCCCGCACTGCTTGGAGTTCGCTCAATACGTCCTGTAGCACATCTCCTCCTCGAGCCTGCTCTTTAGATCTCCTCGGCCAGTCGCAGGGCCAGCCTCGTGAGTTCATTGCCCACGCTTTTGCGGTCGGTGCCGCGCTCGAGCAGGACCCCCAGGCAATAGCCCTCGAAGACCACTGCCAGTATCTCCTGGTCATCGGTGGCGAGGGTGAAGCGGCGCAGCTCCCCGCCGAGTTGCCGGGCGGTGTTGCCCATGGCCCGGGTGAGGTTGGCAAGTTCGACTGCCAGAACTTCCGGGGAGGGCCCGCCCCGTCCCACGCTCTCGATGACCAGGCCGTCGGTTCCGGTCAGGACAGCACGGCGAATCCCCAATGGCACCAGGCTATTCAGCATTTTCATAGCTTGGCCTCCCATGGCAGTGAAGGTGCGCCCGCGCACCCCGGCCAACGCCGGTACTCACGTGAAGGTGCGCCCCAGGCTTCCGGCGTTACCCCTCGCCAAAGCGACGCTCCAACGCACCCCTCAGGGGGCAGAGTCCAGATGACCATACTTGTTCAGGGTAACACAGCCCCAAGCGGTGTTCCGGCGCAACTGCACATGCTCTTCGCCTCCTCCTGCCGGGCTCATTCGGCCAGCTTGCGGCGATTCTCCAACGCCCGCGCCAGGGTGACCTCGTCGGCGTACTCGAGGCTGCCCCCCACCGGCAGCCCGTAGGCCAGGCGGGTCGCGGCGATGCCGCGTTGGGCGAGTTGCTCGGCCAGGTAGCCGGCTGTGGCCTCACCCTCCACGGTCATGGAGGTAGCCAGGATCACCTCCTGGATCTCAGCGCCTAACGCTTCGCGGTTTTGTGGGTTGAGGCGCTTGAAAAAGCTGGCCAGGTTGAGCTGTTCGGGGCCGATGCCCTCCAGCGGGTTGAGCGCGCCGCCCAGGACGTGGTAGAGCCCACTGTACTCGCCGGAGCGCTCGAGGGCCATGAGGTCGTTGATGCCCTCCACCACGCAGATGATGTGCCGCTGGCGCTCGGGATCGGCGCAGATGGGGCACAGCTCCTCCTCGGCCAGGTTGCCGCAGATGGGGCAGGTGTGTAGGCCCTGGGCGGCCTCGAGGGCCTGGAGCAACTCCTTAGCCACCTCTTGCTGTTGTACGAGGTGAAGCCCCAGCTTCTGGGCGCTCTTGGGCCCCACGCCAGGCAGTCCGGAGAGGGCACGAATGAGCTTGAGCAGGCGTTCAGGGTAGCGCATAAAAAGTCGAAGGCTAAGGGCTGAGGGTGGATGGGCTTAGCGCTTGACCCTCGACTTAGAACATCCCCCCCAGCATCTGGCCGATGCCGCCCAGCTCGCGGCCCATCTCCTTCTCCTGCAGATCCTGGGCTTTCTTCTGCGCGTCCTGGATGGCTACGAGCAGCAGATCCTCGAGGGACTCGAGGTCGCTCGGGTCCACCGCGCCCGCTTGCAGCTTGAGCCCCACGATCTGTCCGTGACCCGTGGCCGTGACCTCGACCAGCCCGCCCCCGGCGGAGCCCTTCACGGTCATCTGACCTAGCCTCTCCTGCACCTCTGCCGCTTTTTTCTGGGCCTTCTGGGCCTCTTTCATGAGTTTCTGAAGGTTCATCGTGCCTCCGCAACGCATTATAGGTGAGACTGGGGGCTGGGCTGGGGTTTGGGGACGGGGATGCCTCCGGTCAGGAGCATCAGGGCCGACACCCCACTCACCATCAGGCCCGCCAGCAGGAACACGGTGGGGGCCCCCAGCACGGGCTCGAGCAGCCCTGCCAGCAGCGCCCCGCAGATCACTGCGGTGTCCATGATCGCGAAGAAGGCGGCAAAGATGCGCCCGCGCAGGGGGCCAGGGGTGTGGCTTTGCAGGATGCTCCTGGCGGGGACCAGGAAGACCTGGTTGAAGACCCCGCTCAGGAAGAGGGCGGCCAGGACCCAGGCGAACACCGGCCACACTCCCAGGGAAGCTTCAAACAGCCCGAAGATGATGAGCCCACCGAAGAACATCTGCTCCCGGCGGAGGCGCATGGCGATTCGGGGCACGATCAGGGTGCCCAGCACCGCGCCCACCGCCAGCGCCGACTCCATCGCCCCGAAACCCGGCGTGCCGACTTTGAGCACCTTCACGGCCATCACGATGCCCAGCACACCCTCCACCGAGCCGAAGCAGGCTGCGGTGAACAAGGTGGTGACCGTACGGCGGATGGCCAGGTTCTTCAGCAGGTGCTCGAGGCCTTCCTTCGCTCGTCTCCAGTAGCTCTGGCCCCCGCCGCCGCCGGACAGATCGGGCAGGCGCCGCAGGATCATTGCCGAGATCAAGTAGGTGAGCGAGTCGAGCAAAAACACCAGCTGAGCACCAACTGCCGCCACCAGCACCCCGGCCACCCCCACGAACACCACCTCGGAGATGCGCGCGGCAAAGATCATCAAGCTGTTGGCGCTGTCGAGCTTGGACTCGGGTACCAGCTCAGGGATGGCTGCCTGGGCGGCGGGGTCGAAGATCTTGCTGAGCACCTCGATGCCGAAGACCAGCAGCAGCAGCACTGGCAGGGAGTTCACCCCCAGAAAAGGGATCAACAACGTCAGGAAGGCCCGGCCCACGTCGCTGAGCACCATGAGCTGCTTGCGGTTTTGGGTGTCGGCCCAGGGGGCCAGCAAGGGCCCCACCACTGCCGAGGCCAGCAGCTTGACGATGAGTGCGAGCGACACCCACAGGGTGTTGCTGGTCAGCAGGTAGATGAACGCCAGCAGCGCCACCCGATGCATACGGCTCCCTGCCTGAGAAACCAGCGCGGCCAGAAACAGGCGGCGGAAGTGAGGGAGTTGCAGCACCCCTTGCATTTGCGGGTCAGTATACCCGCTCACTCGGAATAAGCTCAAACACGGCTATCGAAGGGAACGAAGGTGTGGGCCACGCAAGGGCCTTCCCGCGCCAGCACCGCGCTGCCTTCGGGCAGATGCCACACCAGCAGGTCGCTCAGGCGGCGGGCCATTATCCCCGGAGCCGAGACGTATACAGCTTCGCCCTCCTGCCGCAGCGAGAGCACCACCGAGCCCACCTTGAGGCTGCTGGGTCCGTCGTTCAAGGTGGTGCTGCCCAGGCTGTGGGTCTGGGTCTGGCTGTCCGAGCGGTGGCTGAGCCAGGCCGTGAGTTCCTGGCTCATCAGCTCGGCCTCTTCCTCGAGCCCCAGCGCCATCCCCACCTCGCGCATCAACGCGGGCCAGTCGCTGGAGCGCTCCATGCGCGAGCGCACGACCTCCAGCCCCTTGCGGGCGAAGTCCTGCAGGGCTTCCGGGGAGGCTTCCTGGTAGCGGGTGGCCTTGTCGGGGGTGAAGTCGTGGTAGGTGATCGGACCCTTGAGCCGACTGGAGAAGGCCCGCAGGAGGCGCAGGTAGGCGAAGGCCTTATCCGGGCGCAGCAGATAGGCCAGCACCCGCCCTTCGGCCAGCAGCGACGACAGCAGGGCTTCGCCCCTGGTCTCCAGCCGCAGGTGGGCGTACTGACCCCGCCGGATGGCCCACAGCTCGAAGCTGCCCCAGGGCACAGCCAGCGGTTCCGCCTCGCTCAGGGGATATTCACTTCCGCCTACCACCAGGCTGAACTCGTTGCCGGCCTGGGTCACGGTGAACTCGGTGTTCCAGGCTTTGAAGGAGCCGGGCACCAGTCGCAGAGTGAGGCCGGGGGGGTCGTCGGGGATCTCCTGCAGGCTGAGCTTCGGGTCCCGGCCCAGCCAGATCTGTGCGGGCAGGGTGGGTGGCTGGGCCTCGCCCTTGGGATAGGGCAGGAGCTTCTGCAACAGTTCGAGCAGCTTCTCGGCAGCCGCGCCGAAGGCTTGCCGGTCCTGCTCCATGACCATCGCCAGGCGGCGATCTTCCATGTGCTGCTCGCGCAAGCGCTGCTCGAGTTGGCGAATTTGCGTGCTGGTGAGGTTGTGCCGCCGGGCCTCCTCGAGGGTACGCCGCAGCACCTCCTGCGAGACGCTCTTACCCCCGCCGTAGCGCAGGGCCAGCCCCTTATCGATGACCCGGCGCAGGAAGCGGCGCAGGTAGGGCAGGGTTTCCTCTGAAGGGAGCCGCAGCCGCTCGGAGAGGGTGTGGGCTTCGCGCACGAGCTCGAGGATCAGATTGCGCCCTACCTCGGTGTCTTCGAGCCGCACCAGGGGGTCGGAGTAGGCGGGGATCGGGTGGGCGACCTCGAAGCGGGAGAGGTTGTAGTCCTGGGTGAAGTAGGGGGTGGCCGCGTAGCTCTCGAGGTTTTGCAACACGGCATAGGCCAGCCGCAGGGCCTCGCGCTTGCCGGTGTTGAAGTGGCGCATCTGGCGGGTGACCTCGCGGGCGGTGCGCTGCCAGTACACCGCCTCGGCCAGTTGCTCGAGCACCGCCCGCTCGGGGGTGTCGAGGCTAGGCTCATCCTCGACCACGATGCCCTCGAAGTCGGCTTCGGTGGCCGGTGAGTGCTCTTCGGGCTGGCCCCGCAGGCTGCGGTACTCCGCGTCAATCTGGCGGAAGCGGCGGGCGAGGGTGGGGGGGAGGTTGCTCTGCAGGAGTTGCTGGCGCAACCGGACCACGCTCGAGCGACCCCCCTTAGGGGGGCGGCCCTCGAGTAAGTCGGCCACCTTATATTCGAAGAGATCGAGTAATTCGACCAGGCCCGCTTCCATCTGTAGCGTATTATAAAGCCCGAGATGCGGGGTTCCAGGCTGGAAATTGCCAGCGAGTCAAACATCGGCAGGAAGCGAAGCCTCAACGAGGACTTCCACCGCACATTGGTGGTGTCTTCGCGCATGGGCAACCTGGCTTTGCTGGCTGTGGCCGATGGCATGGGCGGCACCGAGGCAGGGGAGTGGGCCAGCAAGCTGGCCATCGAGGGGATTACTGAGGCGGTTCGCTCGTACGCCGGCCTCATCGATCTCGGTCGCCCGGTGGTGCCGCTGGAGCGGGTGATGGAAAAAGCTTTCCAGCTCGCCCAGCGCCGCATCCGTGACCAGAGCATCAACAACCCTGACCGAAAGGGTATGGGCACGACCCTGACCGCCATCCTCATCAGCGAGTGGAACAGCCGGGGGGCCATCGGGCACATCGGCGACTCCAGGGCTTACCGCCATAGCCGGGGGAAGTGGGTACAGCTCACCCAGGATCACTCCTGGGTAGCCCAGCAGGTGCGCCAAGGCGTGCTCAGCGAGGCCGAAGCCGAGGCCCATCCCTGGAAGCACATGCTGACGCAGGCTTTGGGCCTGGAGGACATCCGGCTGGACATCACCCCCTTCACGCTCTCACCCGGCGAGGTCTACGTGCTCGCCACCGATGGGCTGTACGGCCTGGTGCCCCCCGAGGAGTGGGAACTGGGCAAGGACCTGAAGGCCACGCTCGAGAACTGGGTGACCAAGGCGCTGGTGCGGGGCGGAAATGACAACATCACCGTGATTGCGGCGAGGTATAGATGAGTGTGCTGCTGGGAATTCTGTTGGTGGGTCTGACTTCAGCCCTGGCCCTGCGCTTGCAGGCTAGTTGGCTGCAGACTTCACTGTTGGCTTTGCTCCTGATTGCTCTGGCCGCTCTTGGCGTCCAGCCGTGGGTGCTGGCTAGCATGGCGTTGTTGGGCTTCACCACGGCTGTGCTGCCCCGTCTCAACCTCGACCGTTCGCCGAAGGTCAATCGTCCTCCCAAAGCCAAGCGCGTCAGGCCCGAAAAGAGCCGGTCTGCTCCCGTGGTTCAGGGGGGGACCGGGCTCGAGAGCACCTACGAAATTCTCGACAAGGTGGGAATCGGCGGCATGGCTACCGTCTACAAAGCTCGTTCCCGCGCTGACGGGCGCATGGTGGCGCTGAAGATTCCGCAGGAGAAGTACGTGGGCGATACCCGCTTCGTGCGGCGCTTCCACCGCGAGGCCGAGGTGTTGGCTCACCTCTCCCACCCCAACATCGTCAAGGTCTTTGACCATGGCAACGTGGGCGACACCCACTTCATCGCCATGGAGTACCTCGACGGCGAGGGCCTGGACCGCCTGATCGAAAACCGCAAACTCTCCATCCGCTCGACCGTGCAAATCATCGCCCGCGTGGCCGAAGCCCTGCAGCACATCCACGCCCAGGGCATCATCCACCGCGACATCAAGCCCGGCAACATCATGGTGCTGCGCGGGGCCATCCAGCCCAATGGCGACGTGGACCCGCGCGGGGTGCGCCTGATGGACTTCGGCATCGCCGCGGGCAAGGTGCTCACCCGCCTGACCATCACCGGGGCCCGCATCGGCACGCCGGTCTACATGAGCCCTGAGCAGGCCAAGGGCCAGCGCATCGATCACAAGAGCGACATCTACAGCCTGGGGGTGGTCTTCTACGAGGCGGTGTGCAACCAGCCCCCGTTCCAGGGGGGCTACGAGGCGGTGATCCACCAGCAGATCTTCCAGATGCCCACCCCTCCCAAGCAGGTCAACCCCGAAGTGCCCCAGGCCCTCTCCGACATCATCCAGCGGATGCTGGAGAAAGACCCGGCCAAGCGTCCGGGCCTCGACCAGGTGCTCGAGGTGCTCTCGGGCAAGTGGGAGCAGAACCCCGGCCTGGTGGCCTCCTTCTACCTGGGCCTGGCGGTCGAGGCCAAGCGCGGCACCCTGCGGCTGATGTCCTCCGACGGGGTGCTGGCGCGCATGTGGAGCGGGGTGGGCAGCGGCAGGGGCATGTTTCCCTCACCCCCCCTGGCGGTGGCCGTCGATGGCAACGGTGATTTCTGGATCAGCCTCTACGAGTTCGGCGGTGGGGCAGTGCGCTTGGTGCATTGCTTCAGCCCCGAGGGCGAACTCAAGCTCTCCATCGCTCCGTATGGTATGAAGTTCGGCGAGGTGCTCTACCCGATCTCGGTGGCGGCCAGCCAGGAAGCCGTTTACGTCCTCGACGCCGAGACCAGCACCATCACCAAGTTCGACCTATCCGGAACTCCCGTCAGGCGCTTCGGGGAGGCCGGGCGCGGCAAGGGCAGCTTCGACACCCCACGCATGCTCATCGCCGGAAGGCACTACCTCTACGTGCTCGACTACGGCAACCGCCAGGTGCAGCGCTTGAGCCTCGAGGGCGAGTACCTCTCGCGCTACGCCTTCCGCCGCAGCAAGGAGTCTGCCGAGTTGCGCCTGCTGGGCGGGCTGGGCATCACTACCGACGAGCACCTCCTGGTCTACGACGCCGATGGTCAGAAGGTCCGTAAGGTCAGCTTGGACGGGCAGATCGTGGCCTCCTACCCCCTGCCGGTGCTCGAGGGCGAGGACGCCTCGAGCCTGGTCGAGATGCGCATGCACCAGGGCATCATCTACGCCGTGCGACGGGGAGCCAACCGCATCCACCGCATCCAGGAAAACGGCACCCCTCTGCAACCGCTCGAGGTCTACGCCGCCGTGCGCGGCCTGGACTTGTGGTTCAACCCAGAAGAGCCGAGGGATTAGGCGCTGGAGGCAAAACGCCGAATGCCTGTTGGAGGGGCAGGCAGGTCCCCGGCGACTCCCTTTCCGCCTTGGCTTACAGCTCGAGGGCGTAAGATCTGGAACACTTTGGGCATGAGAAGCCTGCTGTGGGTTTTGATCCTCTCGATTTTCGGGGTCAGGGCCATCGCGCCGGGCGATCTTGCTCCTTTGCCCAAAGTCACCGACTCCTACGGCAAGCCCGTAGACCTGGCCGAGGTCGCCAAGTCCGGCAAGTACATCGTGCTGTGGTTCTACCCCAAAGCCTCCTCGCCGGGCTGCTCGGCTCAGGGCAAGCGCTACGCTGAGCTGTACGAGGAATTCGCCAGGTACAACGTGGAGATCTTCGGCGTGAGCCACGACCCTGCCGCCGAACAGTGCGAGTTCATCGAGAAACTGGCCCTCAAAGGGGCCATGATCCCCGACCGCGAGGGCACCTTGGCCAGGGCCTACAAAGTCAGCAGCTTCTTCGGCTTTTACGCCCGCGATACTTTCCTGATCAACCCCCAGGGCAGGATCGAGAAGGTATGGCGCAGCGTCAACCCCTTCAAGGACCCCGACACCGTGCTGGCTTACCTCAAGCAAAAGCTCGGCAAGTAGGCGGGGTCAGAACCTTCTTCCACAGGAGTTATCGCTCCAACGCCGGGGTCACGCTGCTGGCAGGTCTCGATCCCGGCGGGGTATTTGAGAGGCGAGGCCGCAGGCTGGGGGTGGAGTTCCCTGTGCGGCGGCTCGAGGCCGGCGAGCCCCTGATGCGGATCTGGCTGCTGGATGGACGAGGACGAACCGTGGACCACCCGGTGGGGCGCGAACTGGAGGTGCAACTCGAGGTCTTCTGGGAGTGGTAGCTCCGACGCGCACCCACGCCTACGACACCTCGTGCTAGGACGACTGGGTGGGGCTACTCCTGGGCTCGCCCCTTGCGCACGCTCTTGCCGTGTACCCCTTTCGTCAACCTGTGACGGGTGAGGGAAACCCGTCTTCCCCGGCCAATCGGTCCTGGCTGTGGCGATGGGGGAGTCCGGGTGGCTGGGCTGGTGCCCCGCGGGCTCGCCCACGCTGATGAGCCCGATGACCGCCTCTTTATAAAGCCGGAGGGTAGCCCCCGACTTTGTAGGTCACGCTAAAGGCGGCGTGCGGCTCCGCGGGTAAAAGGGGAGCATGTATCTCGTCTGGCACCGTGCCGACTTGCGCACCCACGACAATCCCGCCCTGGCAGCTGCCCTGCAAAGCGGTCCTGCAGTGGGCCTCGTCGTTCTCGACCCCAACATCCTGAGCGGCACCTCCGCCCGGCGGCGGGCCTGGTTTTGCCGCAACGTTGCCGCCCTGCGCGAGGCCTACGCCCGGCGCGGCGGGAACTTGCTGGTGCGGTCTGGGGTGCCCTGGGAGGTGTTGCCCCGGGTAGTGGCCGAACTCGAGGCCCGCCGGGTCTTCGCGGTGCGCAACTCGACGCCCTACGCCCGCTTCCGCGATCGGAAGGTGGAGGAGGCCCTTCCGGGCCGGGTGGCGTGGTTCCAGGGCCAATACGTCCAAGAGCCGGGGGAGATCGTCAAGCCGGGCGGCGGCCCCTACACGGTGTTCACGCCCTACTCCCGGCGGTGGTGGGCCGCGCCCGAGGCGCAATTGCTGGAAGCGCCCGGACGCTTCCCCCCGGCGGCGCTCCCACCGGGCTACGACCTGGGCTCAGTTCCTAACGAGCCCTCCGACGTGCCCTTGCCGCCCGCGGGTGAGGAGGCCGCGCTGGGGGCGCTCGAGGCCTTCCTCCGCAATGGGCTGCTCCTTTATCACCAGGCCCGCGACAAGCTCGACGGGAGCGGGGTTTCGCGGCTTTCCTGCTACTTCACCCTGGGGGTGCTCTCGCCCCGGCTGGCGGCGCAGCGGGCTATGCAGGCGGGGGGCGAGGGGGCTCGCAAGTGGGTCGGTGAGCTGGCCTGGCGCGACTTCAGCGGCGACCTGCTCCACAACTTCCCCCACATGGCCCGCTCGGCCTTCGACCCGCGCTGGGACGCTCTGCCCTGGGTCGACGACGCGGAAGTGTTCGGGGCCTGGCTCGAGGGCCGCACCGGCGTCCCCGCCGTGGACGCCGGGATGCGCGAGCTGCGGGCGACTGGCTTCCTCTCCAACCGCGCGCGCATGGTGGTGGCGCAGTTCGCGGTGAAGCTGGCCCTGCTGCCCTGGCAAAAGTGCGAGCGGGCCTTCCGCGACCTGCTCCTCGACGGCGACAACGCCTCCAACCTACAGGGCTGGCAGTGGGCCGGGGGGCTGGGGGTGGACGCGGCCCCCTACTTCCGGGTGTTCAACCCCCTCACCCAGGCCCACACCCACGACCCCGGCGGCGCCTGGCTGCGGCGCTGGGTGCCCGAATGTGGGGGGAGGCCCGAACCCTATGGGCGCTCGGTGCTCGACCTCGAGGCCGCCCGCCGGCGCTACCTCGAGGCGGCTGGGCGGGTTGGCCGGGCGAACTAAACCTAAACGTAGTATGGACAGAAATTGTACGTTAGTTGAACAGCTACGCTCATAGCGGGAAAGGCAAAGGCCGGGCGTGAGCCCTCGAGCGCGGTGGCCTTTTGCCGACCTGTAAAGCAGGAGGCGAAACCATGAAGATCAAACTGTTGCTCGTCGCAGGAAGCTTGGCCCTGGCCGCTATGGGGATGACCCTCACCAGTGCCCAGAACACCACCGCTAACCAGACCATCGCCCAGGTCGTGGCCTCGAACCCCAACTTCAGCACCCTGCTGGCGGCGGTGCAGGCGGCGGGCCTGACCGAGACACTCTCGGGGCCGGGCCCCTTCACAGTCTTCGCGCCCACCAACGAGGCCTTCGCCAAGATCCCCAAGGCCGACCTCGACGCCCTGCTCAAGGACAAGGCCGCCCTCACCAAGGTCCTGACCTATCACGTCGTGGCGGGCAGGGTGACGTCGTCCGAGGTGGTCAAGCTGAAGGAAGCCAAGACGGTGCAGGGCCAGAGCGTGACCATCGCGGTCAGCGGGGGCACGGTGACCCTCAACGGCAACTCCAAGGTCACGGCCGTGGACATCCAAGCCAGCAACGGCGTGATCCACGTCATTGACACCGTGCTCCTGCCTAAGTAGCCCGGCGACGGCACCGGCCGGAGAGCGAATCGCTCTCCGGTTTTTTGTGGTGGGGCTTGCACCCGCAGGGGCGGGGGATGCTCGAGGATAGGCTCATGCGGCCGCTGATTTGGATCCTGCTGCTCGGTGCCATGGCCCTGGCCCAGCCCGCGCGCTGGACGGGGCAACCCGACTACCGCAGCTTCGCCGGAGCCCCCACGAGCGCCGGTCCTGCGCTCGACCGCAGCTACGCCCTGGTCTACCCGGCCCAGGGGGCCTTCCGGGGCACGGTGCTGCTGGTGCCGGGCCTGCTGGGCGGGGCCACCAGCTTCGACGCGCTGGCCCGCCGCCTGGTGCTCGCCGCCCCGGGCTGGGAGGTGTGGGCCTGGGACCGCCGCGCCAACGGCCTCGAGGACCGCCAGGGCTTCCTCGGCGCCGACCCCTGGGCCTACTACCAGCGCTACACCCTCCCCGACGCCCCCTTCCTCAAGGACTGGGGCCTACGGGTGCACCTCCAAGACCTCGACGCCTTGGTGGACGCCGCCCGCCAGCGCGGCCCGGTGGTGCTGGCGGGGCACTCGCTGGGGGCGAGCCTGAGCGCGGCCTACGCCCAGTGGAGGGGCGAGAAGCTGGCCGGCCTGGCCTGGATCGACGGGGCTCCCAGCCCCAACCGGCTCACGCGTGAGCAGTACCTCGAGGGCGGCCTTGGCGGCTTCGGCCGCTCGCCCGGGCTCGACGAACTGCTGGCAGGCCGGGCCACGCCCTACCTCGAGTTCAGCTTCCTGGGCCTGAGGCTGAACCCAGCCTTCCTGGCCTGCGCCGAGGCTTTGGCCTTCCTGGCCGCCCGCGACCCCGAAGCCGACGCTCCGCCCGGCGCGGCGCGCTTCCCGGCGAGCCTCGAGGCCGCCGCCTTGTCCCAGATCGACGACCGTTACAACCCCGTTGCCCTCTTCTCGGCCTCGGTGGGGCGGGCCTGGGGGCGCGAGGGCTTTAGCCTACTGCGGCTGCTGCAGGGGCAGGTGGGCTACTCGGTGATTGGGGCGAGGGGGAGGCGGGTGGAGTGGCAGGACACCGGCGAGGCCACCGACCCGCGTGAATTCCTCGGCCTGTACGCCTGGCCCGAGACCGGCTTCTCCGAGTGGTTCTTCCCCGTACGGCTCTCCCTCGACCTCGCTGCTTGGGACCTTGCAGTGCCCGAACTGAAGCCCCGCCGGTTGGGCTTCCGGGTGCTGGGGTTGGGGGCCGGGCGCGGCGCTGTCACCGACGCGGCCCGCTTCGCTGCCGCCCGAGCGCTCTTCCCCAGCGCCGAGGTACACGCGGAAGTCCTGCCCGGTCTCACCCACCTCGACATCCTGCTGGGGCGCCAGGGGCCGGCCGTGGGGCCCCTCGCCCGCTACCTCGAGACCCTGCCGTGAATCCACCTGGGACAGGGGTGCGTACTTCGAACAGGCGGGAAGGGGGTCCAGCATGCGCCTCTTCACAGTAATTTTGGCCTGGCTCTGGGGTGCCCTGGCCCAGGCGCCGCAACTTTATGCGGTCGAGGGCAGCGTGACCTACGTGGGGCGGATGCTGCTGGGGAGCTGGCAGGGGACCAACCCCACCGCCCGAGGCCAGGTGCGCTGGGCTGAGCCCGAGGCCTCCGGGCGGGTCTGCGTGGACATGGCCAAATTCGACTCCGGCATCGGCTTGCGCGACAACGACGCGCGGGAGGTGCTCGAGGTCGCCAAGTACCCGCAGAGCTGCCTTGACGTGAGCGCCTTGCGCCGCAACGGGGAGCAGGTCGTGCTCGAGGGGATGCTCGAGATCCACGGGGTGCGGAAATTTATGCGTATCGAGGGCACGCTCAGGCCCGAGGGCGATGCCTACCGCTTCGCTGGGGGCTTCAGGACCCGCTTCACCGAGTGGAACCTCAAGCCGCCTACCGTCCTCTTCCTCACCGTGGAGGATGGGCTCGAGGTGCGTCTGGAGGCTCGCGCCGTTCCTGTGCGCTGATGTGACCTCCAGCCCTGGTCTAACGGGAGGGGCTCCCCGACACCGGGGAGCCCCTCGGTGGCGTGGGCTTTACTCCTCGCGGGCGGTCTGCATGATGGCGACGTAGTGCAGGATAGTGGCCAGCGAGTTGGCCAGCGCCGCCACGTAGGTCAGGGCTGCGGCGGTCAGCACCGTGCGGGCTCCGTCCATCTCGCGGTTATCCAGGAAGTTCATGCGCTTGAGGATGGCCAGCGCACGGTTGGAGGCGTCGAACTCGACCGGAAGCGTCACGAACTGGAACAAAGCAGCAGCGGCGAAGAGCCAGATGCCGATGTTCATCAGCCCCGTAGCGCTGAAGAGCATCCCAGCCAGGAAGATCCAGGGGCCGAACATGCTGCCGATGTTGGCCGCGGGCAGGAGCTGGGCCCGCACCCGCAACCAGGCATAGCCCTTGGCATCCTGAAGAGCGTGTCCCACTTCGTGGGCGGCTACGGCCAGCGCCGCCGAGGAGGGTGAGGCGAAGTTGGGTTCAGACAGGCGCACGACTTTTTGCATGGGGTCGTAGTGGTCGGTCAGGGCTCCCGGCACGGGCTCGACCCGCACGTGGTGTAGGCCGTGGGCGTCGAGGATGGCCCTGGCCACCTGGGCCCCGGTCAACCCACGCGAGTTGGCCTCGCGGCTGTAGCGGGCATAGGTTCGCTGTAACCAGAACTGGATGAAAAGCGTAGCGATGAAGACGGCGATCATCAGCAGGTAAGTTGCACTCACCATGTCGTTCCCCCAGGCCGTAAGGTACAAAAAATACAACCCAGCTTCTGCAAGCTGGGTCACGTGTATTCTGCTATGGCCAGAACCTTACGAATCCAAAGGTTGGCTCTTGATGGTAAAGCGCAAGGCGGTGCGCTCTTCGGACTCGAGATCCAGCTTGACGAAGGCTGGCTTGACCAGCAGATCGAGGTTGTCGGGAGCGATGTACCCCCGTGCGATGGCAATGGCCTTGACTGCCTGGTTGACCGCGGCGGGCCCGATGGCCTGTACTTCCACCTCACCCTGCGAGCGCAACAATGCGGCAATTGCACCTGCTACGGAATTAGGACGAGATTTGCCAGACACGCGCAACGTTTCCACATACCCTCCTGGGCACTCGCCGTCGAATTGCATTGTAGTTGGGGACATGTTTAAAAGTCAAGGCGCGAATGTGCGATAAATACAGCATTTTCTCGGTAAGTGAAGATTCGCTTGGCTCTAATGGCTCCAAGAATGGTGCTTGTTGCGATGTTTGACATGCGCTGATCAGCATTCTCGGCCTCAACCGACTTGACTTGGTATACCTTGGACCGTATACTCGCTGAAACCTTTGCATGAGTATGCGAAGGTCCCCCCGCATCCCAACTTGCAGCACAGGAGGCCCCCCTAATGGAGTTCAGGAAGGCATATCCCGACGTACCTATCGGACACGACGCCTGCGGCATCATCGCCATCGCCGAGAAGGCAGGCAGGCCCACCCACGCCAACGTGCAGCGGGTGATCGAGAGCCTGTACAGCATGGCCCACCGTGCGGGTCTGATCCGGGGTGAGGGGGATGGTACGGGGATCCAGACCGACCTGCCGCGCGAGCTATGGGCGGGCTACCTCGAGGAGGCCGGCTTCGACGGCAACCTGGCTAACAACCCCCGCTTCTTCGTGGGCCATCTCTTCATCCCCAAGAGCAGCGCCGAGCGGGTGCAAGAACTCATGGACCTGATCCGCGTCGAGGGCAGCCGCCGGGGGATCAAGCTCCTGCTAGAGCGCAGGGGAGAGGTCAATTCCAGCGTGCTGGGGCCGGTGGGCAGGCGCACCGAGCCGCTGTTTTACCAAGTCGCGGGGCTCTCCACCGACGGCGACGGGCCGCTGTGGGAGCTGGGCCTGGTGCTCGAGGAGCGTTTCCCGGTGCACGTGGTTTCGCTTTCGACCTCCTCGGTGGTCTACAAGGTGCGCGGTTCCGCCGAGATCCTCAAGCGCTACTACCCTGAACTCTCGAGGGCAGAGTACAAGTCGGCCATCACCTTAGGCCACAACCGCTACTCCACCAACACCCTCTCCACCTTCGAGCAGGTGCAGCCCTTCGGCTTGCTGGGCCACAACGGCGAGATCAACACCATCGAGCGCCTGCGCCGCGAGGGCCGCTTTTTGGGCATTCCCCTCACAGGCGGTTCGGACTCGCAAGACCTCAACCGGGTGCTCGAGGGCCTGCTCTACCGCTACGCCCTCTCGCTGCCCGAAGCCCTCGACCTCGTCTTCCCCCCCATCGTGGGCGAGATCAAAAATTATTCACCCGCCCTGCAAGATCTCTACATGGCCCTGCGGCAGCGCTTCGGCCCGCTGGCCCAGGGGCCTGCCGCCCTGGTGACGCGCCACCGCGAGGAGGCGGTGTTCTGTACCGATGCCATGGGCCTGCGTCCGTTGTGGTTCATCGAGACTGAGGCCGAGTACATCTTCTCCTCCGAGCGGGGGGTCTTCACCGCCGAGGAGTTCGTGGGCGACCCCCGTCCCCTGGCCCCCGGCGAGAAGATCTACCTGCGCGTGACCCCCGAAGGCGTGCGCCTGCTGCCTTATGAGCGCCACCAGCGCCAGGTGCTCGAGCGCTTCCTGGCCAAGAGCGGCACCCTGGGCGAGTACAACGTGCACCTGAAGGGCCCCCGCTACGACAGCCTGCCCCCCCTATCGGGTGGAGCCGGAGCGGAGGTCGAGGAGAAGCCCGCGCCGCCTTCCCTGAACCTCGAGCGGGCCTTCGGTTGGGACCGCTGGGACGCGGGCTACCTCGATGCTCTGGCGGAAAACGGCAACGAGCCCATCGGCAGCCTGGGCTATGACGGCCCGCTGGCCGCCCTCAACCCCGAAAAGCCCAACCTCTCCGAGTTCCTCAAGGAGACCGTGGCGGTGGTGACCAACCCGGCCATCGACCGTGAGCGCGAGATCGAGCACTTCTCGGTGCGCACCATCTTGGGACGGCGAGCCCTGCCCAACGGCGTGGGTGGTGGTTGGACCGAAGAGTTACTGGTTCCGGTGCTGCTGGAAGAGACCCGCCCGGAGGTGCAGGCCATCGTGCAGGGCCAAGGCACCCTGAGCCTCGAGGACGCCCTGCGTCGCTTCAAACACACTGTGCTGCTGTCACAGTTCACCGTCGAGGAGGGGCTGCTGGCTGGGCTCAAGCGGCTGGAGGAGCAGGCGGTCGAGGCCGTGCGGGAAGGGGCCGAGCTGTTGGTGCTCTCCGACCGCAACTCCTTCGAAAACGGCGTCTGGCTCGACGTGTACCTGGCCCTCGCCGCCATCGGACAGGCGCTCGAGCAAGCCCGCGATGGCGAGGGCGTGAGCCTGCGCCGCCGCACCTCGATCGTGGTGCACTCCGGCGGCATCCGAAACCTGCACGACGTGGCGGTGTGCCTGGGCCTGGGTGCCGACGCGGTGTCCCCCTGGCTGATGCAGCACAAAGCCCACGCCTCGGGTGGTTTGGTGGCCCTGCAGAATATCCTCGAGGGGCTCAAGAAGGGTCTGGAGAAAGTCATCAGCACCATGGGCATCCATGAGCTGCGTGGCTACGGGCGCATCTTCAGCGCGGTGGGCCTCAAGCCCGAGCTGGCCGAGCGGCTGGGCATCCGCACCTTCCTGGCCTCGCAAAAGGCCGGCTACGGCTTCAACGAGCTCGAGCGCACCGCCTTGGAGCGCTTATCCTTCCTCTCACAGGAGAAGGTGCTGCCCGCTAAGGACTTCCGCTTCAACCCGCGCATCTTCAAGGCAGCCATGGATGTCTCGAGCGGGGAAGCCCCTTACGACACCTTCCAGGAGCGCGTGCGGGGGCTGGAGAAGGAATCTCCCGTGGCGGCCCGCCAGCTGCTGGAGGTGAAGTTCCCCGACAAGAGCAGCGTGCTGCCCGAGGAGGTGGACATTGGAGTCGGGGGGCACTCCATGCCCTTCGTGATCACCGCCATGAGCTTCGGCTCGCAGGGCGAGACCGCCTTCCGCTCCTACGTCGAGGCGGTGAAGAAGCTCAACATGCTGTGCATCAACGGCGAGGGCGGCGAGATCCCCGACATGCTGGGCAAGTACACCCACTGGCGCGGCCAGCAGGTGGCCTCGGGGCGCTTCGGCGTGCACAGCTACATGCTCAACTCGGCCTCGGTCATCGAGATCAAGATCGGCCAGGGGGCCAAGCCCGGCGAGGGTGGCCACCTGCCGGGCAAGAAGGTCTCGGTCAAGGTGGCGGCGGCTCGCAACGCGGTGCCCGGCGTGGACCTGATCTCGCCCTCCAACAACCACGACCTCTACTCCATCGAAGACCTCGCCCAGCTCGTCGAGGAGCTCAAGACCGTCAACCCCAAGGCCAAGGTCTCGGTCAAGGTGCCCGTGATTCCCGGCATCGGCACCATCGCCGTGGGTATCGCCAAGGCCGGAGCCGACATCATCGCGCTTTCGGGCTTCGAAGGAGGCACCGGCGCGGCGAGGTGGCACGCGCTGAAGTATGCCGGGTTGCCCGTGGAGATCGGCGTGCGCCGCGCCCACCGCGCCCTGGTGCGGGCTGGGCTGCGCGACCGGGTCGAGCTGTGGGCCGACGGGGGCCTCAAGACCGCCTACGACACCCTGCGCATGGTGCTCCTGGGCGCCGACCGGGTAGGCATGGCCACCATGGCCATGGTGGCCATCGGCTGCACCATCTGCCGGGGTTGCCAGCTCGACACCTGCCACGTGGGCATCACCACCCAGATCGAGACCCTCGAGCAGGCCCAGGCCCATGGCCTCAAGCGCTTCGTGCCCCAGGAGCTGGACCGGGCGGTGGAGCAGCTGGTGCGCTTCTTCAGCCTCAAGGCCGAGGAACTGCGCCGCATGGTGGCCGCACTGGGCTTCAAATCCTTGCGCGAACTGGTTGGGCGCAGCGATCTGCTGCGCCAGGAGGGGTTCGAGCAGGCCATCGACCTGGGCTACTTCTTCGAGCCGGTGAGCGCGCCCGACTGGATCAACGAGCGCTCGGCCCACGTGCTGCGCAAGCCGCTCAACCAGCTCACCCGCTCCATCACCGAGGTGGTCTCCGCCGCCTACGAGGAGGGCAGCCGCGACCTGATCTTCCAGGAAGGCCCGGTGGGCTCCACCGACCGCGCCCTGGGCGTGCACCTGGCGGGAGAGATCGCCCGCCGTCGCCTCTATGGCAAGGGCTTCGACGCCGAGGTGGAGTTGCGCTTCGACTCGGGGAGCGTGGCTGGCAATGGCCTGGCGGCTTTCAACTGCGAGGGCCTCGAGATCCACGTTGAAGGTGGCGCTCAGGACGGGGTGGCCAAGAACGCCTTCGGCGGCAAGGTGACCATCCTCAAAGGCCGCAACCCCTACGGCCAGTATGTCGATGGCTCGGTGGGCAAGTCCTTCGCCTACGGGGCCATCAGCGGCCTGCTGATCGTGGAGGGCATGGCCGACAGTCGCTTCTGCATCCGCCTCTCGGGCGCCGACGTGGTGCTGGGCGGTGAGCCCGAGCGCCCCTTGCAAGACGAGCTGGGCAACATCGCCACCCGTGCCCAGGCCAAGGGCTTCGCCTTCGAGTACATGACCCGTGGCCGCGCGGTAGTGCTGGGCGACCCCGGCCCCTGGATCTGCTCGGGCATGACCGGCGGGCGGGTCTACCTGCGCCACTGGCCCGAGATGGGTCTCGACGACACCGCTCTGAACCGCCGCCTGGCCAAAGGGGCTAAGGTGGTGGTGCAGAAGCTCGACGAGCGCGGGGTGGCCGACGTGAAGGAGCTGCTGGGGGCCTACATCGCCGAGTTGTACGCCGCCGAGCGCTCGGACAAGGCGGAGCGGCTCGAGCGCCTGCTGCAGGATCCCGCCCACCACTTCCGCATGGTGGTGCCGGTTAACCAGCAGGTGCTTCAGGAAGTCAGCACCGAGTAGGCGCGTCGATAGTCAGTGGCCGGTGGCGTTGTCGGGCTATCGGCCAGTTGCTTTGGGCAATTGGCACCCACGATCCGTTCGGATAGGATAGGACAGATGTCCCTGATGACGGAGGTCCTTCTGGAAGACCTCAAGCGTCGCACCGGCTTTACCGAGCAGCACGCCAGGTTGCTGCAAGATCTTGGCCGGTATATGACTCCTATGGCTTCCGAGGTCGCACTGGCTTTCTACGACTACCTGGGCCGGGACCCCGAGATGCGGGCGATCCTGTGGGCGGTGCCGGGTCGGGTCGAGCGGCTGTATGGGCGTTTTGCCGACTGGTACCGTGAACTCTTCTCAGGGGTCTACGACGAGCACTACGCTGAAGGGCGCCGCCGCATCGGGCTGATTCATGCCCGTCTGGGCATCCGCCCCGCTTTTATCATCCCGGCCATGGGGATCGTGCAGGAGCTTTCCTTAGAGCACATGAACTTGGTGCTAAAAGCCTCCGAGCTGCTCGCCGCCGTCGAGGCTTTTGAAAAGATCATCGCCATCGAACTCGCCATCATCCAGGAGAGCTATAGTGAGGCCGTGGAGGCCGGTATCCGCGCGGGCATGGCCTCGGGCGAGACCGCGCTCATGCAGGGAGCTGAGCTGTTGTTGCGGGAGAAGGTGTGATCCGGGCCATCCTCTTCGACCTCGACGAGACCCTAATCCTCGATCATCCGGTGTCGGTGCATACCCTGTGGAACTGCGCTTATTACGCGGCCTCCTGGTACAGCCTCGACCTCGAGGCCCTGGTTGAGGCCGCCGGGAACCAGGCCATGCGGCTGTGGAAGACCTCGCCGGTTTATGGCTACACCCAGCGCATCGGCCACAGCGCGGGTGAGGGGTTGTGGGCCCGCTATGCCGACACCAAGATCCCCGAGATCGCCCGCCTGCACGAGTGGGCCAAGAGCTATCGGGTGGCGGTGTGGCGCGACGCGCTGGCCGAGCAGGGCATCGCCGACGAGGCGCTGTGCGAGGCGCTGGCCGACCGCTTCTTCAATGAGCGCCGGGTCTATCCCCGCTATCCCGAGGTGGATGCGCTGCTGGAAGCCCTATCCCCACACTACAAGCTGGGCATTGTCACCAACGGCGTGCCCGATCTGCAACAGGACAAGCTCGAGGGCTGCGGCCTGCTGCACCGCTTCCAGGCGGCAGTGATCTCGGGCACAGTGAACATCGGCAAGCCCGAGCGCGGCATCTTCGAGCACATCTGCAAGGAGCTCGAAGTCGAACCTGAAGCCTGTGTCATGGTGGGCGACAACCCCGAACGCGACGTGGCCGGGGCCCTGGGTGCGGGCATGCGCTCGGTGCTGGTGAACCGGGGCTTCAAGGACCCTGACCCCCGCTACCGGGCCAGCCTCGAGGTGCGCAACCTCCTGGAAATGCTTCCCTGGCTCGACACACTGGCCTGAATGAGTTGCCGATAACTGATGGCCGATGCTCCGCTTAGTGAGCCTTCGAGCCAAATCCCAGCGTTGCCGGACGGTACCTCCATCTTTGCTTCATAACGCCCTAATAACGGATGTAAGTAGCGGCTCAAACACCAAATCTGCTGGGGGCGTAGTATATCATTGAGGTAGAAATGGACGCCGCTTACACGCCAGAAGGGGGTTGCCTTTGAACAGGTACGACGACCGCGCGCGGTTGGTGTTTCACTACGCCAGGGAGGAAGGCAGCCGTCTGGGCCACAGCATGATCGGCCCGGAGCACCTGCTCCTGGGGCTGATGCGCGAAGGCGGTACGGCGGCGCGCATCCTCATGGAATATGGGGCCAGTCTCGAGGCCATGCGGCGCATGGTCGAGGAACTCGTAGGCCGGGGGGAGGGCAGCCGCACTGGCGAGCCGCCCGCGATCACCCCACGGGCCCGCCGGGTGATGGAGCTGGCCGGGGCGGAAGCCCGCAATATGTCGAGTCAGGTTATCGGGACGGAGCATATCCTTCTGGGCATCATCCGCGAGGGCGACGGTATCGCCTACCGGATCATGACCCACTACGCCAAAGACGTGGACACCATCCGCTGGCGGGTTCTCTCGCAAGCGGGCGAGGGCCAGAAGGAGAAGGCCGTGGCAACGCCATTCCTCGACGAATACGGACGCGACCTGACCCGCGAAGCCCGTGAGGGCAAGCTCGACCCCGTGATCGGTCGCTCGGAGGAGATCAACCGGGTCATTCAGATCCTGGCCCGGCGCACCAAGAACAACCCCGTGCTGGTGGGCGACCCCGGCGTGGGCAAGACAGCCATCGTGGAGGGCCTGGCCCAGGCCATCATCGAAGGGCGCGTGCCCCCGGTGCTGCGGGGGGCCCGCATCGTCTCGGTGGACCTCGCGGGTGTGGTGGCGGGGACCAAGTACCGCGGGGAGTTCGAAGAGCGCCTGCGCCAGATCATCGAGGAGCTCAAGAACGCCAAGGTGGTGGCCTTCATCGACGAGTTGCACACCCTGATTGGGGCGGGTGGGGCCGAGGGCACCCTCGACGCGGCCAACATCCTCAAACCCCCCCTGTCGCGTGGGGAAATCCAGGTCATCGGCGCGACCACCACCGGTGAGTACCACCGTTACATCGAGAAAGACGCGGCGTTGGAGCGCCGTTTCCAGCCGGTGATCGTGCTCGAGCCCAGCCCCGAGGAAACCCTGGAGATCCTCAAGGGGCTGCGCCCGCGCTACGAGGCCCACCACGGCGTGGTGGTTCCCGACGAAATCCTGCAGCTTTCGGTCAAGATCGGCATCCGCAGCCTGCCGGGGCGCAACTTCCCCGACAAGGCCATCGACCTCATTGACGAGGCGGCCTCGAGGGTGCGCCTCAACGCGAGCTTGGGCCTGCCGGTGGCCGAGGACGAGGACGGCACCCCCCTCGTCAGCCGCGAGGACATCGAAGCGGTGGTGGATAGCTGGGGCGGCGTCTACGTCGATGATAAGGACGATGGCAAGCTGTTTGGCCTCGAGGCCGAACTCAAGAAGCGGGTCATCGGACAGAACGAGGCCATCGAGGCCCTCGCCGCCGCGCTCCGCCGGGCTAGGGTGGGCCTGGGTGGCCGCACACGGGTCTCGGCCAGCTTCCTCTTCGTCGGCTCCTCGGGCGTGGGCAAGACCCACCTGGCCAAGGCCCTGGCCGAGGTGCTCTTCGGCTCCGAGCGGGCTCTGATCCGCTTCGACATGTCGGAGTTCCAGGAACCGCACTCCATCTCCAAGCTCATCGGGGCCCCCCCCGGCTACGTGGGCTACGAGCAGGGTGGTCGCCTCACCGAGGCCGTGCGCCGCCAGCCCTTCAGCGTGGTGCTGCTCGACGAGATCGAAAAGGCCCACCCCGACATCTACAACACCTTCTTGCAGGTGCTCGACGAGGGTCGCCTCACCGACGGCCTGGGCCGTACCGTCGATTTCCGGCGGGTCATCCTGATCATGACCTCCAATACCGGCTTCAACGTGGGCCCCGCCATCGGCTTCACCTCCAAGGAAGTCGATACCGAGAGCCCGATCAAAGCCCTCTTCACCCCTGAATTCCTCGACCGCCTCGACGAGGTGGTCCGCTTCCGCAACCTCGACGAGTCCGAGCTGGTGCAAGTCGCCCAGATCATGCTCGAGGACATCGCCAAGGAGCTCGAAAGCCGCGAGAAGATCGTGCGCTTCGACCCGGCCCTGGCGGCCTGGCTCGTCGAGCACGCGCCCAAGCAGGGCTCAACCCGCATCCTGCGCAACCTGATCCGGGAGAAGGTCGAAGACCCGCTGTCGCTGGCCCTGCTGACCCGCCCTGGGCGCACCCTCTTCGTGACGCTCAAGGGGGACGAGATCCACTTCGAGGAAGAGGAAGTCTTCACGGTCTGATGCCCAGCGCTAAACGCCGAACGTCGAACGCGAAGACCCAAAGGCGTTTAGCGTTCGGCGTTTGTCGTTGAGTCACATAGCATCTATGGCCAAGACCCAATACACCTGCGTCGAGTGCGGCTACAAGTCCATCAAGGCCCTGGGCCGCTGCCCCAACTGCGGGGCCTGGGACTCGTTCAAGGAAGAAGCCCCGGTGGGCCGTGCCCTGGCGGGAGGCTCGCGCGGCGGCCTGGCCAAGGTGCGCCCCCTGCCTAACCCCGAGGCCATCGTGCGCTTGAGCGCGGTGGACTCCGGCAGCGAGGCCCGCTTCAGCAGCGGGATTGGCGAACTGGACCGGGTGCTGGGCGGGGGCTTCGTGAAGGGTGAGGTGCTGTTGCTGGGTGGCGAGCCGGGGGTGGGCAAGAGCACCTTGCTGCTCCAGGTGGCCGACCGGATGCTGCGCCAGGGCCGACGGGTGATCTACCTGGCGGGGGAGGAGTCGCCGGGGCAGATCCGCCTGCGGGCCGAGCGCCTGGGCATCTCGGGTGAACTCGAGCTCTTGCGCGAGACCGAGCTGGAGTCCGTGCTGGCCACCCTCGAGGCCGACCCGCCCGAGTTCTTGGTGGTGGATTCCATTCAGACCCTCGAGACCACCTCGGCTGCGGGCTCGCTGGTGGCGGTGCGCGACGCCACATCGGCCCTGACCCGCTTCGCCAAGGCCAGCAAGGTGACGGCGGTGCTGGTGGGGCACGTGACCAAGGAGGGCATCGTGGCCGGGCCCAAGGTAATCGAGCACGTGGTGGACGCTACGCTCTACCTCGAGACCGCCGGGAACTTTAGGGTTCTGCGCTCGAGCAAGAACCGCTTCGGCCCGGTGGGGGAGATGGGGGTCTTCCACATGGCGGAGGAGGGTATGGAGGAAGTGGCCAACCCCTCCGAGGCCTTCCTGGCCGAGCGTCCGGTGGGCGCGCCGGGCTCGGTGGTGGCCCTGACCCTCTCGGGCGAGCGGGCGCTGGCGCTGGAGGTGCAAGCCCTGGCGGCCCGCACCCCCTTTCCCGCTCCCCGCCGGGTCTCGCAGGGGCTCGACTCGCGCCGGGTGGACGTGGTGCTGGCGGTGCTGGAGCGGCGGCTCGAGCTGCCGTTGGGCAACCTCGACGTCTACGTCAACCTGGCCGGCGGCTTGAGGGTTTTTGACGCAGGTTTGGACCTGGCAGTGGCCCTGGCGGTGTATTCTGCTGTGGTAGGCAAGCCCATCCCTCAGGATTTCGCCGTGGTGGGCGAGGTCGGGTTGGCGGGAGAGGTGCGCAGCGTGGAAGGCCTCGAGCGCCGATTGCGCGAGGGCCGGCGGGCAGGCTTCGAGCGGCTGTTGTACCCGGGCGTCATCCGCAACGTGGAGGAGGCAGTGAAGCGGTTGTTATGAGCATTTTGCGCTTAGGGCTTTACCTTCTGATGGTGCTCGGCGGCTTCGAGGTGGGAGGCTGGCTCGAGGAGCGCGGGGTGCTGGGCGCGGAGTCGGGCGGGATGCTCTCGCTCAACCGCCTCTACCTTGGGCTGGTCGGGTTGCTGCTGGGCTTCCTGCTGGTGCCCCGCCTGAGTGCGCTCATCGAAGGCTGGTGGATCCGCCTGCAGCGCTGGTTAGGGTCGCTGCCGCCGGAGGTGCCCGTAGCCCTGATCGTGGCCTCGAGCGCCGGGCTGCTCCTGACGGTGCTCATCAACAACCTGCTCTCGCAGTTCGCCGGCTATACTCCCTGGTACTCGCTGCTGCTGGCCCTGCTGCTCTCGGGCTTTCTCTCGGCTTTGGCCCTGGCCAACCGTGATTACTTCCACATTCGACCGCCCGCTCCGCCCCCTCGCCCCAAGGGAGGCAAGATCCTCGATACCAGCGTGCTGATCGACGGTCGCATCGCCGAGGTGGCCGATCTGGGCTTTCTGGAAGGCCCTTTGCTGGTGCCGCGGATGGTGTTGCGCGAGTTGCAAAGCTTCGCCGACCATTCCGACGCCCAGAAGCGGGCGCGGGGTCGCCGGGGGTTGGAGGTGCTCGAGCGGCTGAAGGAAAAGGTGGGGTTGGAGGTGCTCGAAGCACCAGCCAGCGACGAGCCCGTCGATGACCAACTCCTTACCCTGGCCCGCCAGAATTCCGCCGCGCTGGTCACCAACGACTCGGCCCTGCTGCAACTGGCCCGCATCTACGGGGTCAAGGCTCTTTCGGTGCAGGCCCTCGCTACCGCGCTGCGCACGCCCTACGTGGCGGGCGAGGTGGTGCGCATCACCATCACCAAGGAAGGCAAGGAGGCCGGGCAGGGGGTGGGCTACCTCGACGACGGCACCATGATCGTCGTCGATGACGCCCTGCCCTTCCGGGGGCAGGAGGTGTCGGTGGTGATCACCCAGTCCATCCAAACCCAGGTGGGGCGCCTGCTCTTTGGCAAGCTCGAGCGCAGCGCGACCTCGAGCTGAGTAGATAGGTTGGTGATCGATAGCCGGATGCAGCGGCGCAACCTGATCTTAATGGTGTACCTGGCCTGACCTCCAACGGCAGTGGCGGGGGTAGACTCAGACTCATCAGCTTCTACGCTGGGGTTGTCGTGGCGTTTTGACCCAGTCGTGACGCGAGGGTGCGAGAATGCCGAAGCCCTTCCCCAAGAACCCGACCACGTTTGCCGATTCGCCGGCTCCGCTATAGCGATGT
Source organism: Calidithermus roseus (assembly GCF_003574095.1). Classification (GTDB taxonomy): domain Bacteria; phylum Deinococcota; class Deinococci; order Deinococcales; family Thermaceae; genus Calidithermus; species Calidithermus roseus. The sequence goes on from NZ_QWLA01000002.1 coordinate 85,671, forward strand.
TTCTGAGTCTCCTCGGTCCCCCCCAACTGCTGATCGCCGATCAGCCCTGGCCACAGCTACCCCGCAAGGCCGTGGCCATGGTGGCTTATCTGGCGTCCCAGGGGAGACAGGCCGACCGGGGTACGCTGGCTTCGCTGCTGTGGGAGGGGGACGAGGAAAGCACCCGGCGCAACCTCCGGCAGGAGCTGTTCCGGCTCAAGGGGACGCCCTGGGAGCAGATGCTCGAGCAGGGTTCTCAGCAGATCGCGCTCACCGCCGTCGAGACCGACTTAGAGCGCTTCCTCGAGCACTTGAGACGCGGGCGCTGGGCCGAGGCGGCGGGGTTGTGGCGGGGGGGGCTGCTGGCGGGTTTCGAGGTGCGGGCTACCGAAGCCTTCGAGGAGTGGCTGGCCCTCGAGCAGACCCGCTGGCAAAACCTCTACCGCGAGGCCATGCTGGGCTGGGCCCGCAGCCTGGAGGCCGCTTCGCAGCGGCGGGACGCGCTGTTGGTCTACCAGAAATTGCTCGAGCAAGACCCCCTGCAAGAAGCCGAACAGCAGGCGGTGATGCGGCTGCTGGCGGCGCTGGGGGAGGTCCCGGCGGCCATGCGCCAGTACGAGCAGTACGCCCGGCTGCTCGGGGTGGAGCTGGGGGTCGAACCCTCGCCCGAGACCCAGGCCCTCTACCGCCACCTGCGGCAGGGCAGCCTGGATGCCGTCGTGCTGGCTCTGGCCTCGCCTGCTTCACTGCAGGATCCGCCTTTGGTGGCCCGCAGTGAGGACTGGGCCTGGCTCGAGACCCATCTGGGCCAGGGCCTGGTGCTGCTGGTGGGCGAGGTGGGGGTGGGGAAAAGCCGCCTGGCCCAGGATTTCGCCAAGCATAGGGGCCAGGTCTTTCAGATTCGCCAGCGCGAGAGCCTGCGCGAGCTGGGGTTTGGCGGCCTGATCGAAGCAGTGCGAGGCGCGATCGAGACCGGGCAGTCGCTGGAGGGGCTCGAGCCCGTCTGGCGCGACGAGCTGGCCCAGCTATTGCCCGAGCTGGGTTCTTTCATGGGTGGGGCCGCCAACGCCAAGCTGCGGCTCTTCGAGGCCCTAGCCCGCATGCTGCTGACCCTGGCTCGACCGGGGGGCACGGTGCTGTGGGAGGACCTGCACTGGGCCGATGCCCCCACCCTGGAGTTCCTGGGCTACCTGAGCCGGCGGGCTGCCAGCCTGGGGATCTACCTCCTGGGCACTGCCCGCAGCGAGGGCTATCAGCGGGGGCACCCCCTCTACGAGGCCCTGCGGCCCCTGAGCGGCGAGAGGCTGCTGTGGGTGCGCACCCTCGAGGCTCTACCCCAGGCCGGAGTGCGCGAGCTGGTCCGGCGGCTCTCCGGCACTCCTGGCGGAATCCTCTTCGCCGAGCGGCTGCACAAGGCCACCGGCGGAAACCCGCTGTACCTGTTGCAGACTTTACGCTTCCTGTTTGATCAGGGGTTGTTGCGGGTGGAAGGGGGACGCTGGCACACCCCTTTCGACAGCATCACCGCCGACTACCGCGAGCTGCCCCTGCCCCCCTCGGTGCGCGAGGTGGTGCAGCAGCGCCTCGAGCGTCTCCCACAGGGCGCGCGCGAACTCTCCCAGGCGCTGGCCATCGCCGATGCGCTGCTCGAGCCTTCGGTGCTGGCGGCCTTCGACAGCGATGACGCGGCCCTCGAGCACCTGCTTTACAGCGGCATTGTCCAGGAGAGTCCCGAAGGCTATGCCCTAGCGCACGACCTGCTGCGCTCGACGATCCTGGAAACCCTCTCCGAGGCTGCTCGCCGCCGCCTGCACCACCGGCTGGCCGAGGTGCTGCGCGACACTGGCGCGCCGCCCGAGCGGCTGGCCCATCACCTCGAGGCCGCCGGGCAACTGACCCAGGCCGCGCGGGCTCACCTGGCGGTAGGGCGCAAGCTGCGGGTGGGCCCGCTGGGGCGCACCGCGCTGGCCCACTACAGCAAGGCCCTCGAGCTCATGGGTCCCCTGGCCCCGCCCCAGGAGCGCTTCCAGGTGCTGGCCGAGTGTGCTGAGCTCAAGCTGGCGCTGGGCGAGGAGGCCCAAGCCGAGCGGCTCGAGCTGGCTCGGCTGCTCGGCGAGGTGCCCGAGGAGCAATTCCGGGTGTTCCTGGTCGAGGCCGAAGCCGCCGTGCAGTCGGGGCGGGTTGCCGAGGGGGTCCAGGCGGCGCGGCAGGCTCTCGAACTCGCCCGCACCGCCTGGCAGAAGGGGCAGGCCCTGTTCCGGCTGGCCTGGCTGGAGTACCGCGGCGGCGACCCCGACGCCCAGCTCGAGCCCCTCACCGAGGCCATCCGCTATTTCGAGCTCTCCGGCGACCGCCCCATGGAAGCCCACGCGCTGCGCAACCTGGCCGGGTACTACTCGCGCATCGGCAACCAGGCCAAAGCCCATGAGGCCTATAACAAGGCGCTGGTGCTGGCCCAGGGCATGGCCGACGACCTGCTGCTGCGCCGCCTCAAGGCCGATGGCGCCATCGTGGACTTCGTGCGCGGGGCCTACCACCGCAGCATTGCCGCCGGAGAGGCCCTGCTGGCCGAGGCGCGGGAGCGGGGGGATTTGTGGGCGGTGTGGGACGCGCTGCACGTCCTCAGCCTCAACGCCGGGGCAGTGGGCCTGAGCCCCGAGCTCGAGCAATCCCTGCGCCAGGCCCTGCGCGAGGCCGAGGCGGTGCGGGCTTACCGCGACGTCTCGATCCTGTGCACCGCATTGGGCACGGCGCTGATGGTCGAGAACCGGCTCCAGGAGGCCCTCGAGGAACTCCAGCAGGCCCTGCGGGTGATGCGGGACTTGGGCGAGCAGGCCACCCTGGGCTACGCGCTGTTCTCCCTGGGCTTCACCCAGGTCGAGCTGGGCCGCTACGAGGAGGGGGAGGAGGTGCTCGCCCGCGCTGCTGAGCACTGGGGCGAGCGCAAGCAGGGCAGGGACCGAGCCAGGGCGCTGGCGGGATTGGCGCTGTCCTACCTGCGTCGGGGCGAGCGGGAGAAGGCCCTCCAGGCCTCGAGCCTGGCCTACGAGGGCCGCGAGGAGTGGGCCGAGGGCATCTTCGACCTGCCCTTCATCCTCTATGCCCGAGCCAGGGCCCTGGGCGATGAGGAGGGCCTCGAGCTGCTGGGGCGCACCCAGCAACACCTCTTATCGCTCTCCGAGCGCCTTCCCCCCGACCTCTCCGTGCGTCTGCTCAACAACCGCTTCGTGCGGTGGGCCTTGGCGAAGGTGGCCAGGAAGCCAGCCCTCCCGTAGTCGGCTGTAACGCCGACATAACGCCGCAACGCGTATCATCGTCCTGCTCGGACTGGGTAAGGGGGTGAACATGCGGAAGTGGTCTTTGTTGGGTGTCAGTTTTGTTCTCATGCTGTTGGCAGCCTGTGGTGGGGGCGGCAACCCGCCCGCCAACGCCTGCCCCAATCCGGCAGTCTTCGACAACGCCAATTGCAAATTCGATGACGGTAGCACCAAATTTGGTCCTTAGCGGATCGGAGCTTTCAGGATCTAGGAGATCAGTATGCGCGGAAGCAACCTTAAATTCTTCGCCCTTGGCAGCTTGACCGTCGCCATCGGCCTGTGGGCCGGGGCCGTGACCATTCCCAACACCTTCAGCGCTGGCGAGGTGATCAGCGCGGCCAAAGTCAATGCCAATTTCGCGGCGCTCGACACGGCGGTGGACTCCCTCGAGACGGCTAAACCTGTAGCGATCCGGATTCCGGCAGTGGCCAATCAAGGTAACTGCACGGTTGTGGATCATCCTGCGAGCAATAACAAACCTAATGCCGTGCTCTCGGTCACTTTCAGCCGCCTGGGCGCTGGAATTGTGAAGCCGGTCGGCGCTTCCTACTTCGCGTCGAGCAATAAATGGATTATTTGCGCCAACGACAACAGCGCGCAGATCGCGGACGTCGAATACCACGTCGTGATCTTCAACCCGTAGGACACATACGGTAATGAGGCCGGGGAAATCCCCGGCCTCCTCCCTAGCGCTCGAGCCTAAAACCGCTCGGCCACCTTGTCCCAGTTGATCACGTTCCAGATCGCCGCCAGGTAGTCGGGACGGCGGTTCTGGTACTTGAGGTAGTAAGCGTGCTCCCACACGTCGATGCCCAAGAGCGGGGTGTCGCCCTCCATCAGCGGGGAGTCCTGGTTGGCGGTGCTGTAGACCTTGAGCTTGCCGTCCTTATCCTTGACCAGCCAGGCCCAGCCCGAGCCAAAGCGGGTGAGCCCGGCTTGGGTCATCTGCTCCTTGAGCTTCTCGAAGGAACCGAAGGTGGCGTTGATGGCCTCAGCCAGCCTGCCGGTGGGTTCCTTGGAGCCGCCGGGGGTGAGGATGTCCCAGAAGAGGGTGTGGTTGTGGTGGCCGCCGCCGTTGTTGCGCACGGCGGTACGGATGGCCTCGGGCACCTGGTTGATCTTGGTAAGGAGTTCTTCCAGGCTCCAGCCCTGGACTTCGGGGGCTTTTTCCAGCGCGGCGTTGAGGTTGTTGACGTAGGCCGCGTGGTGCTTGCCGTGGTGGATCTCCATGGTCATAGCGTCGATGTAGGGCTCGAGGGCCGCTTTATCGAAAGGCAGTTCGGGTAGTTTGAACGGATAACTCATACTTCCACCTCCCGAGAGGTACTCTATTGCCGGGTTTGTGATCAAGATGTGAGCCAGGAAAGGGTTCAGGGGATAGGGTATCTACACATCGAAAGTCCTGGCTACCCTATCCCCCCCATACCCTGTACCCTAGCTCGGCCTCGTCATCTCCATGGGCACCACCCAGCGGTCGAACTCTTCTTCACTCAAGTAGCCCAGCGCTAAGGCTGCTTCCTTGAGGCTGGTTCCCTCCTTGTGGGCCTTCTTGGCGATAGCGGCGGCCTTGTCGTAGCCGATGTGGCGGTTGAGCGCCGTGACGAGCATCAGGTTCTTCTCCAGGTTCTCCCGGATGCGGGGGAGGTTGGGCTCGAGGCCCACCGCACAGTGGTCGTTGAAGGCGAGGCAGGCGTCACCCAGGAGCTGGATGCTGGTGAGGACGTTGTAGACCATTACCGGCTTGAACACGTTGAGCTGGAAGTTGCCCTGGCTGCCGGCGAAGGCCACCGCCGCGTCGTTGCCATAGACTTGTACGCACACCATGGTCAGGGCCTCGCTCTGGGTGGGGTTGACCTTGCCGGGCATGATGGAGGAGCCGGGCTCGTTCTCGGGGATGAGCAGCTCTCCGATGCCGTTGCGCGGTCCCGAGGCCAGCCAGCGCACGTCGTTGGCCATCTTCATCAGGGCCCCAGCCAGGGTGCGCAAAGCGGCGCTGGTGGTCACCAGGGCGTCGTGGGCCGCGAGCGCGGCGAACTTGTTGGGGGCCGAGACGAAGGGAAAGCCGGTCTCTTTGGCGATGTAGGCCGCGCAGAGGTCGCCAAACTTGGGGTGGGCGTTGAGCCCCGTGCCCACCGCCGTCCCCCCGATGGCCAGCTCATAGAGCCCCTGCTCGGCGTGGCGGACTTGCTCGAGGCAGTAGTCGATTTGCGCGACCCAGCTGCCGATCTCCTGGCCCAGGGTGATGGGGGTGGCGTCTTGCAGGTGGGTGCGGCCCACCTTGACGACGTCCTTGTAGGCCTCGGCCTTGGCCGCTAGGGTGTCGCGCAGCTTCTTCACGTTGGGGTAGAGCTGGCGGTGCAACTCTTCCACCACCGCGATGTGCATGGCGGTGGGGAAGGTGTCGTTGGAGCTTTGCCCTCGGTTGACGTGGTCGTTGGGGTGGATGGGGTCCTTGGAGCCCAGCACCCCGCCCGCCAGCTCGATGGCGCGGTTGGCGATGACCTCGTTGGCGTTCATGTTGCTCTGGGTGCCCGAGCCGGTCTGGAAGACCACCAGCGGGAAGTGCTCGTCAAGCTTCCCCGCGATCACCTCCTCGGCAGCGCGCACGATCAGCTCAGCCTTCTCACGCGGCAACTCGCCCAGCTCGGCGTTGGCCAGAGCGGCACTTTTCTTGAGGATTCCCAGGGCTCGGATTATGCTCCTGGGCATCTTGAAGCGCTCGGTGCCGATGGGAAAGTTCTGCAAGGACCGCTGGGTCTGGGCCCCCCAGTAGCGGCTGGACTCGACCTGGATCTCGCCCATGGTGTCTTTTTCGATGCGGTAGCTCATGGCTTTGCTATTTTACCGGCTGGGCCGGGGGGCGAGACGACGCAGCGCGCGGTAGGCAATCCCTAAGCCCAGCGCCACGCAGAAGGCCCCGGCGAAGAAGGGGGCACCGGGCAGCTCTACCACCGCCTGCGACCCGGTGAAGCGGCTGAAGAGGTAGGTGCCCGCCACCGGGCCCACGACGCCCATCAGGCTGCCGATAGTCGCCAAGGCGCCTTGCACGGCCCCTTGCTCGTCGGGCCGGACGCTGCGGCTGATGAGGGCCTGCAGCGCGGGCTCGTCCACCGCGCCCAGCGTGGTAACCGCCAGCACCACGAAGAGCATCCAGGGGGCGCTGGCGAGGCCGTAGAGCACGAGGCTGAGCGCGCTCACGACCAGGCCCAGCACGACGGCCTGCCGTTCTCCCAGCCTCGGAACCAGCCAGGGCACCACCAGCCCTTGCCCCAGGGCGGTCATCAGCCCGAAGGCCGCCAGGGTGAGGCCGTTCTCGGCGGGGCCAAAGCCGTAGCGGTAGGCGACGTAGGGGATCCACACCGCGACCAGCATGTTCATCGCCAGGCTGTTGAGCAGGATGGCCCAGGCCAGCGAGCGCAGCAGCGGGTACCGGGCCAGGGCAGCCAGCGCCCCGAATAAGCTCGGCCCTGTAGCATGGGGGGCATGTGGGATCTGATCATCGTGGGTGCAGGTCCGGTGGGTCTTTCCGCCGCCATCGAGGCCCGGCGGGCTGGCCTGCGGGCGCTGGTGCTGGAAAAGGGCACCCTGCTCAACACCATCCGCCGCTGGCCGGTGGAGACGGTTTTTTTCAGCGAGGCCAGGAACCTCGAGATCGGCGGGCACCCTTTCCCCTCGCTCGCGCCCAAGCCCACCCGCCGGGAAGCCTTGGTCTATTACCGCCGGGTGGCCGAGGTGGAGGGGCTGGAGGTGCATACCTACACCGAGGTGACGGGCATCGGCGGCTCTGAGGGGAATTTTAGCGTTCGGTACAGGAGCCGTGAGGGGGAGGGCAGCCTCGAGGCTCGCTTCGTGCTGGTGGCTACGGGCTACTACGACAACCCCAACCGGCTGGGGGTGCCCGGCGAGCACCTGCCCCACGTGCGTTATGGCATCGAGGAGACCATAAGCTACTGGCAGCAGGAAGTGGTGGTGATCGGGGGTTCCAACAGTGCCGTCGAGGCCGCGCTGGAGCTCTACCGGGGAGGGGCCAGGGTCACGGTGGTCCACCACGAGGCGGAGATTCGCCCCAGGGTCAAGTACTGGCTCAAACCCGACTTCGACAACCGGGTCAAGGAGGGCTCGATCCGGCTATTGCTTGGGGCGAGGGTGAGGGAGATCGGCCTGCGCAGCCTCACCGTCGAGCGGCCTGGGGGCCTCCAGACCCTCCCCGCCGACTTCGTGATCGTGCACATCGGCTACCGGGCGACGGATGGCCTGCTGCGCCAGGCGGGTGTCCGCTTCGACGAGCAGAGCGATCAGCCCGTGCTTTCCGAGGCCTTCGAGACCTCGCTGCGGGGACTGTTCGTGGCCGGTTCCGCTGGCTTCGGCCCAGATACCCGCACCGTGTTCATCGAGAATGGCCGCGAACACGCCAGGGTGGCGGCGGCGGAAATCGTCCGCCGGCTCGAGCCCGCCGCCCACCCCTGATTTTGGTGAAGGGAAATTCATGCAGCCCTACTGCTCTGGAAGCTGCCGAGGGGTAAACCTAAGCCAGGAGCACGAGGGAGGGCTGAGCGCGCATGAACCGCATGGTTGCACTGGGCTTGTTGTTATTGCTGGCTGCCGGATGTAAGACCGATCAAGGGCAGCCTCCGGCTATCAGCTACAAGATCGAGCTGGTCAAGGACGTGAACGCCGGGGTCATCTGGAGCCTCAACTTCGGCCCCGACGGCAGACTCTACTTCACCGACCGCGACCAGCCCAGCGTCGAGCTCTCGGCCCTCGACCTGGCTTCCGGCAACGTCACCACCTATGCCTCCTCGGCGGTGGTGCGCGATGAGGGGGAGGGGGGCGTGCTGGGCCTCGAGCTCGACCCCAACTTCGCCGCCAACAAGAAGGTCTACATTTGCTACTCCTACTGGAAAGACGGCGATTCCAGCGCCGAGGACAACGCCCGCAACCGCGTCTCGAGCTTCGTGATCTCGGGCTCTGGCCTCACCGGCGAGGTCAAGCTCTTCGACGACATGCTGGGTTGGTGGAACCACAACGGTTGCCGGGTGCTGCTCTCGCCCGACAAGAAATACCTCTTCATCACCATGGGCGACGCTGCCGGGGCCCCCTCCAACGTCCCTGGCGAGCCTGGCGACAGCCAGAAGGCCCAGAGCAAGAAGCTGCTGGCCGGGAAGATCTTCCGCGTCCACCTCGACGGCTCTATCCCCACCGACAACCCCTTCTACAACGACCCCGAGGTGCCGGGGCAGGCCAAGGCCATATGGACGCTGGGCCACCGCAACCCCCAGGGCCTAGCCTTCCAACCCGCCACCGGCAAGCTGTGGTCCACCGAGCACGGTCCCGACAAAAAGGACGAGCTCAACCTGATCAAGCCTGGGTACAACTACGGCTGGCCCGACTGCATGGGCACAGAAATAGCCCCCTGCGACCGGCCCGACCGCCAGCCCTACCAGCCCGCCACCAAGGAGTACTACTCCAATAGCACCATAGCCATCTCCGACATGACCTTCTACAACGCCGACACCTTCTTGGCCTGGAAGGGTAGCCTCTTCTTCGTCACCCTCAAGACCGGGCGCATGTACCGCCTCGAGCTCAGCGGCGAAAGTCTCGCCAAGGAGGAGCTGATCATCGGCAATCTAAACGATCAGGCCGGTCCTTATGGCCGCCTGCGCGACGTGACGGTAGGCCCCGACGGCTTCATCTACTTCTCCACCGACGACAGCAAGATTTACCGCATCGTACCGGATAGCCAGTAGGCGCTGATGGCTAATCGCAAAATGCCAAATGTTGGGGCGCACCGCGGTGCGCCCTGTCTACGGTGTTCGCCCGGCTACTGCTCGGCAGCTAGGTGTGGGGGCTGTTGCTGTTGGCTCGAGCGGCCCTCCTTGGGGGGGAACTGCTTGAGGATGACCGCCACTGCCGCGACGATCTGCCCGGCGAACATGACGACTCCGGCTATCAGCCGCACCGTGTCTGTTCCGCCCTGAAGGGTGAGCAGCAGACCGACCACCCCCACGAACCACAGGAGCGTGCCCGTGGCAAACACCGAGTAGACGGTTCGCACGTGTTTATCGATATGGGTATTTCTGCGCATGAACCACCTCCTCGGGTCAAGGGTAGCAGGTCGCACGGATGCTCTCGGTTCAAAACCTTGTCCCCAACGTTACTGACTCGAGGGGCGGGGCGTGGGCTGGAGGTAACGCGGGGTCACACCGGGGCTTTTTCCGAAACCATTCTGTTATATGCTGATCGTAAGCTATAAATTTATTTCTTAGCAGATCGGGGGCTATGGTGTGGCCCATGGCGGTACTGCGCTTCGATCGGGGAACCTTGCTGCTCGAGGGTTTTTCGGGTGCGCCACCCCCGCCCTTCGAGTTCAATCCCCGCGTGGGGGCGTACCGCGCTCCGGCCATCAGTTACTCCCGTGTGATCTGGGCCTTGCGGGGGCAAATCCGCGAAAACCGGGCCCCGGCCTACCGCCTGGGCCTCACCCCCGAGCGGGCCGAGTACCGCATCGAGTGCGTCTACGTAGATCTCAGCCTGGCTATCTCCAAGCGACTGAAGGTCAGCCGCGACGACCTGGGGGGCATCCCCGGACCCATCGCTTCAAGGGGTAGCTCGAGCCCAGGGTGGTGCTGGAGGCTCACGCGGGCCAAGCTTGATTCTGGAGGTGCTCGGCAAGGCGTAACGTTTTATCTATGTTGACTCCTCTTGACAAAACTTTACTTCAAGCACTAGCTTCTTGGGTAGAGCCATATTTCAGGAGGAGCCACCCATGTCCAAGGCTGTCGTGCGGGTGTGGCAGGCGAGGCTGGCTGGCATCGGCCCTGGAGTCTGCTTCGGAGGTGAAGTATGCGTAAGTGGCTGGTTTTGGCATTTCTGGCGATTGGAACCATGGGCTCTGCCCTGGCTCAGGGCAAGGTGCGGCTGACCATCGAGAGCTGGCGCAACGACGACCTGAAGATTTGGCAGGAGACCATTCTGCCCGCCTTCATGAAGAAATACCCCAACATCGAGGTGGTCTTCGCGCCCACCGCGCCCACCGAGTACAACGCGGTGCTCGATACCAAGCTCAAGGCCGGGACCGCCGGAGACCTCATCACCTGCCGCCCCTTCGACAAGAGCCTCGAGCTCTTCAACGCCAAGCAACTCGACAGCCTCAACGACCTGCCGGGCATGAGCAACTTCTCCGAGGTGGCCAAAGCCGCCTGGAGCACCGACGACGGCAAGACCACCTTCTGCGTGCCCATGGCCTCGGTGATCCACGGCTTCCTCTACAACCGGGCCATCTTCCGCGAGCTGGGCCTGCAGGTGCCCACCACTGAGGCTCAGTTCCTGCAGGTGCTCCAGCGCATCCAGCAAAGCGGCAAGTACAGCCCGCTGGTCATGGGCACCAAGGACCAATGGGAGTCGGCCACCATGGGCTATCAGAACATCGGCCCTACCCTCTGGAAAGGGGAGGCCGGGCGCAAGGGTCTGATCAATGGGACCCAGCAGTACAACAAGGGCGGCTTCCTGCAAGCCTTCGAAGCGCTGGCCAAGTGGCGACCCTTCCTGCCCAGGGGCTACCAGGCCCTGGCCTACCCCGACGCGCAGAACCTCTTCGCCCAGGGGCGCGGGGCGATCTACCCCGCCGGTTCGTGGGACATCGGCGTCTTCCGCCAGATGAACCCCCGGCTCGAGCTCGGCGCCTTCAAGCCTTACACCTTCCCCAACCTGGGGGCCAGCCAATGCGTCATCAACGACCACCCCGACATTGCCATCGGCCTGAACTCGGCCAGCAAGAACAAGGAAGCTGCCCGCACCTTCCTCTCCTGGGTGGCCTCTGACGAGTTCGCCCAGCTCTACGCCAACGCCCTGCCCGGCTTCTTCCCCCTGGCCAACGTGAGCTACACCGTCTCCGACCCCGTAGCACAGGAGTTCCTGAACTGGCGCAAGCAATGCCAGGCTTCCTTCCGCACGGCCTACCAGATCCTCTCCCGCAACCCCAACCCCAACAACGAGAACGATCTGTGGAACGCCTCGGCGCAGGTTCTCAACGGCACCATGACCCCCAAGCAGGCTGCCGACTACGTGCAGTCGCGGCTGGCCTCCTGGTACGGGCCACAAAAGGGCAAGTAGCCCGGCAGTTCAGGCGGGGGCGCGGGCTTTTGCGCCCCCGCAGTGCTCAAAGGGCTCCATCCCCATGAAGCGCAGACCCTTCCCCTGGCACATCGTGGTCTTTCTCGCCCCGGCAGTCTTCGTCTACACGCTGTTCATGGTCTACCCGCTGGTCGGATCGCTGGCCCTTTCGCTGCAAAACAAGACCCAAAGCGGCGTGGAGGTGTTCGTCGGCCTGCAAAACTACCTGGCCCTGTTCACCAGCGAAAACTGGGCCCAGCCCTTCTGGAACGCCTTCTGGAACAATGTGGAGTTCTTTGCTTACCACATGCTCATCCAGAACCCCGTGGGCCTGTTCCTGGCGGTGCTGCTGGCCTCGAGGATTCGCGGGGCCTGGCTCTACCGCACCGTCATCTTCACACCCACCATCCTGTCGGTGGTGATCGTCGGCTTCGCCTGGAAGCTCATCCTCAACCCGGCCTGGGGCATCTCGCAGGGCATTCTCGACCTCCTCGGATTGGGCCACCTCAACCAGCCCTGGCTGGGCCTCGAGTCCACCGCCTTGCCCACCCTTTCACTGATTTCCGTATGGCAAAACATCGGCATCCCCATGATGCTCTTCCTGGCGGCGCTCATCCGCATCCCCGACGAGCTCATCGAGGCGGCGCGGGTGGACGGGGCGGGGGCGTGGACGGTGTTCTGGCGCATTCAGCTCCCGCTGATCCTGCCCACGGCGGGCATCGTGGCGGTGCTGACCTTCGTGGGCAACTTCAACGCCTTCGACCTGATCTACGCCACCCAAGGTGCCTTGGCCGGACCCAACTTCGCCAGCGACATCCTGGGAACCTTCTTCTTCCGCACTTTCTTCGGCTACCAGCTCCAGCCTGGCGACCCCTACATGGGAGCCACGGTGGCCGGGGTGATGCTCCTGATCATCCTCAGTGGCGTGCTGGTCTACCTCTTCGCCTGGCAGCGCCGATTGCAGAACATCCAGTTTTAGGAGAAGCGCCATGAGCCAAGTGCCCAGGAGGCTTGCATGACCCGCAACTGGCTGGGAGTGCTGGGCGTGCACCTCGCCCTAGTCGTCTACTCGCTGCTGGCGCTGTTTCCAGTGCTGCTGGTCATCCTCAACGCCTTCAAGGACCGGCTGACGATCTTCAGCGCGCCCTACGCTCTGCCCAACGCCCAGACCTTTACCCTCGAGGGCTTCCGCACCCTGCAATCCACCGCCAACTTCCCTGCCTACTTCCTCAACAGCCTCATCGTCACGGTGGGGGCTCTGGCGCTGATGATTTTGCTGAGCTCGATGGCTGCCTTCGCTCTGGCAGAATACAGCTTCCGCCTCAACAACCTCATCGGCTTGTACTTGTCCATCGGGATCATGGTGCCCATCCGCCTGGGCACCGTGGGCATCTTGCAACTGGCCAAGGACCTCGAGCTGGTCAATACCCTGTGGATCCTGATCCTGGTTTACACCGCCCAGGGCATCCCGCTGGCGGTGTTCGTGCTCTCGTCGTTCATGCGCCAGTTGCCCAAGGACCTCAAAGACGCTGCCCGCATTGACGGGGCCAGCGAATACCGCATCTACTGGCTCACCCTGCCCCTGATTCGTCCGGCCATCGGCTCGGTGCTGGCCATCTCGATGATCCCCATCTGGAACGACCTGTGGTTCCCGCTCATCCTCGCTCCTGGCGAGGCCACCAAGACCGTGGTGCTGGGGGCCAGCGTGTTTTTGGGCCAGTTCGTCAACGACTACAACGCGGTGCTGGCGGCTTTAACCCTGGCCATCGTGCCGGCGGTGCTGCTGTACTTCGTCTTCTCGCAGCAACTGATCCGGGGCATCACCTCGGGGGCGGTGAAGTGAAGGGAGGTTCAATGCGCGTAGGAATCGTGGGAAGCGGGGTGATGGCCGAGGTTCACGCGGCGGGCTGGCGCAGCACGGGGGCCGAGCTGGTGGGCTGCACTTCGGCCCATCTCGAGCAAGCCGCCCGGCTGGCCGAGCGGTTCGGCTTCGAGGTGTATCCGAGCTATGGTGAGCTGCTAAAGGCCGTGGACATCGTGGACATCTGCGTGCCCACCCACCTGCACAAGGCCATGGTGTTGCAGGCGGCTGGGGCCGGGAAGCACGTGATCTGTGAGAAGCCCATCGCCCTGAGCGTGCGAGACGGCCAGGAGATGATCGAGGCCTGCGAGCGGGCCGGGGTGCGCTTTTTCGTGGCCATGGTGGTGCGCTTTTTTCCCCAGTACCGCCTGGCGCGTGAGCTGGTGACCAAGGGCCAGATCGGGAAGCTGGGGGTGATGCGGCTCAAACGGGTCTCGTATCCGCCCCAAAAATCCGACGACAACTGGTACTTCGACGAAGCGCGCTCGGGCGGGATGGTGGTGGACCTGATGATCCACGACTTCGACTACGCCCGCTGGCTGGGTGGCGAGGTCGAGCGGGTCTTCGCCCGGCTCTCCCGCAGCGCCGACGGCGTGGGGCGATACGCTCAGGTCATCCTGCGCTTCAAGTCGGGGCCGATGGCGCTCATCGAAGGGGGATGGGCCTACCCGCCGGGGGTGTTCCGCACCGCGCTCGACCTCGCGGGCACGGACGGCCTCATTGAGTGGAGTTCCGACGAGCATGGCCCCGTGCGAAGCTTTGTGCTGCACAGGCCAGGTGAGGCAGCCTCAGTGGGCTTGCCGGTGGCGGGGCTGGCCGAAGACCCCTACGCCCTCGAGCTCCAGCACGCTTACCGCTGCATCCAGACCGGCGCGCCCTTCGAGGTGAGCGCTCAGGACGGCCTCGAGGCCCTGCGCCTGGCCCTGGCCGCCAGGGAATCCATCGCCACCGGAAAGCCCGTCTCGCTGTGAGGACGACATGCGCATTGGCATCTTGAGTTTCGCTCACCTGCACGCCGAAGGCTATCAGGCCCACCTCAAAAACATGCCGGGGGTCGAACTGGTCGGTTTTTCTCACGAAAACGCGGAGGAAGCCAAGCACTTCGCCCACGAATACGGCCTGAAGTGCTTTCCCCGCCACCAGGACCTGCTGGCCGAGGGGCTGGACGGGGTGATCGTGTGCTCGGAGAACGCGCGCCACCTTGAGCTCGTTGAGCTAGCCGCCCAGGCCGGGTGCCACATCCTGTGCGAGAAGCCCATCGAGACCGATCTCGCCGACGCCTTGGCCATGCAGGCCGCCTGCGAAGCCAACGGGGTTCGCTTCATGACCGCTTTCCCCATGCGCTTCGCTCCCTCGGTGCAGGCGGTGCGTAGGGCTATCCAGGAGGGCCGCTTAGGCCGCGTCCTGGGGGTCAACGGCGTCAACCACAGCGAGATCCCCAGGGCTCACCGGGCCTGGTTCGCCGAGAGGGAACTGGCCGGAGGGGGCGCAGCGATGGACCACATCGTCCACCTGGCCGACCTGCTGCGCTGGTACTTCGACGCCGAGATCACCGGGGTCTACGCCGAGCTGGACAACCTCTTCTACCCTGGCGAGGTGGACGTGGACACCGCTGGGCTCCTGCTGGTGTCGCTTTCCAACGGGGTTCAGGCCAGCATTGACTGTAGCTGGAGCCGCCCTACCTGGTATCCGCGCTGGGGCCACCTCAAGATGGAGGTGGTGGGGGAGGGGGGCGCGGTGGTGCTGGACGCTTTCGCCCAGCACCTCACGCTCTACGCGCGCCATGGACCGCGCCCGGTGAGCTGGGTGGGCTTCGGCTCCGACCCTAACCGGGCCATGCTCGAGGAGTTCATCGCCAGCATCCGCGAGCGCCGGCAACCCAGCGTGACCTGGAACGACGGCTTCCAGGCGCTGCGGGTGGCCCTGGCGGCTTACGAGTCCTCCAAAAGCCGCTCGGTGGTGGCGTTGTAGCGGCTCCTGCGGCGTGGAAGCCGCGCCGGTCTCGAGCCAGGTGGTTGACACGGTATACCAAAGCCCCTTAGACTCACAGACGAGATGCCTGAGAGCCTCACCCTAACCCTAGTCGTAGTAGGCCTAGTAATTATCGGGTCTACGGGGGATAGGGTGTAGCTATACGACCTACGAGCGCATCGCAAACCCCCGGATACCAGCCGGGGGAAGTTTTTTTTGAAGGGGAGTGGGTATGAACGGAGCGGCGGCAATCCTCAAAGCGTTGGAAAAACAAGGGGTGAACATCATCTTCGGGCATCCAGGGGGCACCATCATGCCCACCTACGATGCCCTCTACGATTCTCCCATCCGGCACATCCTGGTGCGGCACGAGCAGGGCGGGGTCCACGCCGCTACCGCCTACGCCCGCGCCAGCGGCAAGGTGGGCGTGGTGATGGCGACCTCGGGGCCGGGGGCGCTGAACCTGGTCACCGGGCTGCAGGACGCCCTAATGGACTCCACCGCCGTGGTAGCCATCACGGGCAACGTGCCGCAGGCGCTCATCGGCACCGATGCCTTCCAGGAGGCCGACGTGTGCGGCATCACCCAGCCCGTCACCAAGCACAACTTCCAGATCCGCGACGTGCGCGACATCCCTCGCGTCATCGCCGAGGCCTTCTACATCGCCTCCACAGGCCGCCCTGGGCCGGTGCTCGTTGACGTCCCCAAGGACGTGCAACTCGCGCCCTTCAGCGGCAGCTTCGACGTCGAGATCGACCTTCCCGGCTACAAGCCTACCTTCAAGGGGCATCCCCGCCAGATCGAGCGGGCCCTCGAGGCGCTCGCGAAAGCCAAAAAACCCGTCCTGATGGTGGGCGGCGGGGCCCAGCACGCCTCGGCTGAAGTCATCGAGTTCGCCGAGAAGTCGGGCATCCCGGTGATCCCCACGTTGATGGGGCTGGGGGCCTTTCCCGGCACCCACCGGCAGTTTCTGGGGATGCCCGGCATGCACGGCTCGGTGGCGGCCAACTGGGCCATTCACAACGCCGATACCATCCTGGCCATCGGCCTGCGCTTCGACGACCGCGTGACCGGCAAGGTTTCGCGCTTTGCTCCCAACGCCCACACCATCATCCACGTCGATATCGACCCCGCTGAGATCGGCAAGCTGGTGAGCACCGCCATCCCGGTGGTAGGCGACGCCAAGTGGGTGGCCGCTGAGCTGGCCAAGGGAGCCAGGAAGCTCTCCATCGCCGAGTGGTGGCAGCAGGTGGACGAGTGGCGCACCAAGCACCCCTTTGGCTGGAACTCCAAGCCCTACCTGCAAAGCCAGGAGGTCATCCACGCCTTCTGGGAGGCCACCGGGGGCAAGGCCATCGTGACGTCGGGGGTGGGGCAGCACCAGATGTTCACCGCGCAGTTCTTCAAGTTCGACAAGCCCCGCTCCTGGATCAACTCCGGCGGGCTGGGCACGATGGGGGTGGGTCTGCCCTTCGCCATCGGCGCGGCGCTGGCGAGGCCCGGCGAGACCGTCATCGACTTCGACGGCGACGGCTCCTTCCAGATGACCTTGCAGGAGCTGGCGACGGTGAAGAAGTACAACCTCCCCGTCAAGATCGTCATCCTCAACAACGGGTTTTTGGGCATGGTGCGGCAATGGCAGGACCTCTTCCACGCCAGGCGCTACAGCGAGGTCTACCTCGCCGACTCCAACCCCGACTTCGCCAAGCTGGCCGAGGCCTATGGCATCAAGGGGCTCACCCTCAGCGACAGGGGCAAGCTGGCCGAGACGGTGAAGGAGGTGCTGGAGCACGAGGGCCCGGTGCTGCTCGACTGCCGCGTGCACCACGAGGAAGGCGTGTTCCCCATGATTCCTTCGGGTGGGGCCGCCGAGGACATGATCATCGAGAACCCGCGCGAGGCGGTGGAGGCCGGTGATTGACCGGTAGACAGGAGAATTCATGCGACACGTGGTTTCCGTTTTGGTCCAAGACAAGCCCGGCGTCCTGCAACGCATCGCAGGCCTGATCGCCCGCCGGGGCTTCAACATCGAGTCGCTGGCGGTGGGCCGCACCCACCAGGAGGGGCTTTCGCGCATCTCGCTGGTGGTGACGGGCGACGACCGGGTGCTCGAGCAGGTCGAGAAGCAGCTCAACCGCCTGATCGAGGTCATCAAGGTCACCGACCACTCTGAGCCCCACGTCGAGCGCGAGCTGGCGCTGGTCAAGGTGGCGGTGCCGGGCATGGAGGAGCGGCTGGAGATCAAGGATATCGCCGAGGCTTTCCGCGCCCGCATCGTGGACGTGGCGCGAAAGTCCATCATCTTCGAGCTCACCGGCGACTCGAGCAAGGTGCACAACTTCATCGAGGCCATGCGGCCTTATGGCCTCCTGGAGGTCATGCGTACCGGCGCGGTCGCGCTCTCGCGCGGCGAGCAGGTCTTGAAGGTACGCGAGAAGAAACCGGCGGTGTAGGGCAGGCCTCTGGGTCTGCCTTTTCATTGCAAAGACGCAGCGGTATACGAAAGGGAGCAAGCACATGAAGATCTATTACGATTCCGACGCAGACATCGGCTTCATCAAGGACAAGACCGTGGCCATCCTGGGCTTCGGCTCGCAGGGCCACGCCCACGCGCTAAACCTGCGCGACTCCGGCATCAAGGTAGTCGTGGGCCTGCGGCCCGGCAGCCGCAACGAGGCCAAGGCCAGGGGGGCGGGGCTCGAGGTGCTCCCTGTAGCCGAAGCGGTGCGGAAGGCCGACGTGGTGATGGTCCTGCTGCCCGACGAAACCCAGGGCAAGGTCTACCGCGAGGAGATCGAGCCGGGCCTCAAGGAGGGCGCAGCATTGGCCTTCGCCCACGGCTTCAACATCCACTTCGGCCAGATCAAGCCCCGGCCCGATCTCGACGTGTGGATGGTGGCCCCCAAGGGCCCCGGCCACCTCGTGCGTAGCGAGTACGAGAAGGGCTCAGGCGTGCCCAGCCTGGTCGCCGTCTACCAAGACGCCTCCGGCTCGGCCCTGCCCACCGCGCTGGCCTACGCCAAGGCCAACGGCGGCACCCGCGCGGGGACCATCCAGACGACCTTCAAGGACGAGACCGAGACCGACCTCTTCGGCGAGCAGACCGTGCTGTGCGGCGGCTTGACCCAGCTCATCGCCGCGGGCTTCGAGACGCTGGTGGAAGCGGGATACCCGCCCGAGATGGCCTACTTCGAGTGCCTGCACGAGGTCAAGCTCATCGTGGACCTGATCTACGAGTCGGGCTTCGCCGGGATGCGCTACTCCATCTCCAACACCGCCGAGTACGGCGACTACACCCGCGGCCCGATGGTGATCAACCGCGAAGAGACCAAGGCCCGCATGCGCGAGGTGCTGCGCCAGATCCAGCAGGGCGAGTTCGCGCGAGAGTGGATGCTGGAGAACCAGGCCGGCCAGCCCGTGCTCAACGCCAACCGCAACTACTGGAAGAACCACCCCATCGAGGTTGTCGGCCCTAAGCTCAGGGCCATGATGCCCTTCCTCAAGTCGCGCTTCAGCAAGGAAGAGGTAGCCCAGTGAATTTGTCGGGGGTCAGGGGTCGAGAGTCGAGGGCCATTCTGAGCCCTAGACCCTGAGCCCCTGACCCTCGACGGAAACCGGAGATTTTTATGCGGCACATCCGAATCTTCGACACCACGCTTCGGGACGGGGAACAATCCCCTGGCGTAGCTCTTTCGCTGCAGCAGAAGCTCGAGATCGCCCACGCCCTGGCCCGCCTTAACGTCGACATCATCGAAGCGGGCTTCCCGGTGAACGGGGCCAGCGAGTTCGAGTGCGTCTCTCGCATCGCCCGCGAGGTGCAGGGGCCGGTGATCTGCGCCCTGGCCCGCACCCACAAGCTCGACATCGAGCGGGCCGCCGCCGCCCTCGAGTCCGCCGAGAAGCGGCGCATCCACGTCTTCACCAGCGCCAGCCGGGTGCACCTGGAGTACATGCTCAAGAAGACCCCTGAGCAGATCATAGAGCTCACCGATGAGATGGTGCGCTACGCCCGCACCTTCACCGATGACGTAGAGTTCAGCGCCCAGGACGTCATGCGGGCCGACTTCGACTTCGTGCTGCGTCTCTACGACACGGCGATTGCCGCCGGGGCCACCACCATCAACATCCCCGACACCACCGGCTACGGCACGCCGCTGGAGTACGGCGCCCTCATCAAGCGCATCCACGACGAGGTGGTGCGCGGGCGCGACGTGCACATCTCCGCCCACTGCCACGACGACTTGGGCATGGCCACCGCCAACAGCCTGGCGGCGGTGGAGAACGGCGCAACCCAGATCGAGTGCACCATCAACGGCATCGGGGAGCGTGCGGGGAACACCGCTTTGGAGGAAGTGGTGATGGCGATCTACACCCGCCGCGACCACTACCAGGCCGAGACCCAGATCAACACCCGCGAGATCTACCGCATCAGCCGCATGGTCGAGCGTTACACCGGCATGGTGGTGCAGCCCAACAAGGCCATCGTGGGCGACAACGCCTTCGCCCACGAGTCGGGCATCCACCAGGACGGGGTGATCAAGAACAAAGAGACCTACGAGATCATGAACGCCGAGCTGGTGGGCCGCGAGGCCGCCGTGCTGGTGCTGGGCAAGCACTCGGGCCGGGCCGCGGTCAAGAAGGCCCTGCACGACCTGGGCTATGAACTCGACGAAAGCCAGATGCAGACCGTCTTCCAGCGCTTCCGCGAGATCGTAGACCGCAAGGGCCCCATCTCTACCGAGGAACTGCGGGCTTTGGTCGAGAGCGAGACCGCGCCCACCGCGCATCTCTTTGCCATCGAGCAGCTTCAGTTCTTCTCTGGTTACGGCATGCTCCCCACGGCCACCGTGCGCCTGAAGACCCCCAAGGGCGAGGTGACCACCACGGCGATTGGGGACGGGCCAGTAGACGCGGTTTACAAGGCGCTTTCCGAGGCCATCGAGATTCAGCCCGAACTCGAGCTCTACCGCGTGGAGGCCGTCACCGGCACCACCGAGGCGCTGGGCGAGGTCACGGTCAAGCTCAAGCTGGGCGAAGTCCTCGCCACCGGCCACGGCATCTCGCCCGACATCATCGAGGCTTCGGCCCGCGCCTACCTCGACGCGGCCAACAAGCTGGTGGCCGGGCAGGCGGCCAAGCACCCGCCGAGCCTGGACGAGGTGCAGATCAAGGGCATCGTGCGCTGAAGGCTTCTTTCAGAATTCGCCGATGGCCGATAGCTGATAGCTGATAGCCGATAGCCGTGGGCAGGAGCGGTGATGGTCCTCGAGTCCGCCTACCTCAGCGTCAAGCCCGGCCAGGAGCCGGAGTTCGAAGCCGCTTTCGCCCGGGCGTCGGCCCTGATCGCCTCGACCTCCGGCTACCGCTGGCACCGGCTGCACCGCACCCTCGAGGACCCCAGCCTCTACCTGCTGCTCGTGGAGTGGGACACGCTCGAGGCCCACACCGTCGGCTTCCGGCAGTCGCCGCGGTATCAGGACTGGAAAAAGCTGCTCCACCACTTTTACGAACCCTTTCCCACCGTATGGCACCACACCCAGGTATACCCGTGACCATCCGCCCGGCCCGCCCCGACGACGCCCCCGCCGTCGCCCGCGTCCACGTGGACTCCTGGCGCGAGACCTACTCAGGTCTGGTCCCCGACGACTTCCTGGCCTCGCTCTCCTACGAGCGGCGCGAGCAGATGTGGCGCAGCGGGCTCGAGCACCCCGGCTGGAAGGGCGTGCTGTTCGTGGCGGAAGACCCCGAACACGGGGTCGTGGGCTTCGTGGCCGGTGGCCCGCCGCAAGAGCCTGATGGGGAGTTTTCCTGCGAGCTGTGGGCCATCTATCTCCTGCGGGCACACCAGGGAAAGGGAACCGGGGGGCAGCTCTTCCGGCGCTTCATGGAGGAGATGGCCCAGGGGGGCCATTCCTCCACGCTGCTGTGGGTGCTGGCCGAGAACCCGACCACGAACTTTTACGAGCACATGGGCGGGGTGAGGGTGCGCGAGAGGGAGATCGAGGTCGGGGGGAAGAAGCTGGTGGAGTGGGCGTACGGCTGGCGCGACCTGAGGGGGAGTGAGGCGTGATCGAAATTCTGGACACCACACTACGAGACGGCACCCAGGGGCAGGCTGTAAGCCTCTCCAGCGACGACAAGGTGGCCATCGCCCGGCGGCTGGCGGCCTTTGGCGTGCCCCTCATCGAGGGCGGCTGGCCGGGGTCGAACCCCAAGGACGCCGAGTTCTTCGCCCGCATGAAGGGCGTGGACCTGGGCCAGACCCGGCTGGTGGCCTTCGGTTCGACCCGGCGCAAGGGGCTGAGGCCACAGGACGACGCTTCGGTGCAGGCCATGCTGGGAGCCCACACCCCGGTGGTCACGGTGGTCGCCAAGTCCTGGGACTTTCACGTCACCGAGGCGCTCGAGGTGAGCCTGGAGGAGAACCTGCGCATGATCGAGGAGACCTACCGCTACCTGGTGAGCCAGGGTCGGCGGGTCATCCACGACGCCGAGCACTTCTTCGACGGCTTCAAGGCCAACCGGGGCTACGCCCTCGCGACGCTCGAGGCCGCCGTGAGGGGCGGGGCCGACACGCTGTGCCTGTGCGACACCAACGGCGGCAGCCTCCCCGAGGAGGTTGCCGAGATCACCCGTATTGTCGTTGAGGCCTTCCCAGGCCTTCGCATCGGCATCCACCCCCACAACGACGGGGAGCTGGCCGTTGCCAACGCCTTGGCCGCCGTGCGGGCGGGGGCGACCCACGTGCAGGGCACCATCAACGGCTATGGGGAGCGCTGCGGCAACCTCAACCTCACCAGCACCATTCCCAACCTCATCCTCAAGTACGGGCTCGAGCTAGAGGGCATCAGCCGGGAGAAGCTCTCGGAACTGCGCGAGGTCTCGCACTACGTGGACGAGCGGGCCAACCTCACGCCCAATCTGCGGGCGCCTTACGTGGGCGACGCGGCTTTTGCCCACAAGGGCGGCATCCACGTCTCGGCGGTGCTCAAGAACCCGCGCACCTACGAGCACGTGCCCCCCGAGGCGGTGGGAAACACAAGACGGGTGCTGGTCTCCGACCTCTCGGGCCGAAGCAACCTGCTGGCCAAGCTGGCCGAGGCCGGGGTTCAGGTGCCCAAGGAGACGGCGGGGGCGCTCTTGGAGGAGGTCAAGCAGCTCGAGCACGCCGGTTACTCCTTCGAGGGCGCCGAGGCGAGCTTCTACCTGCTGGCCCACCGGCTGCGCGGCGGGAAGCTCCCCTTCGAGCTCATGGGTTTCAGCGTCTTCATGCACGCCAACGACGACCGGCCCGACACCCCCACCTGGGCCGAGGCCACGGTGCGGGTGAAGGTGGGGGAGAGCGTGCAGCACACGGCGGGAGAGAGCAAGTTCGGCCCGGTCTCGGCGCTGGACGTAGCCTTCCGCAAGGCGGTGCAGGCCTTCTACCCCGAGATCGGCGAGATCGAGCTCTCCGACTACAAGATGCGCATCCTCAGCGGGCAGGAGAGCGGCACCTCGAGCGGGGTGCGGGTCATGATCGAGATGCACCGCGCCGGCGAGCGCTGGACTACGGTGGGTGCCAGCCGCAACAGCCTCGAGGCCTCGCTCAAGGCCCTCACCGACGGTTATGCTTACGCGCTGGTGAAAGCCCAGCCGGTACCGCAGGATTAGCCATGAGCCCTCTTCGCCGCCCGCACCAGCCGCACGAACTGGATGAGCCGGGGAAAGCGTCCCCAGCGCTTGCGGTCGCCTGCGATGCGCACCAGCCACTCCAGGCCCAGCCGTTGGAATAGCGGGTGTACGCGCCTGACCTCGCCCGAGAGCACGTCCAGCATCCCACCGATGCCGATAGCCACTCTGGCGCCCAGTCGGGCCTTGTTGCGGTGGATGAACAAATCCTGGCGCTCGCCCATGCCCACCAGCAGCAGGTCGGGCCGGGCCTGGGCGATCGCCTCGATCACCGGGGCTTCGTCCTTGAAGTAGCCGTCCTGCACCCCCACCACCTGGATTCCCCAGCGGGCCATGGTGTTCTCGGCGGCTTTCTGGGCCACGCCGGGTCTGGCCCCCAGGAAGAAGACCCGCAATCTGGGGCCGAAGCGCTCGAGCAGGGCCGGGACCAGATCGGCTCCGGTGACGCGCTCTGGCAGCTGCTGCTTGGTCAGCTGGCGCACCGCCCACACGATGCCCACCCCGTCCGCCGTAACCAGCTCGCTCTCCCGTGCAGCCTGCACGAGCTGGGGGTCGCCCTGAGCCCGCACCACGTACTCGGGGTTGAGGGTGATGACCTGATGGGTTCCAGGCGACTCCAGCATCTCCCCGATGCGCTCTACGGCCTGCTCGAGGCTCACCAGGTCCACCGGGAGGCCGAGGATCTCCACCCTTGGCATCATTCCTCCCGGCGACCAAAGCGATAGACCGGACGGTCTTTGCTCAGACCATGCTCTTTCGCCTCGAGCACCCGTACCTCCTTGAGCTCGGGGATCACGTCTTCCACGCCGATCAGACTGGCCAGGGCCAGGTCCTCGCTGCGGCCCATGCGGTAGAGTCGCTGCCCGGCGGCGCTGGTGAAAAGCCCCTCCTGGGGGTCGGGGAAGGCCTTGAGCAGGCTCGAGGCCAGCAGCGCGCCCTCGAGGCGCTCCGCCTTGGCGAGTTGCTGGATGCGCCTAGCCAGAAACCCCGCCGCCAGGATGTTCCCCAGGCTGGGTTCTCCGCTTGCGTCGGAGGCACACACCAGCGCTACTTCCTCGCGGGCGTGGAGGTTGGCTTCCACTACCGCTCTGGCGTTGCGGAAGTAGCCCAGCATTACCCGCGTGTCGGTGGGGGCCAGGGCTTTGCAGAGGGTATAGGCGAAGACGATGGCCCGCTTGTCGCTGAAGTCGATCTTGAGCAGGTCCCGCAGGGAAAGGCTGTGATGGAAGCCCTCGGGGGGGATGCCCTCTTCCTCGCCCAGCAAGACGTCGCCGGGCTGGGCCAGTGACCGAGCCGATCGAACACTCGGCGCAACCCAGACCTCGCGGGCCCCCTGGCCGAGCAAGGCTCCGATCGCGCTGCCGTGAAAAACCGCGACTACGATCATTTGGTCGGCATAACTGTCCTTGTTTCGTTGAAGGTCGACCCGCAAACGCATCACGGCATATTATCAAGAATCGGCGGATAAAGGCTCAGCCACGCAGCAGCAGCACCGGGCCCTCCTCGAGCGGGGGCAGCTCCTTGAGGCTTTCTAGGCCAAAGACCTCCAAAAAGCGCTCGGTGGTGCCGTAGAGCTTGGGTCGGCCTATGGCCTCCTTCTCGCCCACCACCCGGATCAGCTCGCGCTCGAGCAACCCCTCCAGCACCCCGTCCACGCTGCGCCCGCGCACGGCCTCGAGTTCGGCGCGGGTAATGGGTTGCTGGTAGGCCACGATGGCCAGCACCTCCAGCGCGGCCCGCGAAAGCCGGGGGGGATTAGGCCGCAGGACCCGCTCGACGGCATCGAGGTAGCTGGGGTGAACCACCAGCCGCCACCCCCCCGCCACCCGCTCGATCTGCACGCCGATGGGATGCTGAAGGAGCCAGTGCTGCAGGCCCGCCAACTCCCGCAGGATGCTTTCCTCCGGCGCGAGGGAGGAGAGCTCGGCTAGGCCCACCGGACGCCCTGCGGCGAAGAGCACCGCCAGTAACTGTGCCTGCGCTGCGTTCATGGTGTCTTGAGCCAGGTGGAAAACGGACATCTCCTTCCACCGACCCTGGCTATACTACCAGTATGCCTAGCTTCAACTACAAAGCTCGTGATCGTGAGGGACGTCTGATCGCCGCGGTGATCGAAGCCGAGGACATCCGCACGGCTGCCCGCTCCCTTCGTGACAAGGGCTTTTTCGTCGCCGAGATCAAGGAGCAGGGCCGGGGTTTGCAGGCGGAGATCAAGCTCCCTGGGCTCGATCGCGGTCCCAGCCTCAAGGACCTCGCGGTCTTCAGCCGCCAGCTCGCCACCATGCTCTCGGCGGGGCTGCCCATCGTGCAGTCGTTGGCCATCCTCGAGAAGCAGACCGAGAACAAGAAGTTCCGCGAGATCATCAAGGAGATCCGCACCGAGGTAGAAGGCGGGACCACCTTCAGCGACGCGCTTTCCAAGCACAAGCTCTTCTCGCGCTTGTACGTCAACCTGGTCAAGGCCGGGGAGACCTCGGGCACCCTCGACGCGATCCTGGACCGGCTGGCGACCTTCCTGGAGAAAGACCTCGAGCTGCGGGGCAAGATCCGCTCGGCCCTGACCTACCCCACCATCGTCTTCGTCTTTGCCGTCGGCGTGACTTACTTCCTGCTGACCGGGGTGGTTCCCCAGTTCGCCGGGATTCTGACCGGCCTCGGTTCGGAACTGCCCCTGCTGACGCGCCTCCTGATTGCCATCTCCGATGCCCTGCGCGCGGGTACGCCGTTTATCGTCCTCCTGGCCATCGTGGGCTTTTTCGCCTACCGCTCTTACTACCGTACCGAGCAAGGACGCCGGGTGATCGACCGCATCAAGTTGCGGATGCCGGTGTTCGGCAACCTCAACAAGAAGAGCGCCCTAGCCCGCTTCTCGCGCACTTTCGGCCTGCTCATCACCAGCGGCGTCAACATCGTCGAATCGCTCGACATCACCAAGGGCACGGCGGGCAACGCCATCATCGAGGACATCCTCGAGGAGACCAAGACCACCATTCAGGCCGGTGAACCCGTTTATGCGACGATCCAGGCCTACCCCCAGGTCTTCCCCCCCATGGTGGGCTCGATGATCGCCATCGGCGAGGAGACCGGCGCGCTCGACGTGATGCTGCAGAAGATCGGCGACTTCTACGAGCGCGAGGTGGACGAGGCCGTAAGCAGCCTCACCGCCGCCATCGAGCCCATCATGATCGTGTTCTTGGGCGGCGTGGTGGGCCTGATCGTGGCGGGGATGTTCCTGCCGCTGTTCCAGATCATCAACACCCTTTCCAACCAGTAGATGGCTGGAACCTCCTGAAGGCCTCAGAAGCCGTCAGCTGGGAAGGGCCTGTGGAGCGTGCTCAAAGCTTTTTCCCGCTCTACAGGCCAAAAGCTCTAAGCCTTTCTATCGGCTATCGACCATTGGTGTTAGCGTTAGACTGAACCAGTATGCCACACGTCCAATCCGAAATCTTCATCCCCAAGCCGCCCGCCTACGTCTATGCCTGCGCCAAGGACCTCGTGGGGCTCAAGCCCTACCTCAAGGACGTTCAGAGCTTGCAGGTGCTCGAGGACCACGGCAACCGCTCCAAAAGCGAGTGGGTGGCGGTGGCGATGGGCAAGAAGGTGCACTGGATCGAGGAGGAGGAGTGGTTCGACGCCGAGCTGCGCAACCGCTTCACGAGCCCCGAGGGCGACTTCGACAAGTACGAGGGGACCTGGGTCTTCGAGGAGGCCGATGGGGGCACGAGGGTCAGGCTCGAGCTCGAGTACGAGCTCAACATTCCCATCTTCGGCGGCCTGCTGCAAAAGCTCGTGCTCAAGCTGATGAAGGAAAACTGCGACGGGCTGCTGGCTGGGCTCAAGGAGCGGGCTATGGCCTGAGGCAGAGCAGGCTCGAGGTATACTCATCCCATGATCTTCGCCGTGCGATGTTGAGCTGAGCCCGCCGCCGGGTGTCTGGTGCTGTCGTGCCCAGGCCCGGCGTTTTCAATCCCCACCACAGCCAGCTCGAGCCAAAATTTAAGGAGATCGAATGCCTCTACAGATTTACAACACCCTCACCCGCCAGAAAGAGCTCTTCGTGCCCGGCACGCCCGGCTACGTGGGCATTTACTTCTGCGGCCCTACGGTCTACGGCGACCCCCACCTGGGCCACGCCCGCGGCCCCATCACCTACGACGTGCTCAGGCGTTGGCTGGAGCATAGCGGCTACAAGGTGCGTTTCGTCTCCAACATCACCGACGTAGGGCACCTCGTAGACGACGCCGACGAGGGCGAGGACAAGGTGCAGAAGCGGGCTAAGCTCGAGCGGCTGGAGCCGATGGAGGTCGCCGAGAAGTACATGTGGGCCTACTTCGACGACATGAAGGACCTCAACGTGCGCCGCCCCGACATCGCCCCCCGCGCCGCCGGGCACATCCCCGAGCAGATCGACCTCGTACAGCGGCTGCTCGAGCGCGGCTATGCCTACGTGCGGGGCGGTTCGGTCTACTTCCGGGTGAGGGCCTGGCCCAGCTTCGGCAAGCTCGCCAACCGCCAGCTCGAGGAGCAGGAGGCCGGAGCGCGGGTTGAAGTGCGCGAGGAGAAGGAGGACCCCCGCGACTTCGCCCTGTGGAAAAGCGCCGACCCCGAGCACATCATGCGCTGGAAGAGCCCGTGGGGCGAGGGCTACCCCGGCTGGCACATCGAGTGCAGCGCCATGAGCCTGAAGTACCTGGGCGAGGGTTTCGACATCCACTCCGGCGGCATCGACTTGCAATTCCCCCACCACGAGGCCGAGATCGCCCAGGCCGAGGCAGCCGGTTACCGCTTCGCCCGCTACTGGATGCACCACAACCACGTGCTGCTGGGCGGCGAGAAGATGGCCAAGAGCACCGGCAACTTCGTGGTGCTGCGCGACCTGCTCAACCGACACGAGCCCATCACGGTGCGCTTCTACCTGCTGAGCAGCCACTACCGCAGCGTGATGGACTTCACCTGGGAGGGCCTCGAGGCCGCCAAGCAGGGCTACATGCGCCTGCTGAACGCCTACCGCGAGATCCGCCGCCAGGTCGCCGAAGCCCCCGCCGGGACGCACGCGGGCCTCGAGGCGGCCATCGACGCGCTCGAATCCCGCTTCGCCGCCGCCCTTGACGACGACCTCAACACTGCCCAGGCCCTCGCCGCGCTCTTCGAGTTCGTCACCGAGTTCAACCGGGCCATGCCGGACAAGCCGGGCCGGGACACGCTGGCGCGGGCCGAGGAGGTCTTTGGCAGGCTGGGCGAAGGGGTGCTGGGCCTGTTCCCCAAGCGGGTGCTCGAGGCCAGCCTGGGTGGCGAATTGCTCGACGGCCTCATCAAACTGCTGCTCGAGATCCGCGAGGAAGCCCGCCGCGAGCGCAATTTCGCCCTCTCCGACCAGATCCGCAACCGCCTCACGGAACTCGGCCTCACCGTGGAGGACACACGGGAGGGGCCAAAGTGGAAGGTGGGGGTGTAGGTAGGTAGCCGGGGGTCTAGGGCGTTTTGCGTTTGGCGTACGACGTACGACCCGCGCCCAGCGCCCCGCGTTAGGCGTTCAGCACCTCGAGAGCGCTAGTATGTGTTGCGTGACCCCTCTTGCCTACTTCGAATCCCACCTGCCCAGCATCCTCGCCGACCTCGAGGCCATCGTCTGCCTCGAATCCCCCTCCCACGACCTTCCGGGGCTCGAGGCGGTAGCCGCCTGGCTCAACGCACGCTTTGGTCGCTTCGGTGAGCTGACCCGCGAGGACACCAAGAACGGTCCCATCCTGAGCTTGAAGTTTGGCCACGGTGGCCCCAGGGTGCTCGTCCTTTGCCACTACGACACCGTGCACCCGCGTGGAGCCTTCGCTTGGAAGGTGGAGGGCGAGCGGGCCTATGGTCCCGGCGTCTACGACATGAAGGGCAACATCGTCCAGCTTCTGTGGGCTATGCGTGCCAACGACGAGATGGGCCTGGGGCTGCCGCGGCTCGAGCTGCTCTTCACCCCCGACGAGGAAGTGGGCTCGCTGGCTTCGCGCGAGGCCATCGAGGCGGCGGCCCGGCGCAACGAGCTGGTGCTGGTGCTCGAGGCCCCCATGGGCAACGGCGATCTCAAAGTCGCGCGTAAGGGCACGGGCATGTACACCCTCACCGCCCACGGCAAGCCCGCCCATCAGGGCGTCGAACCCGAGAAAGGCGTCAACGCGGTAGTGGAGCTGGCCCACCAGATTCTCAAGATCGTAGCTCTGCAGGAGTGGGAAAAGGGTACTACCCTTGGCCCCAACAAGCTTCGAGGCGGCACTGCCGTCAACGTGGTGGCCGCCGAGGCCTCGGTGACGGTGGACTTCCGGGTGTGGACTATGGCCGAGTACGAGCGCCTCGAGGTCGCCTTCAAAGCCCTCGAGCCCGTCCTGCCCGGTGCGCGGCTGAGCTTGAGCGGTGGCCTCAACCGCCCGCCCATGGAGCCGAGCCCGGCCTCGATGGAGCTCTTCGAGCGGGCCAGGCGCATCGGGGCCTCGCTGGGCCTCGAGCTAGGCGCGGGCCGCGTGGGGGGCGGCTCCGACGGCAACTTCACTGCCGCATTAGGTGTGCCCACCCTTGACGGCCTGGGCCTTTTTGGCGCGGATGCCCACCAGCTCACCGAGCACGTCGTCATCCCCGAGATCCCCCGCCGTATCGCGCTGCTGTCGGGCCTGCTGGCCGACCTGGCAGCCCGCTGAGGAGCTCACATGCTCAGCTCGAGCGCCCAGAAGGTCCAGGACGCCCTGCACGAGCGGGGTTTTGGTGAACTCCGGGTCGTCGAGATGCCCGCCTCTACCCGCACCGCCCAGGAAGCCGCCGAGGCGGTGGGCTGTAGTGTGGGCCAGATTGTCAAGTCCCTCATCTTCCGCGGGGCGGAGTCGGGCCGGCCCTACCTGCTCTTGGTCAGCGGCTCCAACCGCGTCGACGAGGCCAGGGTGGGGGAGAGGCTGGGGGAGCGGCTCGAGCGGGCCAGACCCGAGTGGGTGCGCGAGGTCACCGGCTTCGCCATCGGCGGGGTGCCCCCGGTGGGTCACGCCACCCCCCTCGAGGCCCTCATCGACCCCGACCTGCTGCAATACGAGCAGGTGTGGGCCGCGGCGGGCACCCCCAACGCCGTCTTCGCACTGAGCCCGCAGCAACTCGTAGCCCTGACCGGTGGCCGCGTGATGGCGGTAAATTAGGTTCATGTTCGGCTTTTTCAAACGGGACGAGCACGTCAAACCCGAGGGTGACCGGGTGCTGTGGGTGCGGGTGCGGCTGCTCAAGAGCGGGGAGATCGTGGAACTGCGCCTGACCAAAGGTGGCGAAATCTCCGCCGACGAGGGCGGGGGTTACTACGTGCGCAAGCACATTATCGGGCCGAAGAGCCTCGAGCGGGCCACGCTGGAGATCTGGTTCAACCGGGCCTACAAGCCCACCCGCAAGGTGGTCGAGGGGGGCGAACTGGTGCCCATCCGTGAGTGGAAGTAAAGCCAGGCCCTTCCTGTGCGGGAAGGGCCCTCGTTCCTGGCGCGCCCGGGAGGACTCGAACCCCCGACCTACCGCTTAGAAGGCGGCTGCTCTATCCGGCTGAGCTACGGGCGCATCCGCGCGATAGTCTAGCAGACTCTCGCCAGAGGAAAAACCCCGCCGAGGCGGGGTTTGGTGGAGCGGGAGACGGGATTCGAACCCGCGACATTCAGCTTGGAAGGCTGACGCTCTGCCAACTGAGCTACTCCCGCATTGCGCCTGCGGCACGACGGAGAACAAAGGGCTGAGGGCAACGATGCTCCCTGCGCTCGGCACTCTGCGCACCGCTTTGGCGGCGCTTGTGGTCGGGGCGACTGGATTCGAACCAGCGACCCCCTGCTCCCAAAGCAGGTGCGCTACCAGACTGCGCTACGCCCCGGTGCAGGACGGAGTTTCTGCGCACCCCTTACTTAGAGAGCGCTTCTGCCTCCGGCTTGTCATTCTGACAGCAAAATACCGGAATGACAAGGCCTATATCGTGGAAAGCCAGGCCCCTTTCTGAAGGGGCGGTAGCGGTTTTCGCAGCAGATCTCCCACCCCACCAGCCATGAGCACCAGCGCGGCGGTAGGAATAACCGACAGCACCCCCCGTAGCCGTGGACCACCCAGTTGCCGCCGGAGGAGGAAGTGTCCTTCCCGGGACTAAAGATGCATAAACGTAGCGGTGCTGTTTCCCAGGAGACCGACCTCTACCTCACCAGTCTGTCGCCAGAGCAGGCCAATGCCGCTACCCTGGCCCGCCTCAGCCGGGGCCACTGGGCCATCGAGAACCGACTGCACCACAAGCGGGATGTGGCGCTTGGAGAGGATGCCTGTCGTACCCGTAAAGGCGCCCAGGCTCTGGCTGCCCTGCGCAACCTGCTCCTGGGCTTCCTTCCGACACCCCTGTGTTGCGCAACCTCCGTCGCTTCGCCGTCAATCCTATGCCCCTGTATCGGTGGTTATCGGGGTAGGGGTGTATATGATAAGAGCCTGCCGTGGAAGTAGAGCCGTTTACTCGCGGTGTAGCCGCGGTAGCAGAGGCCCTTAGCCAGACGGCAGCGCGGGGCGCGGATGTTCTCGCACACCGGCAAGGGCAGGGTGTCCAGGATGGAGTGCTCGATGTCACCCAGCCGCTGCCACAGGGTTTTGAACAGCGGCAGCAGGAGGGGGATGAGGTAGCTCACCGCATGGAGCCTGCGGTTGAAGCGGCTGCGGGAGGGGACGAAGCTGAACAACCCCAGCTCCTGACATCGTTGTAGAGCCTTGTTCTGCCGCCCCCCGTGTTCGAGCGCAGCCAGTATCCATATCGTCAGCACCACACTCGCCGGGGTCTTGCTCTGCGGGTCATCGCGGTGTCCCAGAACCTTCACCAGATCGTCTACAATGCAATAGGCCACTAGAACCGTCCAGTTCATAGTGGCCTTTATTGTTCTTCGTGGTTGGGATAGGTGGCAACTTGAGTTAACATACGGCGCTTTAGACCTCTTTGGTTTGCCAAGTCACGAACATGGCCGCTCCCATGAAGGCCCCGTTGTTGAACCAGGCTGGTCACCTCAAATCATTTCGGCAGACAAACTCACCTCACGCTCCGGCCATCCCGCCCCTCCCCCGCAGCTCCTCGTTGGGCAGGGGCAGGATGAAAAGCAGGGAGATTAGCACAAAGAAAGCGGCGTATAGGAAAATCTCCTTTTCCGCCCGGGTAATGCCGTTGTTGAGGGCCTCGTGAAGTTTGTTTTTGATCTCCTCGAGCTTAGCCACCACCTGTTTGGGCACTTCCTGCAAGGCCTTTTGTTCAGCCACAACAAGGTTGTCACGGGTGGCCTGCAGGGCCTTCTCCAGAGCGTTGGCCTGGGCCTTTTGCAGGTTCTCGCGCACCGCCGCCACAGCAGCGGCCTCGGCCTGTAGCTGGGCCTGGGCCAGCCCGGCCTTGACCCCGGCCAGCGCCTGGGCTAAGGCTTGTTGCTGGGCTTGCTGCAAGCCCGCCTCAATCTGTGCGCTGGCCTGCTGCGTGACCGCAGCGATAATCTTTGGCGACTGGGCTTCCAGGCCCACCCTAACCTGGGCCAGCACAGCGGGCAGGGCCTTAGCGGGGGGTGGGTTATCCAGCAGGTTCTGGATACGCGGATCCAGGTTGGGTGTGCGCCGCAGGGCCTGGGCGGCCCGGGCATCTCCCTGCAGAGCCGCTTGCAGCAGGCCCAGGGTCTGCTCGAGCTGGGGCTGTACCTGGGTGGCCACCCCCTCTTTGGGTATGCGGGCTTTGAACTCAGCGGGCATCAGGGGGTTCTGCTGGACGGCCTGGTAGGCCTGCGCATCGCCCTTCAAGGCCGCCAGAAGCTGGGCCCTGATCTCCTGAAACAGGGCCGGAATGCCCCCCTTGGTCAGGCGGGCCTTGAACGCCTCAGGTAGCTGCGGGTTGTTGATCAGGGCCGTGTAAGCCTTCACATCCCCCTCCAGGGCCGCCGCAAACTGGGCCTCGAGCGCCCGGAACTGAGCGGGAATGCCCCCCGGCGTCAGCCGGGCCTTGAGCTCGGCGGGCACCTGAGGGTTTCGGATCAGGGCGTTATAGGCCGGCATGCTGCCCTTGAGGGCCGCCTCGAGCTGGCTTTCCAGCTCCTGAAACTGGGCCGGGATGCCGCCTTTGACCAGCCGGGCCCTGAACTCTGCGGGCAGATTGGGGTCGGCCATCAGGGCCGCGTAGGCTTTCTCATCGCCCTGCAGGGCCGCCACCAGGCGGGCTTCTAGCTGCCTGAACTGGGCTGGAATGCCGCCCTCGATCAGGCCGTTTTTGGCCTCCTGGGGCACCTGGGGGTCTTGTAGCAAAGCCTGGTAGGCCTGGGTATCGCCCTTGAGGGCGGCCACGACCTGGGCCTCGAGCCGAGCAAACTGCTCATCCAGGTTCAGGCCCGTGCCCCCTTCGTTTGACCTCGAGGCCACCACCCCCAGCTTGCAGGCGGCGTCCTGGGGGAAAACCTTGCAGGTCTCGGCGGTCAGGTTATGGGAGAGTACTGTGCCCAGCACGGCAATGCCAATGGTGGAGCCAATCTGCCGCATGAGCTGGGTGAAAGCCGTGGCCGAGCCGATGCGCTCTGGGGGAACGTTGTTCTGGGCGGCTATCTGCAGCAACGACTGGGCCGGGCCTAACCCCAGCCCCAGGAGGAAGAAGAAGAGCACCGCCTGCCAGAGCGGGGTATCCACGCTCAACACAAAGTGCAGAACGGTAAAGATAAGGAGCAGCCAGAGGGTGCCCGCCAGCAGCAGCGGCTTGAACCGGCCCAGCCGCCCCGACAGCACCCCACTCCCGCTGGCCCCCAGCACCACCCCCAGGGTCAGGGGCAGCACCGTCACGCCCGAGGCCGAGGCCGAGACGCCCTTCACCACCTGCAAATAGAGGGGCAGAAAGGCCACCGCCCCCAGAAAGGCCGGGCCGTAGAAGAAGGTGGCCGCCGAGGCCAGGCTAAAGCTTCGTATGCGCAGAACGGAAAGGTCAAACAGAGGGTGCGGCTCGCGGTTCTGCGACCAGACCCACAGGGCCAGGGCCAGTGCGCTGAGCGCAAAGAGGCCCAGAATGGGGGCGCTCAGCCAGGGGTAGGTGCTGCCCCCCCAGGAGAAGGCCAGCATCAGCGGCACTGTCCAGAGAATGAGCAGGCCAGCGCCCAGAAAGTCGAACCGTTCGCGCCGCTCGGGTGAAAGCCGCGGCATGAAGCGCAGGATGAACCACAGGGCCACGGCCCCCACCGGCATATTGATGTAGAAGACCCAGTGCCAGGAGAGGTGGTCGGTCAACAGGCCCCCCAGCCACGGCCCCAAAGCGCTGCTCACCCCGAAGATGGCCCCAAACAGGCCACCCACCTTGCCCCGCTCACGCGGGGGAAAGAGCACTGCAATGGTGGTGAGGGCCAGGGCAAAAAGCGCCCCTCCCCCAATGCCCTGGATACCCCGGAAGAAGATCAGCTCGGGCATGTTCTGGGCCAGCCCGCTCAGGGCCGACCCGGCCAGAAAGATACCGATGGCCACCAGCAAAATGGCCTTGCGGCTGAACAGTTCGGTCAGGCGGCCAAAGATGGGCGCCGAGAAGGTGGCCGTGAGCAAGTAGGCGGTGGTCACCCAGGCGTAGAGCTCGGTGCCCTTGAGGTCGGCAATGATGCGGGGCAAGGCGGTGGAGACAATGGTCTGGTCGAGGGCAGCCAGAAACAACCCCAGCAGAATGCCGATCAGGGTCAGGCGGGTCTCCCGGGGGGTGGTCTGGGCTTGCGGCGCTCGGGGGTCGGTGGGTTGAACAAAATCGTTCATGGCTGCTCCTTGGGGACTTCTTCGCTGACCAGCACCTCGAGCCACCGGGCAAACTGCTGGCACTCTTTGGGGGAAAGCCGCTCCAGCCGACGCTCCATGGCGCGCTGGATATGCTGGCGACTCTCCTCGAGCAAAGCCCGCCCCTGGTCGGTCAGCTCGAAGCGGTAACGGCGCAGGTCGGCGGAGTCGAGCGAGCGCACCACCAGTCCGGCCTGCTCCAGCCGCCGGAGCATCTGGCTCACCGTGGGGGCGGGCATCTGCATGGCCCGCACGGCCTCGGTGGGGTAGCGGTGCCGTTCGATCTCGGCCAGGAGCCAGGGGTCGGTGGGGGCCAGACCCAGGCGCTCGAGGTGAGGCAGGGCTTCCTCGCGCAGTTCGCGGGTCAGCTTCCACATGTGGGTCAGGATGCCCCAGGTCATACTCGGCTTAAGATACTTTCAAATGAAACTATTGTCAAGCAAAACTATTCCTTTGCAAATCTTTACCATTCAGAAGAAACGCCAGGGTCAGGTGCACCACAGGCCGCCCCAGCCAGGGCGTCCAGAGAGGGCTTTCCCAGCGGGCGTACTCCTGGAAGCCGATTTTGCGGTACAGGGCGAGGGCGGTGGTGTTTTCCTCGGTGGTGGAGAGCTGAACCCCGGAAACCCCTCGAGCCCGCAAACACCCTAAGTGCGCCCGCAAGAGCTGCTCCCCCAGTCCCCTGCCCCGCGCCTCCGGCAACAGGTTCAGGTGCAGGTGGGCCGGGTACAGGTTCAGGGGGCCGCCCTCGAGGGATACCGCACCGCTCGCAGCAGATAGCGCAGGCTACCCCCCAGCCCCGGATACCGGCCCAGCGCGGCCCAGGCCAGCCAGCGCGGCAGCCTTTGGAGGTAGTAAAGCCGGTACCGCCAGGGATCCATGCTCCCCAGGATGTAGCCCAGGACTTTACCCTCTGCCTCGGCGACCAGGCCGCACGCACCCGCAGGCCCCAGATAGGGCCCCACCCAGAGCTCGCTAAAGAGCGCCCTGGCCGGAAAGTAAACCTCCGCCGAGCCGCCGAAAAACCCGGTGGCATAGGCAATATCGGCCAGCACTGGGTAGTCGCCGGGCTGAACGGGACGAATCCGAAGCACGCCAGGGCCCCTAGTGGCCAAAACCGCTGACCAACCGGGCCAGCCCGTAGGCCGCACCCGCCGCCAGCCCCCCAACCAGCACGGTCTGCCAGGCCCCCTTGAGCCAGGGCAGGCCGGTAAAGCGGGCCTTAAAGGTGCCAAAGAGCGCCAGGGCCAGCAGGGTCACGCCCGCACTTACCAGCAAGGACTGTTCGATGGAAAGAGGAAGCAGGTAGGGCAGCAAAGGAATGGCCCCACCGGCCACGTAGGAGCCGCCGATGGTTAGGGCGCTTCGCAAGGCGCGCCTGGGGTCAGGCGCCTCCAGGCCCAGCTCTTCCTTCATCATGAAGCGAACCCAGACTTGAGGGCTTCGGGTCACCGCCTCGGTGGCCTGCTCGAGGGCCGCGCCCTCCAGGCCGTACTGCCGAAAGACCGCCCGCACCTCCTCGGTCTCGGCCTGAGGCAGCTCACGTACCTCGCGTTCTTCCCGCAAGAGTTCGGCCCGGTAGTGGTCGGCCTCGGTGCGGGCCGCCAGATAACCCCCCAGGCCCATGGCAATGGAGCCCGCCACCACCTCGGCCAGCCCGGCCACCAACACCACAAAGTTGGAGTCCACGGCCCCTGCCAGACCCGCTGCCAGCGCAAACGGCACCGTGAGCCCATCGGACATCCCAATCACCACATCCCGCACTGTCTCGGAACCAGAAAAATGCTGTTCTATATGGGTTTTTGGCATCAGGTACCTCCTCCTGGCAGGTTCAAGCCTGTCACACTTCAATCAGGATTGAATCGGGTCTGTGTGTCGAAGTGCGGGATTGATTTGCATCGCTGGCTGTGCACAGGGTCCGTGTAACGGGAAACACCTGGATTACAAAGCCTCTCCAGCGGGGAGCTCGAGCCGGGCCAGCAGCCCGCCCTCGCGGGCTTTTTGCAGCACCAGCCGGCCCCCGTGCTGCTCGGCAATGGCTGCTACCAGGGTTAGGCCCAGTCCGGCCCCCCTCACCCCCTGGGTGGCAGTACCCCGCTGAAAGGGCTGCATGAGGCGCTCGAGCTGCTCCGGTGGGATGCCGGGCCCCTCATCGACCACCTCCACCACGGCCAGAGGGCCCTCCTGGCGGGTACGCAGCCAGACCCGCCCACCCACGGGGCCATACTTCAGGGCATTGGAGAGCAGGTTGGCGATGGCGGTGCGCAGGGTCAGGGGCTGGCCCTGGTAGGGGGTGGGCTCGAGCTCCAGCAGCACCCGGGCCTGCTTTTCTTTGGCCAGTGGCTCCAGCGACTCCTGGGCCTCCAGGGCTAGCAAGTCGAGATCCACTGGCTGCCGCTCTGCGGGCTGGTGGGTACGGGCCAGGAGCAGCAGGGCCTCGATCACCTGGGCCAGGTCTTCGGCGGTGCGCCCGATCTGGGCCAGGGCCTCGCGGTACTGTTCGGGGGTGCGGGGCTTCTCCAGGCTCAGGCTGGCCCGGCCCTGTAGCAGGCTCAGCGGTGTGCGAAGCTCGTGGGCTGCGGCCAGGGCAAACGCCTTCTCGCGCTCGATGGAGCGCTCGAGGCGCGAGAGCATGGCATTAAAGGTCTGGGTCAGGCGGGCCATCTCATCCGTGCCCGGGCTCTCGGGAACCCGCCTTCCATACCGCCCAGAGGCCGCAATCTGCGCGGCCAGCCGGGTGACCTGATCCACCGGGCGCAGCGAGCGATCGGCTAATACATACCCCACTCCCAGCGCCACCATCAGCAGCACGGGCAAACCCCAGAGCAGCGCCTGATGGGCGCGATCCAGGGTTTGCAGGGCCTCTTCCTGGGATCGCATCACCTGCACAATGCCGCCATTGGAAAGCGGGTGGTTGTAAATCCGGGTCTGCTGGACGGTCATGAAGCCGCTTTTGAGTTCGACCTGTACCCAGGGCCTCCCCAGACGAAAGAGGGGGTTCCCCTCGGCGTCATACACGGTGAGTACGGTGGCTCCTGGAAAACGGCTCTGCAGGGCGCTGGAATCCTCAGGTGAGGTGGTATGAATCCGAAATTCCGCCGCCGTGATGGTAGCGGTCTCCTGTAGCGACTGATCCAGGGTCTGGTGCAGCGCCGTATGAAAGACCGCGTAAAGCAGAAATCCGCTAGCGACTAGAACCGCAACCAGCACCAACCCGTAGTAGAGGGTCAGTCGCAGGCGCAGGCTCAAGGCACACCCTCCATACGGCCCAGGCGGTAGCCCAGGCCCCGCACCGTTTCCACGAACGCCTCGCCCAGCTTGCGCCGCAGGCTGGAGACGTAAACATCCACCACCTTGGTATCCACCTCGCTCTCCCCCGGCCAGACCCGCTCAATCAGGCTGTTGCGGGAGTAGGCGCGGCCTGGGTTCAGCCCCAGGCACTCCACCAGGGCATACTCGCGGGGGGTGAGGGGAACGGGCTGGTTATCTTTGAGCACCTGGCGACCCGCCAGGTCGAGGGTGAAGCCCCCCGGCAGGGGAATCAGGTTGGCAGCCTCGCCCCGGGCCCGCCGCACCAGGGCACGGATGCGGGCCCGGAGCTCGCGAAAGTCGAAGGGCTTGGTCAGGTAGTCGTCCCCTCCGGTCTCGAGGCCCACCAGTTTGGAGTCCATATCCCCCCGGGCGGTCAGGAAGAGGATGGGGGTCTTGTCACGCTGGCTTCGTAACACCCGGGCCAGTTCGAAGCCCGCCTGCGGCCCCTCGGGAAGCATGACATCCAGAATTAGCAGGTCGTAGAGCTCGAGCTCGGCCATGCCCCGTCCAATGGCCGCATTGGGCGCATGATCCACCATCAAGCCATCGTCGCTCAGGCCCTCCACAATCAGCGCGGCCAGGCGCGGGTCGTCTTCTACCAACAGGACGCGCATAGATACCTCATAGAATGGCAGTGTAAGCGCACAGGGTAAAGATTGGGTAAAGGTCAGTGTGTGGTGCTGGCCTGCATGGGTAGCCACAGGCGAAACCGCGCCCCCCTGGGCCCATTGGCCGCCTCGACCCGGCCCCCGTGCCAGCGGGCAATGGCCGCCACCAGGGCCAGCCCCAGGCCGCTCCCGCTGCGGCGGTGTTCTACCTGGGCCTGGTAGAAGCGCTCAAACAGGTGCGGAAGCGCGGCCTCAGGGATGCCGCCGCCGGTGTCCTCCACCTCCACCAGCGCCTCGGCCCCCAGCTGGCGCAGGGTCACCCATACCTCGCCCGCCGGGGTGAACTTGAGGGCATTTTCCAGCAGGTTGCGCAGGGCCAGCCCCAGGGCCAGCCGATCCCCGGTGGCCAGGAGCGGCCTTTCAGGCAGGCTGACCCGGAGCGCAAGCCCCTTGGCCTCGAACAGGGGGAGGAGGTCTTCCGCCACTTCGGCAGCCAACTCGTTCAGGGCTACCCTTTCCCGCGCCAGCCCCTGCCCGGCCTCGGCCCGAACCAGTTGCAGCAGCTTTTCCACCAGGGCCAGCAGGCGCTGGGTGGAGCGGTAGGCCGAGTCCAGGGCCTGCGCCACCTGGGGGTCGTGGTTTTTCTCCTGGGCCTGCTCGAGCCGCCCCAAGAGCACCGTCAGGGGGGTGCGCAGCTCGTGGGCGGCATCCTGGGTGAAGCGGCGCTCGTTTTCGATGAGCTGGCCCAGGCTGGCCAGCAGGGCGTTGAAGGCCTGGCTCAGGGTGAAGAGTTCGTCGCGGGCCACGGGCAACGGCAGGGGGCGGTTCCAGCTCCGGCTCTGGGCCCGCTCCCGCGCCGCCAGGGTCAGGGTACGTACCGGACGGAGGGCCCGCCCCACCAGGAAGTAGCCCAGCGCCAGGGCCAGTCCCAGGGCCGCGGGAAACACCCAGAAGAGCACGCGCTCGAGGGCCCGCAGGCTGGCCTCGAGGCCCGCCAGGAGCCGCCCGGCCAGCAACATCCCCCCGTCTACCCGCGTTCCGCAGAAACGAAAACCGGTTGCCGCAAAGCACCCCACCCGTGGCGCAGGTGGGGGGTGGGGGGCGCGCCCCAGGCCCTCGGCCAGGCCCTTTGGGCCATAGAGCAGCAAGACCATATCGGGCGGGAGCTTTGGCAGGAGTTCGCCCTCCTGGCTGAACCCGAGCCGCCCGTTGTCGCTGTTGACCCAGGGCTGGGCCAGCACCAGCGCCTCCTGCAAACGCTGATCTAGCTCGGCCTGCAGGATGCGGGCCAGGCCCAGGCGCAGCCCCAACCCCGCTAGCAGCAAGACCCCGGCCACCAGCAGGGTGTAGAAGAGGGTCAGGCGCAGGCGGAGGCTCATCCCAGCAATTTATAGCCCAGCCCGCGCTGGGTCTCGATGGCCTCCGGAGCTAGCTTCTGGCGCAGGCGGGAGATGTAGGGGTCCAGGCTGCGCGGGTCAATGCTGGCCTCGCCCGGCCAGACGTGTTCCAGCAACAGCTCGCGGGGATAGAACTCCCCAGGGTGCAGGGCCAGGAACTCCAGGATCAGCCACTCCTTGGCGGAGAGCTCGAGCGCCGCCCCGTTCCACCAGGCCTGTTTGGCCTTGAGATCGAGGGTGAGCCGTCCCACCTCGACCCGGTTCTGGGCCACCCCCTTGGAGCGGCGCAGCAGGGCCCGCACCCGCGCCCGCAGCTCGCGCAAGTGAAAGGGCTTGACCAGGTAGTCGTCGGCCCCGGCCTCCAGGCCGCGCACCCGGTCGTCCAGGCCGTCGCGGGCGGTCAGCATCAGTACCGGAAGCCCGTCCCCGCGCCCCCGCAGGTGCTCCAGCAGGCTGAAGCCGTCCCGCCGGGGCAGGCCCACGTCCAGCACCACCAGGTCGTAGGGAAAGCCTTCCAGCAGCCCCTGGGCTTCCGCGCCATCCTGGGCCCAGTCCACCGCGTAGGGCTCGGCCTCGAGGGTCTCCTTGACCAGCGCCCCCACCTCGGGGTCATCTTCGACCAGGAGGATCCGCATAGCACCCCTACCGCGCCCTTTTGGCCCAGCGGTACCAGAGCGCCACACCCCCCACCCACAGGAAGCTCAGGGCCCAGCCCGCCAGCACGTCCGATGGGTAGTGCACCTGCAGGTAGAGCCGCGAAAGGCCCACCAGCAAGGCCCAGGGCAGCCCCAGGCCCAGCACCCAGCGGGCCAGGCGGGGATGGCCGGGCGCGAGCAGGGCATACAGGGCCAGCACCAGGGCCAGGCTGGCCATGGTGTGGCCAGAGGGAAAACTGTAGTCATGCTCCGGGGTGAGCTGCGGAAAGAGCTGGGGCCGGGTACGGGCAAAGAAGAGCTTGGAACCCAGGTTCAGGAGCATAGCCCCGCCGAAACCCAGGGCAAAAAGGGGCCAGTCCAACCGCCTCCGAAAGGCCATCAGCAAAACGAGCAAGGCTAGTCCGCCCGCCACCGGGGCCGAGGCCGAACCGGTAAAGGCCAGGGCCAGGCCGTTCCAGAAATCGCTTTGCTGCGCATGAAAAAAGGCCAGGATGGGCGCATCGAAGAAAAAGCCCTCCCGCTCGTACACATCCTCGGCCAGGCCCACAAAGGCCAGAAGGCTCAGAAACAGGAGGGCCAGTAGCCAGAGCGGGGCCAGGCGAAGGCCTTGCCGGAAAAAGTGATAAATGGGTCGGGTCATCCTGGATGCTCCTTTGGGGTTCAGGGTGTGGTCCCGGGGTTCTTGTACTCCGCGCTGTTTATCGAGCCTGGGAAGAAAGCAGCTCCGACACCGTAACAAATGCAAACCCTCGAGCTTTCAGAGCGGGAATTAACCTCTGCAGCGCCGGTATTGTCGCCGGTAGGCGCGGCCCGCCCTGCCCGTGCAAAACTATGATGGAACCGTTTTGCACCCGGCTTAGCACGTTGCGTACGATGACGTCGGGGTTGGTCTGCCCGCCATCTTCGCCTGCTGCGTCCCAGTGCACCACCCGCAGCCCCAGCCGCGCCGCCAGGGCCAGGTCGTCGGGGGTGTAGCAGCCTCCAGGAAAGCGAAAGTAGCTGCTCCTGGCCCCAAGCTGCGCCAGCAAGCGCTGGGTCTTCAGTATCTCCTCGGCTTTCTTAGCAGGTTCCACGCTGGGAAGGCCATAGCAGGGCTGGGCAAAGCCCGGGTGGCTGTAGCTGTGGTTTGCCAGCTCGAAGAGGGGGTTCTGAGCGAGCTTCCGGGCCTGCTCGGGGTAGGTCTCTATCCACAGGCCCGTCAAGAAAAAGGTGGTCTTGACCTGGTTTTGCTCGAGCAGCCGGTACAGCTCCGTGGGATTGTAGCTTTTGACCCGGCCCGTCTTGAGGTTTTGCCACATGCCATGGGTCATATCGGTATCGAAGGTCAGGGCCACCCGTGGGGCCTGGCGGGGGCCGTGGGTGATTGGGGCTGGGGCGGCCCATCCCAGCCCCAACAGCAAAACCGCCAGCGCCCACCCTCTCACCGCGTCACCCCCGTATGCCCCAGGGAGTACCGGCCCGGCTGAGGATAGACCGCCAGCCCATGGGGCCCCTGCCCCACCTTGATGCGGTGGGTCAGCCCGCCTTTGACCGGGTCGGTGTTGAAGACATAGACCTCGCCGTGGTAGCGCCCGGAAAGCCAGAGCTCCTTGCCATCGGCGGTAACCCCACCCATATCCGGGCTGCCGCCGCCGGGAATCCACCACTTGACCACCAGCTTGCGGGTAGCGAACTCGAGCACGCTCACCGAGCCTTCCCCGCGGTTGGAGATGTAGAGATAGTGGGTATCGCGGCTGGGGTAGAGCCCATGGGCGCCTTTTCCGGTTGGGATGAAACCTAGCCGCACCAACCTTTCCCCATCAATGAGGTGCACACCCCCTGCGTCCATATCGGCCACGTAGAAGATCCGCCCGTCGGGCGAGAGTTTGACGTCCTGGGGCATCCCTCCCAGGTGCAGCTTACCCAGCACCTTTTGGGCCGCTGCGTCAATCTTGAGCAGGTCTCCACTGAACTCACACGCGGCGATCAGTATGCGTCCGTC
The DNA here is from genome assembly GCF_003574095.1 of Calidithermus roseus. GTDB lineage: Bacteria > Deinococcota > Deinococci > Deinococcales > Thermaceae > Calidithermus > Calidithermus roseus. The sequence goes on from NZ_QWLA01000002.1 coordinate 128,317, forward strand.
GGCACTATAGTCCATGTGGTTGATCCCTTTGCAGGGAACCTTGAGCGAGCTTTTGCGCTGCCAGGTCTGGGGATCGTAGAAGTCGAGCCTTTGCTTGACCTCGGCCACTACCAGCGCGTATTTTCCATCGGGTGTGAAGTAGAGGTTGTAGGGGTCGGGAATCCGGATGCGAGGCCCGGGCTTTCCGGTCTGGGGATCTATGGGAATGATGGTCTGGCCCACGTCGTTCACCACGTAGAGGGTCTTGAAGTCGTAGGCCGGCACCACGTGCTGGGGCACAGCGTCCACCGGATAGCTGTCCACCACCCGGTAGATCTTGGGGTCTATCAGGTAGAGCCGGTTGCCCTTCCCGTCGGGCACATAGACCCGCTCGAGGAAACCCCTTACCGCTGGGGCCAGCATTCCGGCCTGGGTAAAGGCATAGATGTTGTTGGGGTCATACGGAGGCATCCCTGGCAGGCCCGTCCGTAAGGCAGAGGATGGGTTGGAGAGGGAGCTCGAGGGCTGCGGCTGTGGCGGGGTGGCGGTCGTTGCCTGAGGCCGCGATTGGCACCCCACCAGCCCGAGGGCAAATATCAATCCACCGATTATTGGCCAAACGAGCCCCTTAGGCATAGAAAACCTCGCAGACATCTTGGGTAGTTTGGGTAAAGCTTTGGTAAATGCCCGCCGGGTGGGCCGCCCTCGAGCAGCCCACCCGTTGCGGTGAGGGGGTTTAGTCGTTTTCACCCTCGCTTTCGCCGTCGTTATCCTCCTCGGCTCCAACGGCCTCCTGGTGCAGCACCTTGCCGTTGCCCGCGTCTACCTTGACCTCCTGCCCGGCGATGACCACCTCCCAGACCAGGTAGCCGTTTTCCACTCCAAGCTTGACCTTGGTGGGGGTAGCGGTGCTGTTCAGCGCCGCCTGGGCGGCCTTGATGGCATCCTGCATGGAGACCTTGGCCATGGCCTGGTACTGCTGGGCGCTCAGGTTCTCCTGAACCCGCAGGCTGCCGGTATAGCTGGGGTGCTGGGTGCCGCTCTGCCCGGTCTGTTGGGCAAATGCTGCCAGGCTCAAGAGGGCCGATGCCGCCAGCAAGATTGCTTTTCCGTACCGTTTCATCTTTTCCTCCTTGTCGGGCTCCTGCCCGGACGTGCCCAAGGTAGCCTGCGTACCTTGCAGGAAGGTTGCAGCGCCTGAGGGTTGGATGAAAGCCACCCAGAGCGCACTACGGGCGGCGTGCTCGAGCGCTCGAAAACCCGCCAGTTTCACGTACAGACAAGCACGCTCTACCCCATCTTCTTGAGCTAAACCCAACTTCCCGGCCATTACCGTTTCTTTACCAAACCTTTAGCCATGGCCCCTAGCCTGAGGTGTGCTCGAGGGTCTGGTGGTCTTGTGGAAAAACCCCTACGTGCGAGGGCTAACCGGGCTATTGCTGCTCCTGCTGGCAGCCCGTTTCCTGTACCTGACTGCCGATCTGTGGGGGATTCTGCTGGGGGCTTTGTTGCTGGCGGCCCTGGTGCGCCCGCTGGTAGACCGGCTCGAGGGCCTCCGGCTGCCCCGTAGCCTTGCCCTGGGGGTGACTCTGCTGCTTCTGAGCCTGGGGCTTGGTCTGCTGGGGGTAGAGCTGGTGCGGGTCGCCGAGCAACTGGCCCAGTACGCCGCCACACTGCCCGGCGCGGCAGGCCATCTGGCCGACTGGTGGAACCGCTTACCCGGATGGCTGCACGCCTCTGGCCTGCCCCTCTGGCTGGTGGGAGCCCTCGAGCAAGCCTATGGCAGCCTGGGGCAGCTCTTGCAGGGCCTCTCCGCCGAGCTAATCCCGCGGCTGGGCAGTTTCGCCCAGAGCGGGCTGGTTCCGGCCCTGACCCTGCTGTTTGGCGGGGCGGTCAAGCTGGCGGCTTTTGTGGTGCTCTTTATCTACCTGCTGGCCGACGGCCCTCGCATGGGCCGGAGCCTGCTCCAGCGGTTGCCGATGTCCGGGCGGGCCTGGGCCGAGCGGAGGGTGGGTTACCTCGAGCGGGCCGTGATGGGCTACTTCCGGGGACAACTGCTGGTAGCCCTCAGCCTGGGGGTGCTGGTGGGGCTGGGCCTGGGCCTGCTGGGAGTGCCGCTGGCTTTACCGCTGGGCATGCTGGTGGGGGTTCTGGAGCTCATTCCCTACCTGGGCCTGGCCCTGGGCGCGGTGATGGTGGTGTTTGCCGCCCTCCCGCTGGGGGGGCTGATGGTGCTCAAGGCTTTGTTGGTGCTGTTGGGTGCGGCCCAGCTTGAGGGGCACCTGCTGGCCCCTCTGTTGGTGGGGCAGAGCACCTCGCTGCACCCGGTCACGGTGCTGCTGGCCCTGCTACTTGGAGAACGGCTGGCCGGGGTGCTGGGGATGTTGGTGGCGGTACCGCTGACCGCGGCCCTAAAGCTCTGGCTCGAGGACTTCTGGCCCTGGCCGCCATTACGTCAAGATAAGGGTGTCAGGTAGCGACCCGACATACCGTCCAGGCCACCCCGCAATGTAATGGAGGTTTACGCATGGAAATCCTGAACAACCTTTTCTGGCTATTTTTGCTGCTTTCGTTCCTGAGTCCCCTGTTTCAGCGGCAGATGCTGGAGCTGGCTCGAGCCCGCAGCCTCCAGGCTTTGGAGCGTCGCCGGAATAGCCGGCTCATCACCCTGATTCACCGCCAGGAGGCCATTGCCCTGCTGGGGCTGCCCCTCTCGCGTTACATTGACATTGACGACTCCGAGCAGGTCTTGCGGGCCATTCGACTCACCGACCCCCAGGTGCCCATCGACCTGGTGCTGCACACCCCAGGCGGCCTGGTACTGGCTGCCGAACAGATCGCCGAGGCCCTCCTGCGCCACCCGGCCAAAGTCACGGTCTTTGTGCCTCATTACGCCATGTCGGGGGGTACCCTGATTGCCCTGGCTGCCGACGAAATTGTCATGGACGCCAACGCAGTGCTGGGCCCGGTAGATCCCCAGCTTGGGCAGTATCCCGCCGTCTCCATTCTGAAGGTGCTGGAGCAGAAGCCCATCGATAAAATTGACGACGAAACCCTGATCATGGCCGACCAGGCCCGAAAGGCCTTGCTACAGGTTAAAGCCACCGCCAGAAACCTGTTACAAAAACACCTGGACGAAACCCAGGCCGAGGCCCTGGCCCACAAACTTTCCCAGGGCACCTGGACCCACGATTATCCCATCAGCGCCGAGGAAGCTAAAAGCATGGGCCTGCCCATTTCTACCGAAATGCCCGCCGAGGTCTACAACCTGATGGAGCTCTACCCCCAGCCCAGGGGCAACCGCCCCAGCGTGCAGTACGTACCTCTTCCCTACCGGCGCGAGGGCCCCAAGCCGAGGTAGCCGGATGCTCAACCACGGCCCCCTGAGCGACCAACAAACCCAGCAAGAGGCCCTGCGAGTACTGGAACGCCACTCCCAGAAACGTGGTCTGGCCCGAATATTGCCCTTTTTGGGCCCGGCCTTCGTAGCCAGTGTGGCCTATATGGATCCCGGCAACTTCGCCACCAACATCCAGGCCGGGGCCCAGTTCGGCTACCTGCTGTTGTGGGTGGTGCTCCTCTCCAACCTGATGGCCATGCTGATCCAAAGCCTCTCGGCCCGCCTGGGCGTTGCCACCGGGAAAAGCCTGCCCGAGGTGGTTCGGCAGGAGTACCGGCCCTGGGCACGCTATCTTTACTGGATCCAGGCCGAGTTCGCGGCCATCGCCACTGACCTGGCCGAGTTTATCGGGGCCGCCCTGGGATTCCACCTGCTGCTGGGCATTCCCCTGGTCTGGGGGGCCGTGCTGGGGGCGCTGGCCACCTTTGCGCTGCTGGGCTTGCAACGCTACGGCTTCCGCCCGCTCGAGGCGGCCATCGCCGTACTGGTGGGGGTGATCGCCAGCGCATATGTGCTGGAGCTGTTTTTCGCCCACCCCGACCCCAGGCTCGTGACCGGCTTTGTACCGCAGTTCAAGGGCAGCGAGAGCATACTGCTGGCAGTGGGCATCCTGGGCGCCACCGTGATGCCCCACGTGATCTACCTGCACTCGGCCCTCTCGCAGCAGCGCATTCCCGTCCTGGATGTTGTGCAAAAGCGTAAACTGCTGTCCTATAGCAACATGGACGTGGTGCTGGCCCTCTCCATTGCGGGCTTTGTGAACATGGCCATGCTGGTAGCGGCTGCTGCCACCTTTCACCACACGGGCCGCACCGACGTTGCCGACATCACCACTGCCTACCAGACCCTCTCTCCCCTGCTGGGGCCGCTGGCGGCAGGGGTCTTTGCCGCAGCCCTGCTGGCCTCGGGTCTGTCCTCCACCACCGTGGGCACCCTGGCCGGCCAGGTGGTGATGCAGGGCTTTGTGAGTTTCAGCATTCCCCTCTGGGTGCGGCGGCTGGTGACACTGGTTCCTTCGTTTGCGGTGATTCTCCTGGGTTTCGACCCCACCCAGGTGCTGGTCATTTCGCAGGTAGTGCTCTCCTTCGCCATTCCCTTTGCCCTGGTGCCCCTGCTCCTGTTCGTCGGCAACCCCCGGCTCATGGGCGACCTGGTGATCAGCAGACCCATCAAGGGGGTGGGCTGGCTGACAGCAGCGGTGATCATCGGGTTGAACCTGTATCTGCTCGCGCAGAGCGTAGGATAGAAGCTTAATCGAGGTTGACTCATGTCAAAAACTTTGCAGATAGCACTTTATGTTCTGGCTCTGGTTGTCGTGGTAGTTTCGGTAGATTACCTGTTTTTGAGGGACCGGTTCTGGGTTCGACTGGCTGTCAACATCGGCATTGTTCTGGCATTTGCAGCACTCTACCTGCTTTTTTTCAGAAGGCCCTGAATCAACCTCCTATAAAAGCATGCTGCGTAGTTCATTTGGGCGCAAAAGGGGAGCAGCATTTGGTAGCTTGAAAAGCATGCTCCGCACGCTAGGCGGACTACACCTTGAGGGAGAAACGTTTAGCCGGATCAAACCGCTGCTGCTGGTCGCCTATCTGGCCATTGAAGGAAGCCAGCCCCGCCGTAGATTGGCAGAGATGTTCTGGCCCGAAGCTCAGGATCCTTTGAATAACCTTTCGGTGGCCCTGAGTCAGCTTCGCCCATTTAGAGTCATTGAGGGGGAGGAGGCGCTGAGGGCAGTGATCCCCACCGATCTGGAGCCCCTGCACCGGGCCCTATGCGAAGGGCGGCTTTCTGAGGTTCGCGGGCTCTACCGGGGGGCTTTTTTGGAAGGGGTAGAGATCTCCTTGGGGGAGGAGCTAGAGGAGTGGATCTGGGATACCCGTGAACGTATTGCGCTGGAGGTGTACCGGGGCTATGTGGCGCAGGCCAGGGCCTGGTTTGCCCTGGGGTTTCCCGAGAGGGGCCAGACCCTCATGGGTGAGGCGCTGGGACTGGGTGGGGTGCGCCATGCCCTGGAAGCGCACGAACCCACCCCGCCTAGCCTCGAGCCCCTGCCGCGTGAGGTGCGCATGGCCTACTGGGCCTACTTTCTGCTACCCGGACGGGCGGGCGAGGTGTTATCGCTGAACCCCGAGGCCCTCGAGCGGCTCTACGAAGAGCGGCTCCTGGACGGAACCGGACAGGCTAGACCCCTGGAGGGGCTGACCCCCGGTACCTCAGTCGGGCTACCGATCGAGGCCCAGGAGGTAGCCCTGACCCTAGCCAGGCGGCTGCCCCTGCGAGGGGCTCTGCCTCTTTACCAGATAGGGCGGGCATTATGGAGCGCAGAGGATCAGGAGCGAGCCGGACAGGCCCTTCTAGCAGAGGCCCGGAGGATGCTTTCTGAGAACCCTGCCGAGAGCCTGCGCCTGCTGCAAGGGTTGGCCCTGGAGCCCCAGGTACAGCTCCTGCGAGCCCGGGCGCTGGAGCGGCTGGGCCGGTATCAGGAGGCTTTGGAAGCGCTGGAGGAGTCGGGTTTGCAGGGGGCCGAGGCCGCCGCCGTGCGGGGAAACCTCCTGTTTCGCCTGGGCCAGCCAGGGGCCGAGGCCCAGATCCAAGAAGCCCTGCAAGGGAGCAGCTGGGCCCAGGGAGAGGCCCTCAACCTCCAGGGCTTGCTGGCCTTCAGCCGGGGGGAGTTTGGCTCGGCGGCAGATCTGTTTGCCCGGGCGGCGGTGCGCTTCCTGGCCGCGGCGGAGACCGCCCGCCAGGTAGACGCCCTGAACAACCGGGCGGTGGCGCTGTTTGAGCAGGGCAGCCCGGAAGCCGAGGCGGTGCTGGGCGAGGCCTTGAAGGCTGCTGGCGATGTGCCTCTCCTGCAGGCTCGAGCCCTGCTCAATCTGGGGGTGGTGCGGGAGCGTCAGGGGCGCAGCGAGGAAGCCCAGCAGTTGTACCGGCAGTCCCTCGAGGCCGCGCAAAAGGCCGGGGTGCTGGAGGCGGAGGGCCGGGCCTGGAACAATCTGGGGGCGCTTTTTCACCGGCAAGGCAAGCCTGAGGAGGCCGAGGCCGCCTACCGCAAGGCCCTGGCCCTGGCCCGAGAAGGGCGGGAGTGGATGCTCACCGCAGCAGTCTTGGCCAACCTGGCCGAGCTCAGGAGCGACCCGGCGAGCCTCGAGGAGGCCATCGCCCTGCTGCAAGAGGCCCGCTACGCCGTTTTAGCCGAGCGTTACCGGGGTCGGCTGGAGGCGTTCAGACCCCGTTAAGGGTGAGTTTGCTAAGGTTTCCCGTGGAGGTAGAACCGATGAAACACACCTCTCGTCTTCTGCTCCTGGTTTTCGGGTTCTTGCTTGCGGCCTGCGGTGGGGGCAGCAGCCCGCCCCCCAGCAGCATCAGCCTCACCGTGGTGGATGACCAGAACCTGGGGTATGCGGCCAGCTACCAGCTGGGCAGCGGGGCCTGGACGGCCTTTACGCCAAACAGCAGCAACACCTATACCTTCAACCTGAGCGGCAATACCGTTTACGGCGTAGCAGTGCGCTGCAACCCCCCGGTTCCTGGCATGGCTACCGAGGTGCAGGTGATTCAGGCCGCCGCCGCGGAGTTATCCAACCCCAAGGTGACCTGCAGCGAACCTAACCCTAGCACGGTGGCCTACACCCTCAACGTGGATGTCTCGGGGGTGCCGGGGGTGGTCGCAGGGGACACGGTCACGGTCAGCGGAAAAGGCTTTGGCGCCGGGGGCAACGTGCTCAACCCGGCCAATCCGGTGGCGGTAAACCTGACCGCCCCCGCAAGCACCCAAGACCTGCTGGTGACGGTGAGCGCCTCAGGCAACCCCACCAACTACAAGGCCGCCAAGGTGCTGCGAAATGTGAACATCAGCAATGGGGGCTCGAGCAGTACCTCTCTTGCCGCAGCCGATGCCCTCGCACCGGCCAACCTCTCGGTCGGCGTTCCGAGCGGCTTTACCCCCACCTATGGCACCGCAGCGGTGATCTATCTGAGCAGTGACAACCGGGGCCTGGGCCAGGTGGGGCATGCCACCGGGATGGCAGCGGCCAGCTTCAGCTACCGCCCGGTCAGCGGGTTCGGGAGTGGGGACCGCTACGTGGCCTTCGCCGTGGCTGGGAATAGCGGCAACGTGCTGGAGCGCTACAAGGGCAGCTCCGGCGGGGCCCTTGCCCTCACCCTGCCCAACCCCTGGGCTTCGGGCAGCCTCAGCCTGAGCGCGCTGGCCCACCCCACGGTCAGTGGGCTGAGCTACGGCGGAGCCAATCTAAAAGCCTATCGGATCGAGCTGGAGGACGCCACCCTGATCTACCAGGTCACCCTGGGCAAGGGCTGGCTGGGCAGCAACACCACCTACTCCTTCCCCAACCTGGCCAGCCTGCTGAGCTATACCCCCTTTGCCAACGCCAGCAGCGTTCAGGCTTCGGTAAGCGCGCTGCTTTCGCCCAACCCCGTGCTGAGCCTGGATGAAAGCAATCCGGCCTCCTTCACCGCCACTACCGATATCGCCCTGGCCATCGCCACCGGCGCCTACACGGTGGGGGGAAGCAACCTGAGCCTCCCCTAGCCATGCCGATCTGGGTCTTGGATCTGGGAGGCGAGAGCCTTCTCCTGACCGAAGGAATACGAGATGAAGAGGGGTTTTCGGATCTTCTGGCTGGCCTGGCTGGTGCTCTGGGGCGTGGGATGTGCGCCCCAGGGCCCCTCGGTATCGCTCTCACTCTCCCGCGCGGCCATTGGAGAGGAGGTGGAGGCCCGGCTTGTGGGCCTCAGCAGCCAGGGCACGCGGGTCTACGTGGGCGGGGTAGAGGCCCTGGTCACCGGGCGTGAGGCTGGGCAGCTGCGCTTCAGGGTGCCGGGCCTGCCGGGGGGGCCCCAGCCGGTGCGGGTGGTGAGTGAAGGGCAGGAGGCCCGGGGGGTGCTCTCGGTGCTGGGCACGGTGGATCCCAGCCGGGTGCTGCTGCGGCTGCCCCTGGGCCAGACCCCCCGCCTCCCCACCGGGTTTACCCTAGTGCGGCTGGACAGCCTGCAAGGTTGTGGCTTCGCCCTGGCCGAGCTGGGCTACAGCGGCGAGACCCTGGGCCGGGCCCTGGCCGAACTCGAGGCCCAGGATCCCAGCTATAAAGCCGACCCTGAGAGCCTCTGGAGTCTGGGCGCAACCCAGGGAGGCCTGGAGGTGGGGGCCCCATTGGCCCAGAGCCGGGGCCACCGGGGCCAGGGGGTGCAGGTTGCGGTGCTGGATACCGGGGTAGACCCCGCGGTTCCCCAGCTTTCCGGGTATGACTTTGTGGAAGACGATGCCATCCCTCAGGATGCCTTCCCCGGCGGGCACGGCACCGGGGCGGCGGGGCTGGTCAAGGAGGTGGCCCCCGAGGCCGGAATCCTGCCGCTGCGGGTCTGCGACGCCGGCGGGGTCTGCCGGGCCAGCCGGGTGGTACGGGGGGTGTGCTGGGTGGTTCAGCACCGCCAGGGCCCCACCGTGCTCAGCCTGAGCCTGGGGGGTGACACCCCGGTAGAAGCCCTGAAGCTGGCCTTGCAGGCGGCTTTAGGCCAGGGCCTCCCGGTGGCTGCGGCAGCCGGCAACCAGGGCAACCAGGGCAGCCCGACCCACTACCCGGCGGCCTTTGACCTGCCAGGGCTGGTGGCGGTGGGGGCCCTGCAAGCCTCCCCGACGGGCTGGCAGCCGGCCCCCTACAGCACCCAGGGTTCGTACGTAGACCTGGCCGCGCCCGGCACGGACCTGGACTGCGTCCAGCCGGGAGGGGCAACGGGCAGCTGCACCGGTACCTCCTTTGCCACGCCCCTGGTAGCCGGGGCCATGGCCCTGTGGCTCGAGGCCCAGCCCACCCTAACCCCGGCCCAGCTTCAGCAGACCCTGCAGCAGCACGCCAAACCCCTGCCCTACCCGGCCCAGGCGGTGGGAGCGGGGATGCTCGACCTGAGCCAGGTTCCTTGAGTCGGCAATGATCCACATAACCAGCCATACAAACCACCAGAGGAGGAATCCCGTGCAGCATAAGAACGTGATCTTGGCAATGGGTTTGGGTTTTTTACTCGCCGGGCTGATGGCGGGGTGCAGCCCAGCAGCCCCGTGTACTACCGCAATCTGCCTTGTAGCCCATTGGCCTTTGAACGAGGCCCCAGGAGCCACCAGTGTGGCGGATGTGGTGGCAAACCCAATTTTTAACCAGGGCGCACCCAAACCCGGCCCCGTGGCGGCCTGGCCTAGTTTCAGCGGCCCGACCCAGGTCAGCGGGCAGGTGGGAGGGGCCCTCTACTTCCCTGGCAACGGGAATACTTGGGTTGAGGTACCTTCTACCCCAGACCTTAACCTCTCCTACGGGAGCTTATACCTGGAAGCCGGGGTGGCCCCAGTGGGGTGTGGGGCTTTAGCCTTCTATCCTGTGCTGGACAAATGGGATCAGGCCACCCAGAACGGATACGCCCTTTACCTGGAAGGAGTGAGCTCAGGAGTGGTTCGGGCGGCTTTTAGGCTGGGGAATCAAACCTTTTTTTCTAACTCCTTCTCTGCTAACTTCAATCCTCCTTCTAGTGGCACCTGGGCTAAGGTAGCGGTGAAGGTAGATGGTACTAATGGAGCCTTCTACGTAAACGGAAGCCCTGCGGGTACCTTCACTGCGCCTAGTGGTGTCACCAACAATACCCTACCGCTTTGGCTTGGGGCCTTGCACACCCAACCCTCGGGCCTCTTCTGCGAGGTCGCTCTTGATGAGATCAAGATAGGCACGATAAATCCCAGCTACAGCGGGCAATAAAGGGAATCTATGAAGCGTTTTTGGCCTCTCCTCTTGCTTCTGTCACTCCTGACCGCCTGCTCGGGCGGCGGGCCTCAGGCCCTGAACGTAACCCTGGTGGATGGGCTCGGGGAGCCCCTACAGCCCCTCGCCGGGGCCTGGCGGCTGGGCCCTCCCCCCTCTACCGCTGGCCTGCCTTGGAACGCCTTACCCCTTTCCCAGACCAGTTGGAACCTACCCATCCCCCCAGGAACCCGTTTCCAGGTGGCCTTTCGCTGTCCGAGCAGCGGTTCCACCCAGTCCTACGCCAGCCTGGACCTGAGCCGGGCGGAGCTCTCCTCGAGCCTTGTGGTGCGCTGCCCCAGCGCCTATGCCAGTCCTACCGTAACGGTTGGGGGCAGTCTGAGCCAGGCCCTTCAAAGCGGCACCGCGGCCTCCGCCCGGGGCCAGGTTTCCCTGAGCGGGGCAGCCTTTTCTGGCCTGCCCCTACCCCAAGGTATCGGGCGCGAGGTGGGGGTCTTCGGGGTAGACAGCGGGGGAACTCCGTACTTTGGTCGCACCGGCCCCATTTCCGTAGGGCCGGGCACAACCCTGGTAGGGCCCATCTCCCTGGCCGTCACCCCAACCCTAACCGTCACCGCCCCTCCCGGTTTCCTCTCCGAGGCTGGCCTGATCCTCACCACCTCCGTCCAGCTCCCCCTGGCTGCTTGGCCCGGAGGAACCCAGGGGGTGGGCCGCCCCAGCCTTTCGGCCAAAGACTTTTTCCAGTTCTGGACCTACCATGGGTTTAGTTACGCCTTCTGGCGGATGAATGCCATGGACCCGGCGGTGGCCGCTGGGGCCACGCTGAACCTCGGCGTGCCCCCCCTGAGCCTCTCGGGCAACCAGACCCACACCGCCACGGCTCTTCCCACCTTCAGCAATCTTAGCGCCGGAGGTTTCAGCCCCGGCCTTTCCTTCCTGGGCTATGCCCTCTCCCTGGAAGAGCCGGGGGTGCGCAACTGGCGGCACTACTTGAGCCCGGGAGCCCTGGGGAGCAGTTCCACCTACTACGTGGATCTGGAGAATGCCCCGGGTTTCTCCGGGGTGGTGCCTGCGTCAGGCCAGGGGGTTCAGCTGTACGCCACGGCCTTTGCCGGAAGCCAAGCCCTGAGCGCCCTTCTCGCGGCCAAGCCCATCTCCAGCGAAACCGTTACCAACCACACCCTGTTCCTGGATCGGATTTGGCCGGTGCACCTCGAGGCCACCTTCATGCAAAGCAGTTTCACCTGGTGAGCAAGCTGGGCTTGGTATCTCAACCCGCCCTTCCTACTCAAACTTACGCAAGACTTAAACAGCCGTGTCCAGGAAGGTGTACAGGTCACTCCTGTCCAGGGTCAACTTGCGAGAAATTGCGACGGAGCACAAACACACCAGAACAGGTCTGCAGTTTCAGCTTTTTCAGGTAGAGGTAGATCAGAAGGCCAAAGGTCAGATGCTGGGTGCAGGTGTTGATCTGGCGGTGACGGCAGCGGATCTGGAGTTCCCAATAGCAGATTGGGGTTGGTTCATCGCCAAACGAAAACGAATCAACCCGACCAACGAGAGCCGACAAAGCAATCCAGAAAAGCCACCCGTCGGGTGAGTTGAACTGGAAGGCTACCCCTCAGGCTTCGCTTCCAACTTGGCCGACCTTTACCGAACTTAAACCACGACCGACTACCCTTCAGACTGTGCTTGCCAGGCAAGCCAAGGAGAAACAGCCATGAAGAGCACAGTACTCAAAACCTCCAGCCTGCTGGCGGTGGCGGTGCTTTCGGGGTCGGCCTTGTGGTTCGCGTTTAGCCATGGTCAGTCCAGCACGGCCCCCAGTCCAGTCCCGAGCAGCCTCCAGGGTCTGCTGTCCGATGAACGAAACACTGTGGAGATCGCCCAGACCGCCAGCGAAGGGGTGGTCTACATCTCGGTGCGCAGCAACCCGGCAGCCAGCCTGCCCGATAACCTCCAGCCCTTTGCCCCCTTCCTGCAACCCCAGCCCCAGCAGGGCACTGGCTCGGGGTTTGTGCTCGACAAGCAAGGCCACATCTTGACCAACTACCACGTGGTGCAGGGGGCCAGTCAGATCACCGTGCGATTCAAGGACAGCCCCAAGAGCTACACCGCTAAGGTACTAGGCACGGCCCAGCCACTCGACCTGGCGGTTATCCAGGTACAGGCCCCTGCAGAGCTGCTCAAGCCCCTAGCGCTGGGCGACTCCGATCAGGTACGGGTAGGCGAGAAAACCATCGCCATCGGGAATCCCTTTGGCCTCGACTACAGCGTTTCGACCGGTATCGTCTCGGCAGTGCGCCGCAACCCCGGCGCAGTGGATGCCCTGGTGCCCACCCTGATCCAGACCGACGCCGCCATCAACCCAGGGAACTCTGGTGGGCCATTGCTCAACTCGAGGGCCCAGGTCATCGGCATCAACACCGCCATCATCTCGCCGTCCGGGCAATTTGGCAACGCCCAGAACGCTGGGGTGGGCTTTGCCATTCCCATCAACCTGGCCAAACAGTACCTCAAGCAGCTCGAGCAGGGCAAAAACATCAGCGACAAGGAGATTCTGGCCTCCCGCCCACGCCTTGGGGTATCGGTGGTACCCCTGGCCGCCTACAATCCCCAGACCCTGAAGGCCAATAACCTGCCCGAGGATGGTCTGATGGTGCAGAGCGTTGAAAAAGGCTCTCCCGCCGAGAAGGCCGGGTTGAAAGCACCCACCAAGTTCCTTCAGGTGCAGGCCCCGGATGGCACGGTACAGCAGCTGGGCCTGAACGGGGACGTTATCCAGGAGGTAAACGGTACCCCCATCCAGGACATCAACGACCTGCGGGGGGTGCTGGAAGGTGCCGCAGGCCAGCCGGTCACGCTCAAAATCTGGCGCGAGGGCCAGAGCCTGACCGTCACCGCCACACCGCAGCTCCTGGCCAGCAACTAAGCCCTGATTGCATCTTGCCCTCCCCGTTGTATCTTGCCCTCCTCGCCCCCCTCGAGAAACCTCGAGGGGGTTATTGCTTTGACCCCAGGTTTATGCGTTGTCTTGAGGGCGTGGGATCAGGAGGTCGCTAGACGGACGCAGGTTCGAAAACCTGCTGATAGACATCGGGGCCAAAGCTGGTGCTCAGGGGTTCGCCGGGCAGCATACGGTAGCTCCGGCTGCCATCGGGCTTTCGCTCGGCCCGCAGGAACACCGCATCGGGAAAGCCTTCCTCCAATAGCCTGCGCGTAAGGCTGTACATGTGGCTTACCAGGTACACCCGCACCCCCTGGGCCCGCAGCGCCCGCACCACCTGGTAGGCCACTTCGGCCCCCTCGAGCTCGTGGGTTGCCGCAAACGGCTCGTTGAGAAGCACCAAACCGCCGGGACGCAGATGATCCACAATCCGGCTCATACGCGATAACTCCTCGTCGAACTTGCCGCTTTTGAGGGTGGGATCCTCCTCGCGCTTGAAATGGGTGAAAACCCCCGCACAAAGCCCCGAAGTAAAGGCCCGGGCGCCCACGAATAGCCCCGACTGGAGCATTAGCTGGGCCTGACCCAGGCTGCGCAAAAAGGTGGTCTTGCCGCCCTGGTTGGCCCCGGTGATGACCAGCAAACCGGAGCCCATTGGCAGGTTGTTGCCTACCACAGGCCCTCCTGAGCGCAGGGCCAACGCGACATCGCCAAGCCCTTCGAAGGCACAGGTTGGCCTGGGGTCCACCACAGGGAAGCAAAGGGGTACGCCCAGGGTCTGTAGCTTCTGGTGGAGGTTCAGGGCTCCCAGGTAGAAGGCCAGCTCGGTGCGGAGCTGGGCGAAGAAGCCCAGGATGTGGTCCACCGACTGGGCCAGGGCGTTGGCGGTGGTGTTGAGGCCCCGGTCCTGGAGTTCGCGCAAAATCTGGGCCCCGCTCTCGTCGCGGGGGTGCAGGGTAAAGGTAAAGGCAGGGGGTTTTCGGGCCAGAAGCCGCCTGTACCAGGGCTCGGTGGAGGTGGGGGTTTTCAGCAGCCGGTAGTCCTCGCCTTTGTTGCCCGGCCCCAGCCTCGCCCCCAGGTGCAAACCCTCACGGAAGCGCAGGTCTTGCAGATAGCCCTGCACCTGTTTCAGGTAATCTTCGGGCAGGTCTTCTTGCACGCTGGCTATGAGCCGCCGGAAGGCCGCCGACTGAAAGCGCCCCTCCGCTGAGGCTGCCCAGGCCCGCAGTTGGTGGAGCCGCTCGAGCAGGAGACCCAAAAGCTCCAGGGCCCGCTGTAGCACCGAGCCAGGCGACCGGCCAAAGGCCCAGTGCCGAGTTTTTTTCTCGCTCAGCAGGGCTTCGCCGACCAGCTTGTAGAGGGCCTCGAGGGCAGGGGGGTTCTGGAGCGCGTCCCGAAGAACGGCCTGGCGGTAGGCCACCACCTCTGGGGCCACGCTCAGGCTGGCGAGCATGACCCGCTCGACCGCCTCGCGCACCGCCACGTCCCCCTCGGCCATAGCCGACCAGAGCACATCCAGATCCAGGTCCTGGGTCAGGTCGGCCTGCTGTTCGGCCCAAAGAGGCGTTGGTGTAAAGTCCCGGTCGGGATAGAGCAAGTGCACTTTCATGGTGATCCTCCGCCGGCAAGGGGGGTGGGGGCGGTTCGGGCCAGGCGGGCCATCAGCCGCTCGTAAGTGAGCCCATACTTCGACGCAATGGCCAGGGCATAGGCCTTGCCATCGGCAGGTCGGCGCAAGATCCGGAAGGTACGCAGGGTGGGGTCGTCGGGGCTGACCTCCGCCACCAGGCTCACGGTGTCCCGGCCTAGCGAGGCCAGCTCATCCAGAAAGGTCACCACCACCGCTAAAGCCTGGAGCCTCCGGACGCTTTCCAAAACCTCACGGCTCAAAAACCGCGCGTCCTCGAGCGAGGTTGAAGCGAACATCTCGTTAAACACGAAAAGGCTTTCAGAAGTGGCCTGCAGGAGCGCCTGCCGCACCCGCAGCAGCTCATCCTGTAGCTTGCCGCGCAATGCTTCAGCGGCCTCGACTCGTTCAAAATGGGTAAAAATCTGGTCGCAGAGGAATAGGCGGGCCTCGGTTCCGGGCACCGGCAGGCCCAGCCGGGCCAGGTGATGCACCTGACCGACCATGCGGGCAAAGGTGGTCTTGCCGCCCTGGTTGGGGCCGGTCACCACCAGAATGCGCTCCGGATCCTCTAGGTAAAAACTGTTAGGTACCACCTTGCCGCCAGCTTCTAGCTGCTGGCGGGCCAGGGCCAGCTCAAAACCCTCTCGAAGCGATTCCCACTTGTCTTGGGCAATCTCCGGAAGGCAAAAAGAGAGCCCCGCCGTCTGCAAGGGCTGAAGGTAGTCCAGATAGCTCAGGAAGAACTGTACCTCCCAATCAAGCGTGGCGAGCACAGGATCGGGAAAGCCTGGGTGGCGCAGGGTGAAGGCGGCCAGCTCGGCGAAGACCTGGGGAAAGAGCCCCACCACCCCCTCCAGAATGCGCTCCTCGATGTGGTTGAGCTGGTTCCAGTCCGAAAAGCTTACCCGGTAGTCCTTCGAGTGGCCCTGGCGGAAGCGGGCGAAAGCGGCCTCGAGCTCGGTCTGGTAGTCGGGCTCGCCGGCCCAGGCGCGCACCGTGACCCGGTCACCCTGGATGTGCAGCGTATAGCGGATGGCCGCCAGGGCCGCCTGCAAACCCTGGGCCTCCTGAGCCAGAGCCGCAAAACCCGCCGAGGCCCGGTACTGCGCGAGGAAAGCCCGCACCCGCTTCAGCCCCTCCGAGGCCAGGCTCGAGCTGTCCAAGGCTTGGCCCAGCGCCTGCGTCGAGCGCACGTAGAGCAGGGCCGCCTGCAGAAAATAGCCCTGTTGCTGGTAGGGGTTGCTAAGGGTCCGGGCCAGTTTCAACAGCCGCCTGAGCTCTTGCTGGGCCTGGACAAAGGCTCGTAGGGCCTCCCTGAGCAGGGGGTCTGCCAGATCGGCAAAGACCGCCTGGCGGTAGCGGATGGCTTCCGGATCGCGCAGGGGGGTGTAGTAGAGTGGGCGCAGGTCGAACTCGAGGCCCCCCACGGCCTTTTCCACCACCCGGTCGAGGTTTAGGTCGAAGAAGTAGGGTGGTGGCTCCATCACCAGCGAAGCAGGGGCTTCGGGCCAGAGCAGGCTGGGCGTCATGGGACCTCCTCTGAGGCGAGGGCAACCAGGGCCTGCTGGAGCCCGCCGGCCAGGGCGGCCAGGTTCGGGTCGAAGGCCCTGAGGCCATCGGCCGGGCGGGCGGCCCCTTCCAGACTCTGGCTGCGGGCCTGCTCGAGCCGCCGCAGGAGGGCGGCCACACTCAGAGCCAGCCAACGTTCGCCCTCGAAGCGCCAGGGTTCGCCGTGCTCGGCCTGCCACAGGCTTTGGGCCTGCTCTTCCAGCGGCTCCAGCGCCTCGCGCCAGACCCCCAGCGTGCGGGCCTGGTACAAGAACAACAGCGTGGCCTCGAGCGGCTCCATCTGCTCGGCAGCGCCCGGAGGGGCCAGCCGGTGGAGCAGGTTGAGGGCCGCACCCGCCTCGGCCCGGCTGCCCTGCACATGAAACTCCAGCACCTGCCGGTCGCTTTCGCACTTGTAAAGCTGGTAACGCAGCACGGCGTTCTCCCGAAGCGCCGGGCCCGCGTCTTGTGCCAGGCGGTGGTTTTGTTTTTCGCAGAAGGCCAGGTCCTGCTCGAGCTGGGCCACCCGCGCCTCCAGGGCTGCTTTTTCACTTTGCAGGCGGGCCAGGTCGGGTGGGGGCGGCCTTTGGAAGAGCTTCACGCCCGTACCTCCTTCAAGGTGGCGTAAAAACGCCACAGAAACAGCGCAGCAGCTATTTGCAGCAGCACCGCAAAGGCTACCAGATGCCGGGGGGCCAGACTGTAAAAGAAACCCATGGCCAGGCTGCCCAGCATCCAGGCCCCCCCAAACGCGGTATCGAAGAGGCCGTAGGCGCTGCCCCGGCGGGCCTGCGGGCTCAGGACGGCCACCGCCGTACGCATCAGGCTTTCTTGCAGGCCCAGCGCACTGCCCCAGAGGAGCGCCGCCAGCACCAGCACACCCAGGCCTTGCCCCAGGACGAACAACGGGGCCGCCGCCAGACTCAGCGCCGGCACCCCCCAGAGCAGCCGGAGCCCCAGGCGGTCAAAGAGGTGCCCCACCCCGTAGGCCACCAGGGCGTCGACCCCCATGGCCAGGGCGAACAGGAGCGGGATGGTGGCCGCCGGGACGGCCCGGGTTGCCTCCAGGTGGTAGGCCACCAACTGAAAGTGCGCAAACCCTGCCACCGTAAGCATGGCAAAGAGCAAATAGGCGTAGTAAGCACGGGGAAGGCTTTCCCAGTCCTGCTGCGCGGACGGCCTGGCCACCCCATCGAGCCGCCGGGCCGATAGCAGGAAGACCAGGGCCAGCAGCGCCGGCACGAGGAGTCCGGCAAACCCCAGGCGGTAACCCCCCAGGCTCACCAGCAAGGCCACCAGCAGGGGCCCTAGAAACGCCCCCGATTGATCGAGTAGCTCATGCAGGCCAAAGACCTTGCCCTGGCCCAGACGATCGCCCGCATGGGAGAGCAGCGCATCGCGCGCCGGGGTGCGCAGGCCCTTGCCCAGGCGCTCGAGAAACAAGAGCAGGGCCGCACCCCAGGCGGAGGGTGCCAGGGCCAGGGCCGGGATGGAGAGCAGGTTCAGGGCATAGCCCAGGTACATAAGCCGCCAGGGCTGGCCGCTCTGATCCACCCAGCGCCCGGCAAACAGGCGTACCAGGTAGCCCAGGAACTCGCCCACCCCAGCTACCGCCCCCACCAGCAAAGGCCCGGCCCCCAGCACCGCCAGAAAGGGCCCACTGATGCTGCGCCCGCCCTCGTAGGTGAAGTCGGCAAAGAGGCTCACCAGCCCCAGGCCCACCACCAGCCGCCAGGCTGTCTGGGTATTGGTTTTCATGCAGCCTCCCGGAGCCATAGCCAGCCTGCATCCTGCTGCCAGTAGCCAAGCCACTCCCCCCAGTCGGCCAGGGCCACGAGTGAGAGCCGCCCACCGGCCCGCCGCAGGCGGGCCCGCACCGTTTCAAGGGGAAGCCCACCCAGCACACCATCGAAGGTCGGAGGTCGCACCTCGGGCCGCGCCGCCCAGGCGCAGCCCAAGGGGGTGGGCATCAAGGCCAGTCCGCTTTGGACCACCAGGCCCAGCCGCTCGGCCAGCTCGAGGGTCTCCAGGGGCTGGTCTACGGTCGCCCGCAAGACCGGGGCGGCCTCCTCCAGCGGGGCCTCGCGCACCTCGCAGAGCCACGCCACCACCTGGTAGAGGTCGGCAGGACCTGCCAGAAACCTGAGTTGTGCTTGCATACCTCTCCTCCTAGAGCCGGGCCTCGAGGTAGAGCCGGCGCAGCTCGTGGCACACATGCTCCTCCAGCGGCAGGCGTTCCAGCGCGGCCAGCAACGGGGTGCGGTCATACTCCAGGCGACACAGGCGCACCTCGCCGTCCTCCCAGAGGGCAAAGGCAGTACGGGGATCGCCGTCCAGGGGCTGCCCCACCGAACCAGGGTTGATCACCACCAGCTCTCCTACCCGGCGCACCAGGGGCAGGTGGGTGTGACCGACCAGCAAGAGATCGGCCTTCACCCCGGCGCAAAGCGCGGCCAGCAAGGGCCTGTCTGCGTCGGGGCGCAGGCGATAATCGTAGAGGGGGTCGCTTGGGGTGGCGTGCACCATGGCCACCCGAACGCCCGACAGCTCCCAGGTGAGCTGCACCGGCAGACTGCGCAGGAGGGCCATCTGGGAAGCGGTGAGTCGCTGGCGGGTCCATTCGGCAAGCGTCCGGGCCAGCCTGGCTTTGGCCGGGGCGGCTTTGGGGTCTTGCCGAAAGGCCACTGCCTGGTCGTGGTTGCCCCGCACCGCCACCGCGCGTCGGCTGGTCAGCCAGTCCAGCACCGCGCCGGGCTCGGGCCCGTAGTTCACCACATCGCCGGCCACCAGTACCGCGTCCACCGGCCCCACCCTCCGCTCTATGGCCTCCAGGGCCCAGGGGTTGGCGTGGATATCGCTCAGCAACAAGAGCCTCATGACCGCTCCTTGGGCAGGTAGCGGATTACCTCTACCTTTTCCATGGTGATGAGCCCCTCCTGCACCATCTGATCCAGCACCAGCAGGAACTCGCGGATTTTCTCCTCGGCGTCTACAATTTCCACCAGCACCGGCAGGTCTTCAGCGAGCTGAAGAATTTTGCTGCTGTGGATGCGCGAGTGGGCCCCATACCCTTCAAAACCTTTGAACACGCTCACCCCCGCCAGCCCGAAGCGCCGGGCTTCGATCACAATCGCCTCGTGCAGCGGCTTGCCGTGCCAGTGGTCGGCCTCACCGATGAATATTCGGAGTAGCTTGGCTTCACCTTGCAGTTTCATGCAGACCTCCCTCTAGGCCACCATCCGTCCTCCCAGGCTGTAGCCCAACCAGGTCAGCAAGAGGCCCAGCAGCAGGCTCAGTTGGGTATAGAGCATCCAGGAAACCCACTGTCGGTCCTGCAACAACCCCAAGGCTTCCCAGCTCAGGGTGGAAAAGGTGGTGAAGCCCCCACAAAAGCCCATCGCCAGGAGAAAACGGCCCTCCTGCGAAACCGCGCCCTCGGCAGAGAGCCGCAGCACCAGGCCAATCAAAAAGCTGCCGAGCAGGTTGACGGTCAGGGTGCTCCAGGGAAAACCGCTGCCCAGGCCACTCTGGATCAGGCTGCCCAGACCATAGCGGAGCACCGAGCCCACCGCACCCCCCAGAAAGATGAGCAGATAGCGGTTGGAGAAAAAACTCTGCCAGAAGCTCATCCCAGCCCTCACTGCACCACCATCACCGGGCAGGGCGCATAGCGCAGCACCCGTTCCGAGACCGAGCCCAGCATCCAGCGCTGCACCGGCGTGAGCCCGCGCCGTCCCAGCACCATCAAATCGGCCCCTTGCTCCTCGGCGTAGCGCATCAGCACCTCAGCCGGATGCCCCACCCGGCGGTGCAGGTGTAGCGCCACCCCATGTTTGTGGGCGGCGGCCCGGGCCCAGCTAAAGGCCTCGCTGAGGGCGGCCTGGGCCTGGTTCAGGGCTCCTTCCACCTCGCCCTCGAGCTCGGCAAACTCCGGAGGCCGCACCACCGCCACCGCATGCACTTCCCCTTGAAAGGCCCGGGCCAGCTCGAGGGCCTCCAGCAGGGCCTTGCGCGAGGATTCCGAGCCGTCAAACCCCACCACGATTCGCCTGAACATCCTCCACCTCCGTCAAAATGTTCTCGATTCGCTCTAGACCCCGCTCGAGCAACGACAACCGAACCTCCAAAAAGCCCGCCACCTCCGGTTTGAGCGGCCCGTAACTGCTCAGATGGGCCGGGCGTAGCTCCTCCAGGTTGGCCCAGTGGGCCGAAAGACCCGCCCAGATCAAATCAAACCGGTCGTGCCGAACCGGCTCCAGGGCCAGCAAGCGGGCCACTTCGCCCACCTGCCCCCGCAGCCCCTCCGCCACCTTCACGATGCTCTCCGCCCGCTCGTGGCTTTGCAGGGCGTTGGTCTCCTGGTACAGGTGCCCCACCAGGGGCTCCTCGGTCAGGGCACGCTCGAGCAAGAGCAGGTACTCCTCCAACTCGGCCAGGGCCAGCGAGAGTACCCGGCGGTGGTTCTCGGTCAGCCTCACGCCGCCACCTCCTGGGTGGATTTGGGCACCTGCTCCAGGTGCCGCCTCGGCAGGAAGAAGCGGTTGGCCAGCCAGGTAGGCACCACCGCGCTGGCGATTACCGCCGCGACCAGGTAGGAGTACTGCGCCGCGCTGATGATGCCGTGGCTCAGGCCATACAGGGCGCTGATGGTGCCGAAGGTCAGCCCGGTGCTCATCAAGAGGGTGGTGTACATGGACTCCCCCTGCGGGTAGCGGTAGCGGTGGGTCACCGGAAAAACGCCCACGAACTTGGTGAGCATCTTGCCCAACAGCAGCGCCGCAAAAACCCCAAAGCCGCTCACCAGCACCGGCATCTGCACCAGCGAGCCAGCCCGGATGAAATAGAAGGGGGTCAGGAAACCGAAGGTGAGGGTGCGCAAGCGGCGCACCAGGGCGTGATCCTTGCCCACCGTGCCGGCCAGCACCATGCCCACCAGATAGGCCGGTAGCACCGCCTCGGAGCCACTCCAGACCGCCAGCCCCCCCAGCGCAAACAGGGCAAAGAGCAGAAACTTGGCCTCGAGCTCGCTGGTACGCCCCCCATACTTTTGGAAGAAGGGCCCGGTAACCTTCAAAAGTACAAACAGCCCCCCCGCCAGGCCCAGGGCAAAAAGCAGGGTACGCAGGCCAAACGGCGCAAAGAGCAGCCCCAGGGCCACCACCGTTGCTAGGTCGTTCACAAAGCAGGCCGCCAGGATGAGTTTGCCGTAGGCGGTTTTGTTGAGGCCCAGCTCGAGCATGACCGCATACACCACCGCCACGCTGGTAGTGGAGAGGGCCACCCCGGCCAGCCAGGCCGGCTGTGCGGCCCACCCCAGGAGGTAGTGGGCAATGGCCGCCACCCCCAGGAAGGGGGCCAGAAAAGCGGCCAGACCCAGCACGGTGGCCTCCTTCCAGCTTTTGCGGAAGGCTTCGGGCTCGAGCTCGGCCCCGGCCAGAAAGGTCAGCACGATGCTCCCCACCCCGGCCAGAAAAACAATCCAGCCCTGCTCAGCCCCCAGCACCTTGGGCCCCAGGGCTGCCCCCACCCCGAGCTGCGCCGCCACCCCTACCACAATCTCGGTCAGGGCCACCGACAAACCTAACCAGATGGAAAGCAGGGTAGCCAGAAGGGCCAGCCCCAACCAGAGCGCCGCCGAAAACCAGATATTCTCCATGCCTGTCCTCCCTGTGGTCGGGGCAGGTAAGAGAAACCCCTACCCCTTTTGGAGTAGGAGCTATCAGCCCTGGGGGCGGTTATGGCGAGCTCCATCGCCTTTGAAACCAGTATGGGGGCCTGGGGTAAAGAATTGGTAAAGATCGGGACCAACGCAGTAACTGATGGGTGATACGATAAAGTCATGAAACAGCAGTTCACGGCTCATCTGTGGCGTGAGGATAACCTGTGGGTAGCCCAGTGCCTCGAGGTGGACGTGGCCAGCCAGGGAACCAACGAGGAAGAGGCCCTACAAAATCTGCGGGAGGCCCTGGAACTATACCTCGAACCCCCATTGCCAAACCCTTTGCCCTTGCTGCGCAAGGTGGAGGTAGAGCTTGGGGTCGCTTAGGTGCGCGAAAGGCTGATGCAGGTATTCCGGGAGGCCTGCTTGATGAGGGACTGGGCAGTGCTAGGCATGGAGGTCATGCCCGACCACGTGCACCTTTTCCTTTCTGTACCGCCCAAGTGGGCACCCTCGGCCGTGGCGAAGATACTGAAGGGCGTGTCGGCCCGGCGCATCCTGCAAGAGTTCCCAAGGCTACGGCGGGGCAAGGGCGGCGGTCATTTGTGGACACCCTCCTTCTACGTGGGCAGCGCCGGGAATATCTCAGCCCAGACTATTCAGC
>NZ_QWLA01000020.1 GCF_003574095.1 Calidithermus roseus
CCCTGGGGGTGGCGGGTCAGTTCGAGTTGCTGGGGCGGCTGGCCGAGCTGGGCTTCGCCGTCGAACCCCACCATCGCCGGGTCAAGGGCGCGCAGGAGGTCGAGGCGGCCTATCAGGAGATGCTCTCCCGGCGGCGGGAGCTGCCCTTCGAGGCCGACGGCATCACGGTCAAGGTGGACGAACTCCGCTTGCAGCGGGAACTGGGCTTCACTGCCAAGAGCCCGCGCTGGGGCATCGCCTACAAGTTTCCCGCCGAGGAAAAGACCACCCGCGTGCTGGGCGTGACTTTCCAGGTCGGGCGCACCGGCAGGGTGACCCCGGTGGCCGAGCTCGAGCCCGTCCACCTCGAGGGCTCCACGGTGAGCCGGGTGACGCTGCACAACGAGAGCTACATCGCCGAGCTGGACTTGCGCATCGGGGATACGGTGCTGGTGCACAAGTCGGGCGGGGTGATCCCCGAGGTGCTGCGGGTGATCGAGCAGCAGCGCACGGGAAGGGAGCGCCCGGTGGTGTGGCCCACCCACTGTCCTGAGTGCCAGACCGAGTTGGTGCTCTCGGGGAAGGTACACCTGTGCCCCAACCCGCTGTGCCCGGCCAAGGCCTTCGAATCCATCCGCCACTATGCCAGCCGCCGGGCTATGGACATCCAGGGTCTGGGAGAGAAGCTCATCGAGCAACTGCTGGCCGCGGGCCTGGTCAAGAACGTGGCCGACCTCTACAAGCTGCGCCTGGAGGACGTCGCCGGCCTCGAGCGCAAGGCCGAGAAAAGCGCGAGGAAGCTGCTCGAGCAGATCGAGGCCTCCAAGCACCGGGGACTGGAGCGCCTGCTATTCGGCCTTGGCCTGCCCCAAGTGGGGGAAGCGCTGGCGCGCACCCTGGCCCGCCGTTTCGGTCACCTCGACCGCATCATCGCGGCCTCGGTGGAGGAACTCGACGCGGTGGAGGACGTGGCCGAGACCACGGCTAGGGCCATCTACGAGGCGCTGCACAAGCCTCAGATGCTACAGCTCATCGAGGCCCTGCGCCGGGCCGGGGTCGAGTTCGAAGCCAAGGAGAAGCCCAAAGGCGACGCGCTGGCGGGCCTGACGTTCGTGCTCACCGGCGAGCTTTCCCGCCCCCGCGAGGAGGTGAGCCGCGAGCTCGAGGCCCTGGGGGCCAAGGTTTCGGGTTCGGTGAGCAAGAAGACCAGCTACGTGGTGGCCGGGCCGGGCGCGGGGAGCAAGCTCCAGAAGGCGCAGGAACTCGGTGTTCCGGTGCTGGACGAGGAGGGGTTGAAGGCCTTGCTGGCGGAGAAGGTGGGGGTGGTGGATAGCCGGTAGTGGGGCCATAGGACCCAAGACGCCGTTGACTGTGCTTTTGGATGTTCAGCGTTTTGCGCCTGGCGCACTCGGGCTCACCTGCACGAGCCTCGAGAAAGCCCTGCTGAGACTGCGCTGGCTAGACAAAGCCTCCCTGCCTGTCTATACTTGGATGCCGGACGAGGAGTAGCGCAGCCTGGTAGCGCACCTGGTTCGGGTCCAGGGGGTCGGAGGTTCGAATCCTCTCTCCTCGACCAGACCCCGCGAGCCGCCGAGAGGCGGCTTTTGTCTTGGGGTAGAATGCCCTCCAGAGGTCTGAGTCACCCCACGGTGAGCTTGTCCAACTGGCCATACACAGGTAGTCCTGTCTGAGGGCTTTAGCACGCACCGTGGGGTCCCGACGAACGACAACGCTGGAGGCACTTGGTTATGCGTTTTTACTCGCTTTTGCTGGTCGTTTTCGTATCGCTGGCGCTGGCCCAGGTCGAGCCGTACAAGCTCAGGGTGCAGGAGTGGAGCTGCAAGCGTGAGGGAAGAACCGTTGTAGCCGAAGGGGTCGTGCTCAACCTCACCCAGGGCACCCTGAAGGACGTTCGGGCCAACCTTCAAGTCACCCTAGGCGCGCAGGTCGTCAGCAATTCGGCTTTCATCAGCCTTCGCTCGCTGGGAAGCGGCAAGAGCAGCGCGTTTAGGGTGGTGGTGCCCAAACCAGCCGTGGGTTCTTTTAGCTGCAAGCTCTGGTTCCGCAATCCCCAGGCTATCCAGATCCCCAGCCTGGTTCCCCAACCGCGATGAACCTGCGCATCCTGGGAGGAGTGGCGCGGGGTGTGGCCCTCAAGGTGCCCGCCTCGGCCCGCCCTAGCCCGGTACGCCTGCGTAAGGCCCTGTTCGACTACCTGCGGCTGCGCTATCCACAGCGGGGGAAGTTCCTCGACTTGTATGCGGGATCGGGGGCGGTCGGCCTCGAGGCGGCCAGCGAGGGCTTCGAGGTGACGTTGGTAGAAGTCGACCGGCAGGCCCAGCAGTTTTTGCGCGAGAACGCCATGAGGGCCAGGCTCGAGGTGCACATCGAGCCCATGGCGGTCGAGCGCTACCTCGAGCTCGCCGCGCGGCGAGGGCTGCGCTTCGTGGTGGCCTTCATGGCCCCGCCCTATCCCCACGACCTGCTGCAGGACTTCCAGCGGCTGCTCGAGGCCGACATCATCGAGCCGGGCGGCCTGCGCATCCTGCAACATCCCACCGAGCTGCACCTGCCCATAGGCGAGCGCCGGGTCTACGGCGCCAACTGCCTGACCATCGTGCGCCAGGAGCCTTGAGGGGGATTTTGGGATAGACTTTCCCTTGCCTTTCTGGAGGACACATGCACGTGGTTTATCCTGGTAGCTTCGACCCATTGCACAACGGCCACCTCGACGTGATCCGACGGGCCAGCCGCCTGTTCGAGCGCGTCACGGTGGCAGTGCTGGAGAACCCTTCTAAGCGCGGGCGGCAACTTTTCAGCGCCGAGGAGCGCGTTCACATCATCCGCGACGCGGTGGCTCAGGCCAACCTCAGCAACGTCCAGGTGCACACTTTTCAAGGCCTGCTGGTGGACTTCCTCAAGTCGCTCGAGGCCAAGGTGATCGTCAAGGGCCTGCGGGCAGTCTCGGACTACGAGTACGAGCTGCAGATGGCCCACCTCAACCGCCAGTACCCCCCCCACCCGGAGACGCTGTTCATCATGGCCGCCACCCGCTGGTCCTTCATCTCCAGCACCATGGTCAAGGAGATCGCCCGCTATGGCGGCGACGTGAGCGAGATGGTGCCCCCGGCGACCCTCGAGGCCCTGCTGTACAAGCAGCAGCAGACCCAGCAGCAGTAGGCTCGAGGTCAGGACTCGGATTAGGATAGCCCTATGAACACACTCAAGAGCAAATACGGCAACGCCCTGGAGATCGGCCACCTCATCGGCGGGGAGGAGGTGTTCGAGGGGAGGGTGCTCGAGCGGCACAACCCCTCCGACCGCGAAGACCTCACCGCCCGCTTCCCCGAAGCTTCCAAGGAAACGGTGCGACGAGCCGTACAGGTCGCCCGCAAGGCCTTTGAGGAGTGGTCCCGCACCCCCGCGCCGGTGCGCGGGAGCGTGCTGATGAACTTCGCCAGCGTGCTGGCCCGCGAGAAGGAAACCCTCAGCCGCCTGATGGTGCGCGAGATCGGTAAGACCCTCAAGGAAGCCCGCGGGGACGTGCAGGAGGCCATCGATACCGCGGTGTTCTTCGCTTCGGAGGGCCGGCGGCTCTACGGCCAGACCGTGCCCAGCGAGATGGCCAACAAGGAGCTCTTCACCTTCCGCCGCCCCCTGGGGGTAGCAGGCATGATCACCGCGGGCAACTTCCCCATCGCCGTGCCCTCCTGGAAAATCATCCCGGCGGTGCTCACCGGCAACACTGTTGTCTGGAAGCCCTCGGAAGACTCCCCGGCCCTCTCCTACGTCTTCGTCAAGCTCTTCGAGGAGGCTGGGTTGCCGCCAGGCGTGGTCAACGTGGTCTTCGGCGCAGGCAAGGACTCCGCCGGCCAGTGGCTTATCGAGCTAATGGACGAGGGGCTCTTGAACAAGTTCGCCTTCACCGGCAGCACCGCCGTGGGTCGCCAGATCGGGGAGGTGGCCGGGCGCAACCTCATCCGTCCGACCCTCGAGCTCGGCGGCAAGAACCCCCTGATCGTGCTGGCCGACGCCGACCTCGAGTTGGCGGTGGAGGGGGCCTGGTGGAGCGCTTTCGCCACCGGCGGCCAGCGCTGCACCAGCGCGGGCAACGTCATCGTCGAGGAGCCCATTTACGAGGAGTTCAAGCGGCGCTTCCTCGAGAAGACCGAGTCCACGGTGGTGGGCAACCCCCTGCTCTACGACGACCTGACCTACGGCCCCTTCATGAACGAGCGCCTCTTCCAGCGCTGGAGCGAGCACTACCAGTGGGGAGAGCAGGACGGGGCAAAGCTGCTGCTGGGCTCGGGGCGCATCACCTCGAGCAACCCCTACCCCCGCTTCAGGGGCGACCCCGACGCAGGAATCTTCGGTACCCCCACGGTCTGGGAGGCCGCGCCGGGGATGCGCCAGTTCGAGCAGGAGATCTTCGGCCCTACCATCAACTTGGTCAAGGCTAAGGACCTCGAGCAGGCCCTCGAGTACGCCAACGCCCACCCCTACGGGCTCTCCTCGGCCATCTACACCAATCACCGCCACTCGGCCTACCGCTTCAAGGTGGGGATCAAGGCCGGCATGAGCAGCATCAACAACTCCACCGTGGGGGCCGAGGCCCACCTGCCCTTCGGCGGGATTCGCGGCAGCGGCAACGGCACCCGTGAGAGTGGGGTGTGGGTGATCGAGGAATACACCTACTGGCACGCGGTCAACGAGGAGTACTCGGGCAGGCTCCAACTCGCCCAGATGGACACTGCCTACGCCCAGGCCCGCGAGGCCACCGACTGGGCCAGGCTGCTGGGGCTTCAGGAGGTCGTCCGATGAGAAAGACCTTTGGATTGCTCCTGCTGGCGCTGGCCCTGGGTGCTTGTGCGCCGCAGATCGAAACCGGCAAAGGCGAGATGGTCTTCGAGGCCGTCGCCACCGGCACCGACGCCCTGGTCAGCCGCACCGACCCCTCCTACCGCCCCGACCTTACCGCGCCCTTCGCTTCTGAGTTGGCGGTGTTCTATTCGCTGCGGGTATCGCCTCCGGCGGGCTACAGCCCGTTCACGGTGGTGCAGCAGCCTTCTAACCCCAAGGAGGTGCGGGTCTCCTACGTAGCCCGCAAGGTGGATGCCCAGGGCAAGGTGCTGGGGACCATCGAGATGGCCTGGCTCATCCGCGAGCGCGGCCAGGGGTTGGTGAGCATCTTCCTCAACAGCCGCAGCGACGACTCTCAAGTGGACGTGGCAGCGCTGGAGGCCCAGGCGCTGAGCTACCTCACCTCCCGTTTCCGCCTGCTGGCGAGTGGACGCTAAGGGTTGCCCGGCGATGAGTGTCACGCTGGCTGAGATTCGAGCGGCTCAGAAAACGCTCGAGGGCATCGTCGCTTCAACCCCGCTGCTGGCCGACGAGGCGCTTTCCAGGGAACTCGGCGTGAGGGCCTACGTCAAGGCCGAGTGCCTGCAAAAGAGCGGCTCGTTCAAGATTCGTGGGGCCTACAACAAGATCAGCCATCTCTCGAAGGAGGAGAAGGCCAGGGGCGTGATCGCACCCTCGGCAGGCAACCATGCCCAGGGTGTGGCGCTGGCGGCCCGACTGCACGGCATCCGCTCGGTGATCGTGATGCCGCAGTACGCGCCGCTGACCAAGGTCAAGGCCACCCAAGCCCTGGGGGCAGAGGTGGTGTTGCAGGGCCTCACCTTCGACGACGCCGCCGCTCACGCCCGTGAGCTAGCCCAGCGGCACGGCTACACCTGGGTCCACGCCTTCGACGACGAGCAGGTGATCGCGGGCCAGGGGACCATCGGCCTCGAGATCCTCGCGGTTTTACCCGAGGTCAGCACCCTGGTGGTGCCCATCGGCGGCGGGGGCCTCATCTCCGGTGTTGCCATCGCGGCCAAGGGCCTCAAGCCCTCGCTGCGGGTGGTGGGTGTGCAGGCGGCAGGCTGCGCTCCGGTGCGGCCCTCGCTTTTGGCTGGGCATCCCGTGGCCGTCACCGCCGCCCAGACCATCGCCGACGGCATCGCCGTCAAGCGCCCTGGCGACCTCACCTTGCCCCTGATCAAGCAGTACGTCGACGACGTGGTCGAAGTCAGCGACGACGAGATCGCCAGGGGCATCTTCCACTGCGTCCAGAACAGCAAGCTGGTGGTGGAAGGGGCGGGTGCGGCAGGCGTGGCTGCGCTGCTGGCCGGCAGGGTCCCGCTGCGGTCTGACGACGTGGTTTGCACCGTGCTGTGCGGGGGCAACATCGACGGCAATTTACTGTCGCGGGTCATCGAGCAGGTGCTGGTACGTCAGGGACGCTACATCCTGCTCAAGCTCTCGCTGGTTGACCGCCCCGGAGCCCTGGCCCGCATCGTCGAGAAGGTGGCCGAGGCCGGGGCCAACGTGGTGGATATCTTCCACCGCCGGGCGCTGTGGCTGGCCCCGTTGGGCAAGGTGGGCGTGGAACTGGTGCTCGAGGTGCGCGACGACGAGCACGGGCGCGAGGTGGTGGCGCGGCTCGAGGGCGCTGGCTATCACGTCGAGCGTGAGAACTTGGGCCTGTGGCCCGAGTAATCGACGCACAGCTTGACAGCACGAATGTGGGTATAGGGGTATGGCATTGCCCCGTATGCCGCCGCCGGGCGCAGCTTGGCAGGGTGTTAGAATCGCCCTGATGGAAGCTTTCAACTGGTATGAGAAGCACGTCAACCCTGGCCTGGCGGGTTTGCTCCGCTTTACCGGGCTGGACAAGGTCGAATCCCACGCCGAAGGGGTCTACGTGTGGGACACCGAGGGCAGGCGCTACCTGGACTTCTTGGGCCTCTACGGCACGCTCTCGCTGGGCCACCGCCATCCCAGGGTGCTCGAGGCGGTCAGGGCCCAGCTCGACAGGATGCCCATGTCGGTGCGGGTCATGGTTTCCGAACCCACCGCCCGCCTGGCCCACAGGCTTGCCGAGATCACTCCGGGCGACCTCTCGATGGTCTTCTTCGGCAACTCAGGGGCCGAGGCCGTGGAGGCCGCGCTCAAGTTCGCCCGCATCCACACCAAGCGGCCCGGTTTCATCACCACCAAGAACGGCTACCACGGCAAGACCTACGGCGCGCTTTCGGTTACGCCCAAGGAGCACTATCAGCTTCCGGCGGCCCCGCTGGTGCCGGGTGTGACGGTGGTGCCCTTCGGCGACGCCAGGGCCCTCGAGGCAGCCATCGGCCCCGACACGGCGGCGGTGATCGTCGAGCCCATCCAGGGGGAGGGGGGCATCCGGGTGCCGCCTGAAGGCTATCTGCGCGAAGTGCGGCGCATCACCCGTGAAAAGGGCGTGCTGCTCATCGTTGATGAAGTTCAGACCGGCCTGGGGCGCACCGGCAAGCTGTGGGGCGTGGACTGGGAAGGGGTCGAGCCCGACATCCTCACCAGCGCCAAGGCCCTGGGCGGGGGCGTGATGCCCATCAGCGCTACCATTGTGCGCCCCGAGATCTTCGAGGTCTACAAACACGAGCCCCTGATCCACTCCACCACCTTCGGGGGCAATCCCCTTGCGGCGGCGGCAGCCCTGGCGGCCATCGAGGTCACCCTCGAGCAAAACCTCCCAGCCCGCGCCCTCGAGATGGGTCAGTACCTCATGGCCTCCTTGAAGCAGCTCTGGGACGCCTACCCCGAGTTCATCGAGGAAGTGCGTGGGCGCGGCCTGATGGTGGGCCTGGAGTTCACTGACGCCGACATCGGGGCGCTGGTGGTGGCCGAACTCGCCAGCCGGGGCATCCTCACTGCCTTCGGCCTCAACAACCCCAAGGTGGTGCGCCTCGAGCCCCCCCTCATCGTGGAGAAGGAGCACATCGACCAGGCCATCGAGGCGCTGGGGGAGAGCCTGGCGGCGACCAAGGTTGCGCTCGAGGGGGTGCTGTAATGGGACACCTCGAGGTGCCCTAGAAGCAGGTGCTTTGCACTTAGTAGCCGCCGGTGATCGTGTAACCGATACCCTGCGCTACGAACGCGCTCCAGCCGGTCGCGCTGCACTGCGCTGGCGCGGCTGAGCAACTAGAAGCTGTGGCTGGATACTTGTATTGCTCGCCGTAATAGCGGCGGCCCGTGCCAAATGCGTAGATTTTCCTGATGCTGCGTGGCGATACAGTTTGTGAAACTGTCCAGGTGCGGCTAGTAGAGGATTGCCAATTGATCGAGTATTTGATTTTCCCTTGGTCAAAGCCACCGCTGATTGAAGAAGTAGCCGTATGACTGACGGTGACGCTGATGGTTGCAGGTTGGTCGGTGTGGTTTCTGAGTGCTCCGACGTAGGCTTTGCAGCAATCCCTGTCAGATGAATAGCTCACTCTGGTGTCGATCTTGTAGCCAAGAATACAACATACCTGCTGTGGTGCGGGGCTATCGCTAGAAACCTCAGATAGCGCAGGAGGCTCGTTGCGTGGCTGTTCCACACAGGATAGTAAATGACGGCTCCATCAGGTTCGATATCGACGATAAAAGAACCGGTTTTGCGTACGACCTCAACGGGGTTGGTGAACGGATCTGTGTCTGGGTCTTTTGAAATTTGATCGCCGACTTGGATGAATGTCACAGCCTTATATGGAATAGGAGCCGTCTGATTTCCGGATCCGCGAGTTAGCTTAAAAGTTCTCAGTACTTCACTCTTGAGAAAGTCGGAAACAATTATATTTCCAATTGATTTGATTTCGATTTTGCTCCAATCTATATAAATAATCCCCTGCTCCCCCGCGCCCGTAGCCCCCTTATTGCACCCAACAAATAGGCAAGCGGCTAGGACTAGAAAGGCGATACGCTTCCTCATGGCTGGATTATAAAATCGTCGCCGCAATTATCAAGATCTATTTTTGTTTATGGGAAAACTGTATAAGATACAACTAATTGGATGCGACTCGACAGGTATGCTAGACTTACTGTGCTAGACCTACGGAGATGTAGCTACTAGTCGCTACGAAAGCCATGACCGATACAATCCTCGAATTTCTGCGTAAGCAGCCGGATAAACAGTATGGGCTGCGGGAGATTATCCGTAGCCTGCGCCTCGAGCGGGCCGAAGCCAAAGAGCGCCTCGATCGGCTGGTGAGCGCTGGGAAAGTGCTCGAGCCGCGCCGCAACACCTACGCCCTGCCTGGCAGCCCTGCCGCCAGGCCCTCGAGCGGGCGGGGCTTTGCCGCCAGGCTTCAGGTGCACCCGCTGGGGTTTGGCTTTGCCGTGCCCGAGGAGCCGGGTCGCGAAGACCTCTACATCCCCAAAGGCTCACTGGGCGGGGCCTGGCACGGCGACCGGGTGATGGTGGTGCCGCAGCCGCCGGGGCGCGACCGTAAGCCCTGGGGGGTGGTGAGCGAGGTGCTCGAGCGCGCCCGCGACCGCATGACCGGGCGGCTCGACTTCAAGCGCGGCTTCGCCTGGCTGATCTCCGACGACCCCAGGCTGCCTCGCATGATCAAGCTGATGCCCCTGGGTCTGGGCGGGCTCGAGGCCGGAGCCCGCATCGCCATCAAAATCAACTACCCCGACCGGTCGGGTCACGAGCCCTACGGCGAGTTCCTGGAGTACTTGGGTCGGGCCGACGACCCCCAGAGCGAGACCGAGGCGGTCATCGTCAAGTACGACCTGATCAAGGAGTTCAGCCCCGAGGCCCTGGCCGAGGCCCAGAGCATAGGCCTCGAGATCCCTCCCTCCGAGCTCGAGCGCCGCGCGGACTTCCGTGGTCTCAACGTCTTCACCATCGACGGGGCCGACGCCAAGGACTTCGACGACGCCATCCACGTCGAGCGGCTACCCAAGGGCATTTTCCGCGTCGGGGTCCACATTGCCGACGTGTCCTACTACGTCAAGGAGCACAGCGCCCTCGACAAGGACGCCTACACTCGCGCCACCAGCGTCTACCTGCCGGGTCGGGTGCTGCCCATGCTCCCCGAGCGCTTGTCCAACGGGGTCTGCTCGCTGGTGCCCGGCGAGGACCGCCTGGTGCTGTCGGTGTTGATCGACATCGACAAGAACGGCCAGATCCGCGACTACCGGTTCAGGGAAGGCGTCATCCGTAGCGTGGCCCGCCTGACCTACAACCAGGTGCAGGACTACGCCGAGGGCAAGTCCCTGCCCGAGGAATACGCCTTCCTGGCCGCCGACCTGACCCTGCTGCTGGCCCTGACCAAAGCCCTGAAGGAGGAGCGGCTCGAGCGCGGTGCCCTGGACTTCCACTTCAGCGAGGTCAAAGTTGAGGTAGGGGAGGCGGGTAGCCTGCACCTGATCCCCATCCGCGAGCCCGACGCCCGTAGCCTCATCGAGGAGCTGATGCTGCTGGCCAACCGCACCGTGGCCCGCCACCTCTTCGAGCGGGACATCCCCGCGCTGTTCCGCGTGCACGAGGATCCTACGGAAAAGGCCTACAACGAGCTGGTGCAGAACCTGGCCCGACTGGGCTACAAGCTCCCCCACGGCGAGCCCAGCCCCAAGGCCCTGCAGGAAATCCTCAAGCAGGCCGAGGGAAAACCCGAGGAGAAGGTAGTCTCGAGCCTGCTGCTGCGCTCGCTGCGTCTGGCTCGCTACGCCGCCGAGAACCTGGGCCACTTCGGCTTGGCTACCGAGCACTACCTGCACTTCACCAGCCCCATCCGCCGCTATCCCGACCTGGTAGTGCACCGCGTGCTGAAGGCGCTGCTCAAGAAGCGCATCACCGAGAAAAAACGCGCCGAGTGGGCCGATCGCTTCCCGGCCATGGCCCTCCACACCTCCGAGCGCGAGCGGGCCGCGGAAAGCGCCGAGCGCGACCTGACCAAGTTCTATCAGTGCCTGTGGGCGCAGGGCCAAGTCGGGCGCTCCTTCGCGGGCGTGGTGTCCGGAGTGACCGATTTCGGGGTCTTCGTGGCCCTGGACAACGGCGTGGAGGGCATGATCCGCCTCGAGGCCCTGCGCGACGACCACTACCGCTACGACCCGGATCTGCTGGCCCTGGTCGGCCAGCGCAGCAAGCGCCGCATCCGCATCGGCGACGAGATGCAAGTCACCATCCTCGGGGCCAGCCCCCCGGCCCGCCAGATCGACCTGGCGCCCACTCAGGCCAGCGCGGGCCAGAAAACCGAGCCTTCTGCCCGACCCAAGCGGCTCGAGCGCACGGGCGGCAAGGGGGGGAGAGCCAGCAGCCCCGAACACACCACCCAGAAGCAGACTTCGGGTACCAAAGGCAAGAAAGCGACCCGCAGCGCGGTAGGCCCCCCTGCCAAGCGCGAACGGCCCGATCGGGGAGCCAGGGTCACGCTCAGCAAGATCTACTTTGGCGAGTGGAGCGGCAGCACGCAGGCAGAGAGCCAGGCTCCCGAGCGCCGCTCGGAAAGTCAGTCCAGGTTTCGCCGCCGCAGGCGTCGTCGCTCCTAACCCCACGGGAAGCTTTCTATCGATGCGCGTTATCGGCCTCACGGGCAGTATCGGCAGCGGTAAGAGCACGGTCGCGCAAATTTTGCGCGAGATGGGAGTGACGGTGCTCGATGCCGATGCCCTGGCCCGCGAGGGGTCGGAGGTGTTGCGCGAGGCCATTTGCCGGCGCTTCCCCGAGGTCTGCGAGACAGGCGAACTTGACCGGCGCAGACTGGGACAGCTGGTGTTCGCCGATCCCCAGGCCCGGCGCGACCTCGAGGCCATCCTGCACCCCTACGTACGCCAGCGCATGGCCGAGGCCACGCGGCAGGCCCAGCAAAGGGGAGAGCCCCTGATCGTGCAGGACATACCGTTGCTGTTTGAGACCGGCAGGGAGCGCGACTTTGACGGGGTGCTGGCGGTGGTCGCCCCTACCGAACTGCGCCTGAGACGGGTGCAGGCCCGCAGCGGGCTCAGCGCCGAGGAATTCGCCGCCAGGGACTCCAGCCAGGTGCCCCAGGAGGAAAAGGTCCGGCGGGCGACGTGGGTCATCTGGAATGACTCCGATCTGGAAAGCTTGCGAGCACGGGTGCGGGGCTGGCTCGAGGGGGTGAGGGATGAAGCTCGTGCATGACTGGCTGGGCCCCATCGAACTGCCCGACTCGGCCCGCCGCATCGTCTCGCTAGCCCCTAACGCCACTGAGACTCTGTTCGCCCTGGGGCTGGGGGAGAGGGTGGTGGGGCGCAGCGCCTTCTGTTACCGCCCGGCGGCCACGCTCGGCCTGCCGGTGCTTTCCAGCTACACCCGCGTGCGCTGGGAGCTGCTGAGAAGCCTCGAGCCCGACCTGGTGCTCGTGAGCACCGGAGTGCAGCGGGGCCTGCTCGAGGAGTTGCGCCAGGGTGGGGCCCCGGTCTTTCCCGTGCCCCTGCCCCAAAGCCCCTACGGCATCCTCGAGAACATCGTGCTGCTGGGCGAATTGCTGGGAGTGGGGGAGCGGGCCTCGCGGCTGTGCGCCGAACTAGCCGAGCAATATAGCCGACTGGCCGGAATCCTGCCCCCCTTGCGGGTCTACTTCGAGTTCGACCTGGGCGGCCCCATCAGCGTGGGACGGGGGAGCTACGTAGGGGAGGCCCTGCGGCACCTGGGCCTGGTCAACGTCTTTGCCGACCATCCCCAGAGCTACTTCCCCCCCGACCTGGGAGCCGTCCCCTCCCTTCACCCCGACCTGGTGATCTACGAGCCCAAGCCCCACCGCGCCCGCTCCTGGGAGCGGGCGGCAGCCTTGATGGCTTCGCGGGGCTGGAATTACCCGCTGGTGGTCAACGGCGGGGATGAACTGGCCCACTATGGCCCGCTGTTCTTCAGCTACCTCGAGCAACTCGAGCGGCAGATCGAGCGGTTGGGGCTTTGAGCGCCCGTCTTGAGGTCAAGACTTCCTCGAGTGCTAAAATCCCCCGCCCTTGCGGAGCGGGGGATTTTCTCGTCTGCTGGCGGAGAGGGAGGGATTCGAACCCTCGATAGAGCGAACGCCCTATACACGCTCTCCAGGCGTGCCCCTTCAACCACTCGGGCACCTCTCCACGGCGCAGCACCCATGAATGTAGCACACCCTCCAGGTTGTGTCTAGCGCATGCTTCTGTCATAAAAGGGCGGTGCGGGGTAGACTGCCCCCTATGCGGCTGATGGCAATCTTTCCTCATCCCGACGACGAGATTGGCACCGCTGGGACCCTGGCCAAGCACGCCCTGCGCGGCGATGCCGTCAAGCTGGTCTGGCTCACCAGGGGCGAGCTGGCCAGCCAGTTTGGCGATGCGCCACCTGAAGAGGTGGCCGCCGTGCGCGAGGGTCATGGCCGGGAAGTGGCCCGCATTCTGGGGGCAGAGTACGAATTTTTGAGCTATCCCGATACGGGCCTCACTGGTGGGCGGGAAGAGGCGCTGTGCGTTGCCAGGCTGATCGCGGATTGGAAGCCCGACGTGGTGTTTACCTGGGATCCTTACGACGTTCACCCCGATCACCGCGCGGCCCACACCGCGACGCTTTCGGCGCTCAAGTTCTGCCGCATTCCCAAGCTGGTAGGTGAAGCCTATCGCGCTCGAGTCCGGCTGCTGCACTACTACCGCGAGGACATCCAGCGCCCGGCGGTCTACGTGGACATTGGGGAAGAAGGGCAGGCGGTGGCCGAGCAGGTCTTCAGATTGTACCGTGACTTTTACCAATGGGATTACAGCCTCGAGGCCTTCAGGGCGAACCGGGCGCGGCTTGGG
Source organism: Calidithermus roseus (assembly GCF_003574095.1). Classification (GTDB taxonomy): domain Bacteria; phylum Deinococcota; class Deinococci; order Deinococcales; family Thermaceae; genus Calidithermus; species Calidithermus roseus. The sequence continues at coordinate 13,579 of NZ_QWLA01000020.1, forward strand.
AGTCTGGCTGGGGTTCGCTACGCTGAGCGCTTTCAGGCGCAGGAACCGCTGCCTCACCCTTATCTTCCAGAATAGCCACCTGGTCGGGCATACGTTGGGGATTGGTCAGGGCGTAGGCTGCGAACGCGGCGGGTAGGGCCACCGGCAAGACGCTGTACCCGCCGACCTCGCAGGCTAAAACCACTGAGGCAAAAGGAGCGCGGGCGATCCCCGCCAGCAAACCGGCCATCCCGGCCAGCGCGGCGGCCTCGGCGGGGGGAGCGAATCCCGGCACGACCCTCGAGGCGATGATCCCCACCAGGCCCCCCAGGGCCAGCGCCGGGCCGAAATAGCCGCCGTATCCGCGCACCCCGCCGGCGGCCACCAGCAGGATGAGTTGGACCAGGAAAAGCAGGGCCAGGAAGCGCAGGTCCAGGATGGGCGACAGCCCGAGCTGCACCCAGGGCAGGGCATTGCCCAAAGCTGCTGGGAACACCAGCACCACGACCCCAACCAACAGGCCAAGCAGCAGGTGGCGGTACAGGTAGGGGAGCCTCTTTACCAGGACGCGCAGCCAGTAGCTGCCCTCGAGCCACAAAGCACCAACCCCCGCGCACAACAACCCGACCGCCAGCCCGAAGACCAGCGAAGTCAGGGGAACCGCGCCGGCCTTGATGTCGAAGATGGGGCCATAGCCCATGATGGCGCCGTACACCGAGAAGCCGGCCAGCGCCCCGATCAGTGCCGGAGCCAGCGCGGTGATCTCGAGAGCCAGTCCCCGGAACACGATCTCCGAGGCCAGCAGGGCCGCGGCCAGGGGGGCGTGGAAGGCTGCGGCAAAACCGGCGGCCATGCCGGCGAAGGGCAGGTAGCGCCCGGAGCCCCCCATGGGAAAGCGCTGTCCGATGGCGGCTCCAATCCACAGGCCCATCGTGGCCATGGGTCCTTCCCGGCCCAAGGGCGAGCCCGCGCCCAGTTGCACAATGGCGGCGAGGCTCGAGCGCAGGTGTTCGAGGAAGCGAGCGCGGCGCTCGATGCGGTACATCGAAAGAAACCAGCCCAGTCCATGGCCCGTGCCCACCAGGCTTGCCAGGGTGAAAATCAGGGCCGGCAGCAGGGTCAATACCCACAGGCGCGGCCCGGTAAAGACCTGGGCCAGCCCACCCTCGCCGGGCAGACCCGGAGGCTGGTAGCCCAGCACCCAGCCCAGCACGAGGTTCTGCATCAGGCCCAGGCCAAGAGCCAGCAGGGCTGCTACCAGGCCGGTGAGCGCGCCGACGAATCCGCTGTAGAGGATGAGGGGGCCGACCTGCATGGGAATACCTGTCAGATGTCAAAAACCGGCTGAAGGTCGTACGTCCTGCGTCTTACGCCGGACGCAGGGCTCCACTGGGAAGGGACTGTTGAATTCAGCGCTGGAACAGCCGTGAGCATTCGCACTACCACGATTGTACCTGGCTCAGGTGGGTTCCACGCGTAATGCGTGGGGTTTCCAGACCCAGCACCCTGTAGCCACTGCGGGTGGCCGCGCGCACCAGCAGGCGTGGGTCGAGCCTGCCCCACAGGTGCAGAGCCTCGTTTTTTACGTCCAGGTCGGGGCTGCTGCCACGCGAGTCGGTGCCTAGGGCCACCTCCACGCCGTGCTTGAGGTAAAGCGCCCAGGGTAGCTCGCCGCAGGCCAGGCCCTCGTTGCTACGGGGACAGGAAACCACCCGACACCCGCTCTGGGCCATGATCCGAATGTCGTTCTCGTCCACCTGAACCCCGTGGACCACGGTGACGCCGGAGCCCAGGACGCCTAGGTCGGCCAGGTACTGAACGGGAGAGACGCCAGGAGGCTTCCAGACGGGGATCTTCATCTGCTGGTTGAACTCCACGAAGCTGCCTTGGGCTCGCTCGAGATACTCCCTCTCGTCGGGGCTCTCGGCGACGTGGATTTGCACGGGAAAGCCCTCGAGGCGGGCGAACTCTGCCACCTTTTGCAACAGGGGGGGGCTGACGGTGTGGGGAGCGTGGGGCGAGATCCCCACCCTGACCCGGCCCTCGCGCTTCTTCCAGGCCAACAGGCGTGGCTTGAGGCCCTCGAAGATGTCGCCGGCTTTGCTGGGGTCGGGGCCGATCACCTCGCGGTAGGCGATCCCCGGCAACTCGCAGGCTCCCAGCAGCCAGTCCATCACCTCGTCGCGGGCGACGATGTCGCCGAAAGCGCCCACGCCCAGCCTTTGCAACTCCTCCAGCCCCTGCCGGGCCGCCTCCACCCCACGCGCCGAGCCATGGGCGATGACGTGACGGATGAAGTCGATGTAGCGCCCTCGGAAGTAGGGGAGCCGCCAGAGGTCAAGGTGGGTGTGGGCGTTGACCACAGGGGGGGTCAGCGCCTTGCCCTTAGCGCGGATTGGCGCGCTGGGATAGGCGTGGCGCAACTCCTCGAGCCCCCCCGTCATGGCGACGTGTTCGCCCACCACCAAGAGCCCGCCCCGCAGCATGGGGGTTCCGAAACCTAGGTACACCACCTCGGCTGTCCAGATTTCGGGCTCGAGCTTCACACCGCACGCTCCAGGAGGTAGCGGTTGGGGTAGCGCACGAAGTCCACCGCCCGGTAGCCCAGGGCGAAGTAGTGAGCGAACAACTGCCTCGAGTGCTCCCGCCAGGTCAGCGCCAGGGTCTTGTCACCCTGCAGAATCCCTCCCCAGTCCTCGGGGATCTGGAGCAGCAGCCGGGGAGCCTCCAGGCCCAGGTTCAGCGCCACGGGCCGCTCGTCCTGCACGGTGTTGACTTGGGGGAGACCCTCGACTTTGGGCGGGGGCTCGGGGGCGTAGATGCGCCGGAAGACCCACTCGCTGCGGATTTCCCAGTCGGCCTCGGCCCGGTCGGAAGGGGCCCCGGCGTTGATGCCGCCCATCTCCCCGTAGCAGTTGGGGATGTATTTGCCGAAGGTCGCACCCAGCTTGCGCAGGTTGAAGTTGGCGTTGACCCCGCGCAAAGGGTCGAAGGTCCAGACCACCCGTTCGTAGCCCCGGCTCAGACACCAGTCGCGCTGGAAGCGCTTGAGCAGCAGGGCCGCCGGGCTGCCGCGGTGGGCCTCGAGCACCCCCATCATGTGCGAGTGGTGGCGCTTGGGGTCGGCGGTGGGGAAGCCGAAGACGAAGCCCACGAGTTGGGTACCGAAAAAGGCTCCGGCAATCAGGGCGCCCTCGTGGCCCATGGCCATCATCGAGCGCGCAGGCATCACGTCCTCGGGGTCGCCCCAGATCGCCGCTTGGAGTTCCTCCAGTGGGAGAATCTCCTCCGGCTCGTGCAATTCGCGTATGGTGATTTCCATTCTCAGGCGTTGGAGACGTAGGCCGACTTGAGGGCCAGACGGTCGATGAACTCGCGCTTGGGGGTCACGCCGATGCCGGGCCCCTGGGGTACTTTCATCATGCCCTCGCTGGCCTCGAGGCTCTCCTCGATGATGTCCTCCTCCCAGTAACGGCTGGCCGAGGACGTGTCGCCGGGCTTGATGAACATGGGCAGCGTGGCCACGTGGATGTTGGCCGCCCGGCCAATTCCGGCCTCGAGCATTCCTCCCATCCACACCGGCAGACCGTAGCTCTCGGTGATGTCGTGGATCTTGCGGCTGGCCAGGATGCCCCCCACGCGGGCGGGCTTGAGGTTGATCACCCGTCCCGCGCCGATCTCGAGGGCCTTGCGCGCGTCCTCGGGGGAGGTGATGGACTCGTCCAGGCAGATCGAGGTGGAGATGGCTGCTTGCAGCTTGGCGTGATCGACGATGTCGTCGAAGGCCAGGGGTTGCTCGATGTAGTCGAGCCCGGCGGCATCCATGGCCTTGAAGGTGGCGATGTGGTTGAGGGTGTAGGCCGAGTTGGCGTCGACGGTGAGGTTGGCCTCGGGGTAGGCCTCGCGCACCGCCAGCAGCATCTTCACGTCCCAGCCGGGCTTGATCTTGAGCTTGATGCGCTTGTAGCCCTGCTCGAGCCCCTTGCCGACTTTCTCGATGGTGCTCTCGATGGAGGGCTCGATGCCCAAGCTGATCCCCACCGGAATCTCCTCGCGCACCCCGCCCAGCACCTTCCAAAGCGGCTGTCCCAGGCTCTTGCACCACAGGTCCCAGAAGGCCATCTCGAGCGCGGCCTTGGTCATCTTGTTGCCCCGGAAGTTGCGGATGTGCGACCACAGCGCCTCGGGGTTGGGGATTTCCTTGCCCAGGACACTGGGAATGAGCAACTCTTCCAGCAGCGCCCAGGCCCCGGCGATGGTCTCCTCGCGGTAGTGCGGGGTGTGTTCCATCACCGTCTCGGCGTAGCCCTCCAGACCCTCGCCGTAGAGGGTGAGCACGATGATGTGCCGCTCGGTCTGGACGCCGAAGGAGGTCTCGAAGCGAAAGCGCAGCGGAAGGGTGATGAGCTTGAGTTGGGCAGCTTCAATTCGCATGGGGTTATGCTAACGCGCTGGAGGCGGAAGGCCAAAATGTGCCCATAGCAAAACGCTCAACGCCAAACGCGAGGCGCAAATGTCGAACGTCTTCGGGGGCAAGGGGGGATATCCACGAGCCACCGGCCCTCGATCCCCGATGCCCCTGGCTATGGACTATCAACCGGCAACTTCCGCGAGGGGTCTACTCTCCTTGCGTCAGGGCCTCGATCATCTGGTTCTTGAGCTGCCAGAGGCGGCTGGAGAGGGAGACGTGGTAGGTGTGGGGGTTGATCAGGCGGCGCACGCCGGGGTCAAGCAACTCCACGTCCTTGCGGTGGCGTTCGCGCAGGACCTCGAGGGGCTGGGGCTCGAGGAGGCGCTTGCCGAGCCAGACCTCGGCGTGGAGGGGCTCGAGACGGCACACCTCCACGTTCACCTTGCGGAGCTTGCCGGCCTCGGAAGGGTGGTGCAGCGTGAGCGAGCGCTCGGCGCGGGGATCTTCGTCGAAGAGGGTGAGCAGGTCGGCGGAGGCCAGCCCGCGCTCGTCGTAGAGCCGCCAGACCTTTTTGCGCCCAGGGTTGAGCACCTTCTCGATGGACTCCGAGACCTTGATCGCCGGCTTCCACTCCCCGCCATCCTGCACTGCCACCACCTTGTACACCCCGTTGAGGGCCGGCTGACCCCAGCTCGTCACCATGCGCGTGCCTACCCCGAACACAAGCCGCTTGATCAGGGCATCGGCATCTACTCCGTAGCGTGGGGCCTCCTCGCGGATTTGGGTGTGGATCTGCCAGATCACCAGCTCATCGAGTTCGGAGGAGAGCACGATCGAGACATCGGCGAAGCCCGCCTTATCGAGCATCTGGGCTGCGCGGATGGAGAGGTAGGCCAGATCGCCCGAATCTAGCCGGATGCCGATAGGGCGGTGGCCCTTGCGCTTGAGCTCCTCGAAGACTTTGATGGCGTTGGGGATGCCGCTCTCGAGCACGTCTACGGTGTCTACAAGCAGCACGGTGTCGTCGGGGTAGACCTCGGCGAAGGCCCGGAAGGCCTCGAGTTCGCCCATGCCTAACGCCATGAAGGCCTGCACCATGCTGTGGGCGTGGGTTCCGGCGGCTTGCAAGCCCAGCTCGTGCGACATCCCCACGTTGGAGCTGCGGTTAGCCCCGCCGATCAGGGCGGCGCGGGTCGCGGCGTTGCCCGCCCCGCTGGCGGCCCGGCGCAGGCCCATGTCCAGAATGTAGGCTGCCGGGCCGGCAGCCTCGCGGATGCGGCTGGACTTGGTGGCGATGAGGGTCTCGAAGTTGAGCTTGTTCAGCAGGGCGGTCTCGAGCAGTTGGGCCTGGGCCAGTGGTCCTTCGATGGCGACGAGGGGCACCTGGGGGTGCACCACCCGGCCCTCGGCCACCGCCCGCAGGGTGAGCCCGTCGAAGGAGCCGTTGCGCCCCATCCAAGCCAGGAAATCCGATCCGAACAGCGGCTTGCCCGCGCGGGTTTTGTGCGAGCGCAAGACCTCGAGCTCCTCCGTGCCAAAGCGCGCGGTCTCCATCCACTCCAGCAGGGGATCCAATCCGGCGAACACGCCATACCCTGCTTGATGCTGTCCGTAATCGGGGTTCTTGCGGTAGAAGTACTCGAACAGCGCAGGTTTCTCGTGGATTCCCAGGCGAAAGTAGACCTGGGCCATGGTGAGCTGGTACTGGTCGGTGAGCAGGATGCCCTCGGTGAGGCTGGACATGGGTTCAATATACGTCGAACGCCAAAGGCCAAATGCTGGATGCCAAGCCCTTCTGGGGGAGAAGGGTTGGGATGAGGGCGGCGTTCTGTGGCACAATACGGGCCATGAGCGGGCTGGTATACCGTGACTTTTTTGCTGAGCAGGGGTTGGAGCCCCTCACTGCCCAGGGCTATCAGCGAGAGGCGCGGGCTCGAGCTTTTCCCTACCTTCAGGCCCTCTCCCGCCGGGTGCTGGTCTATGACGGGGCCATGGGCACCGAGATCTTCAAGTACAACCTCACGGCAGCCGACTTTGGCGGCGAGCAGTACAACGGTTGCCCGGAGGTGCTCAACCGTACCCGGCCCGACGTAATTGCCGCTATTCACCGCAGCTACCTCGAGGCCGGAGCCGACGTGGTGGAGACCAACACCTTCGGGGCCTTCCCCCACGTGCTGGTGGAGTACGGCCTCGAGGCCGAGGCCGAGGAGTTGGCCTACCTGGGGGCCCGCATCGCCCGCCAGGAGGCCGATAAGCTCTCCACCCCCGAAAAGCCCCGCTTCGTGGCCGGGTCGCTGGGACCGGGCACCAAGCTCATCAGCCTGGGGCAGATCAGTTGGCGGGAGATGCTGGGGTCGTATCGCGTAGCCGCCCGCGGCCTGATCCTGGGTGGGGTGGACCTTGTGCTGATCGAAACCTGCCAGGACATCCTCCAGGTGCGTTGCGCGGTGCAGGCGGCCCGCGCGGCCATGCGCGACGTGGGCCGGGAAGTGCCCCTCCAGGTGCAGGTCACGGTGGAGTCCACCGGGACCATGCTGGTGGGCACCGACGACAACGCCGCCCTGACCGCGCTCGAGGCCCTCCCCATCGACGTCATCGGGATGAACTGCGCCACCGGCCCCGACCTGATGGACTCGCACATCCGCTTCTTCTGCCAGAACTCCACCCGCTGGGTCTCCTGCCTGCCCAACGCGGGCCTGCCGCGCAACGAAGGGGGGCGGGTAGTCTACGACCTCACCCCCGCCGAGTTGGTGCGCTGGCAGCTCAAGTTCGTGCGGGAATACGGTCTCAACGTGGTGGGTGGGTGCTGCGGAACCACTCCCGAGCACATCCGCGCCCTGGCTCAGGCTCTGGACGGTCACCCGCAATCCGCTACCCGCAACGCGCAATTCCCTGCCCAGGTCGCCAGCCTCTACCAGGCGGTGCCGCTCAAGCAGGACACCGGCATCCTCATCGTGGGGGAGCGCACCAACGCCACGGGGAGCAAGAAGTTCCGCGAGCTGCTGTTCGCCGGTGACTTCGAGGGGATGCTCGAGCTCGCCCAGGAGCAGGTGGCCGAAGGGGCACACGTCCTCGACGTTTCCGTAGCCTGGACGGGTCGCGACGAGGTGCGCGACATGCGCGAGGTCTTGAAGCGCTTCGCCACCAGCGTGCAGATCCCCATCATGATCGACTCCACCCAGCTCGACGTGATGCAGGAGGCGCTCGAGCACCTGGGGGGCCGGGCTATCCTCAACTCGATCAACCTCGAGGACGGCCTGGAGAAGTTCGACAAGGTGGCCTCCCTCGCCCGCCAGCACGGAGCGGCCCTGGTCGCGCTCACCATCGACGAGGACAAAGAGGCCGGGATGGCCAAGACGCCCGAGCGCAAGGTCGAGATTGCCCTCAGGATGTACGAGCGCCTGACCCAGCTCCACGGCATCCCCCCCAGCTCGATCCTCTTCGACTTGCTCACCTTCCCCATTACCCAGGGCGACGAAGACACCCGCAAGTTGGCGATGTGGACCATCGAGGGCATCCGCCGGGTGCGCGAACTGCTGCCCGAGGTGGGCTTCATCCTGGGTGTCTCCAACGTCTCCTTCGGCCTTTCGCCCCAGGCCCGCGTGGTGCTCAACTCGGTTTTCCTCGACGAGTGCATCAAGGCCGGGCTCACGGCGGCCATCCTCAACGCGGGCAAGATTTTGCCCATCAACCAGATCCCCCAGGAGCAGTACCAACTCGCCCTCGACCTCATCTACGACCGCCGCGCCTTCAACCCCGACGGCTCGGTGGCCCACGACCCGCTCTTCGCCTTCGTGGACTACTTCGCCAAGAACAAGGTGGAGAAATCGTCCGCCGCTGACCCTTTTGCCGGGCTCAGTGTGGAGGAGCGCCTGAAGAAGCGCATCATCGAAGGGCGCAAGGTGGGCCTCGAGGCCGACCTCGAGGCTGCTTTGCAAGCGGGCTACACCCCGGTCTCGGTCATCAACGAGGTGCTCTTGGAGGGCATGAAGGTGGTGGGCGACCTATTCGGCGCGGGCAAGATGCAACTTCCCTTCGTGCTCCAGGCCGCCGAATGCATGAAGGCGGCGGTGCGCTACCTCGAGCCCAAGATGGACCGGCTCGAGGGCGTCCACAAGGGCACCATGGTCCTCGCTACCGTCAAGGGTGACGTGCACGACATCGGCAAGAACCTCGTGGACATCATCCTTTCCAACAACGGCTACAAGGTGGTGAACTTAGGCATCAAGAAGCCCATCGAGGAAATCCTGGCCGCCGTGGAGGAGCACCAGCCCCAGGTGGTGGGCATGAGCGGCCTCTTGGTCAAGAGCACGGTGGTGATGAAGGAGAACCTCGAGTACATGCGCGAGCGGGGCTACCGCATCCCCGTGGTGCTCGGCGGAGCGGCCCTCAACCGCCACTACGTGGAGAACGACTTGCGCCAGATCTACACTACCGGCCCCGTCTACTACGCCTCCGACGCCTTCGACGGCCTGCAACTGATGGACGAACTCTGCGGCCACGCCCCGCCCAAGCTCACCAGTCGCGAGCAGAGTGGGCACAAGTACAAGACCGCCTACGAGATCCTCATGGAGAAGCTCGAGGCCGGTTCGGAGTACATCCCTTCCAACGTTCCCCCCGCCCCCCGCATCCCCAGGCCGCCCTTCTGGGGTCGCAAAGTGGTGCGGGTGGAAGGGGCGGTGTTGCCGCACCGGGCGGGACGCCTCGAGAGCCAGGGCGGTGAACTCGACCTGGGTGTGATCGCCCAGTACGTCAACAAGAACGCCCTCTTTCGCGGCCAGTGGGGCTTTCGCCGGGGCGAGATGGACAAGGCGGAGTACGCGCAGAAGCTTGAGCGCGAGGCCGAGCCTATCTTCCGCGAACTGCTCGAGCAGGCCATGCGCGAGGGGACGCTCGAGCCCGCCGTGGCCTACGGCTTCTGGCCGGTGGCCTCCGACAAGAACAACCTCATCGTCTTCGATCCCCAAAGCGGAGAGGAGCTTTTCGCCTTCAACTTCCCCCGCCAGATGGGCAAGGGCAGCCGCCACCTCTGCATTGCCGACTTCTTCCGCCCCCGCCACGCCGACGCGGTGGGCGACGAGGAGAGCTGGATGCCAAAAGCCGCCTGGGAAAACGGCGCGCGCGACGTGCTGGGCTGCCAGATCGTGACCATGGGCCGCGCCGCCTCCGAGCACGCGGCGAAGCTCTTCGGCTCCGACCGCTACCAGGACTACCTCTACTGGCACGGCTTCTCGGTCGAGATGGCCGAGGCTTTGGCCGAGTACTGGCACAAGCGCGTGCGCCAGCAACTCGGCATCGCCCAGGACGACGCCACCGACCTGCAAGCGTTGTTCCAGCAGGGCTACCAGGGCAGCCGCTACAGCTTCGGTTACCCCGCCTGCCCGCGCCTGGAGGACCAGAAATACCTGCAAGACCTCTTAAAGTGGCAGGAAATTGGCGTGGAGCTTTCCGAGGAGTTTCAGCTTCACCCCGAGCAGTCCACGAGCGCGATCGTGGTACATCACCCGTCGGCGAAGTACTTCAATCTGTAACGACCGCCGGGCGCAGCGAAAGACCTCGAGACCGTTCGCAACGAGTAGCACGAAGTCCAGGCCGCACGATCCCCGACCGGCACGGGCTGAGCAGCCCGTGCTTCTTTTTTTCTTGCCCTTCCGTACAATCGAGGCGATGTCGGACGACGCCGCCACCCTCTACGCCCGGGCCCGTGCTCAGGGCCTGCGCCCGGCCCTGCTCGAGTCCGCCGGGGTCGTAACCCCCTTCGGGCGGCTGACCCTGCTCGGGGTGGGGGCCACGCGGCGGCTCGAGGTGTGGGAAGGCGTCACCTATCTCGACGGGGAGGCGGTGGGGGACGCGCTCGAGGTGTTCGGCTACCTCGAGCAGGGCCTGGGAGCGGGGTACTTCCCGGCCTGGATCGGCTTCTTCGCCTACGAGTACGCCCGTCACCTGGGGCTACCCACCCACGCCCCCCTGCCCGGCTTGCCCGAGGCGGCGTTCCACTTCTATCCCGAGGGGTACGCCTGGCTCGAGGGGCAATGCCTCCAGAGGCCCTCCACGGCGCTCACCCCGCTCCTGGCCGAGCCTCAACCGCTGCCGAAAGTCGAGTTACAAAGCGACTGCCCTGCGGACGCCTTTCTGGCGGGCGTGGCGGAGGTGCAGGAGCGTATCCGGGCCGGTTGGGTCTACCAGGCCAACCTCTCCCACCGCTTTCGCTTCGCGGCGAGCGGGGTGGACCCGCTGGCTCTGTACCGGGCTCTGCGGCGCTACAACCCCAGCCCCTTCATGGGCCTGCTCGAGGGCGAGGCAGATTCCCTTGCGGGACCGGCTTCGCCGGTACGCCGGGAGGGCTACGCGGTGGTCTCGGGTAGCCCCGAGCGACTGTTCGACTACCGGGATGGGCTGATCACCGCGCGGCCCATCGCCGGAACCCGGCCCAGGGGGCGGACGCTCGAGCAGGATGAGGCGCTGGAGGCTGAGCTTCGCGCCAACGCCAAGGAGCGAGCCGAGCACGTCATGCTCGTAGACCTCCTGCGCAACGACCTGGCGCGGGTGTGCGAGCCGGGCAGCGTGGAGGTGAGCGAAGCCTTTACGCTCGAGCGCTACTCCCACGTCATGCACCTGGTCTCTGAGGTGCGGGGGCGCAGCCGTGCCCCCTTGCGCGAGGTATTCGCCAGCATCTTTCCCGGCGGGACCATCACCGGAGCGCCCAAGGAGAGCGTCATGCGCACCATTGCTGAGCTGGAGCCCGTTCCCCGCGGGGCCTACACCGGGGCGATGGGCTACGTCTCGGGGAAGGGCTGCGACTTCAACATCCTCATCCGCAGCTTCAGTTTCGCCGCGGGCACCGGCTATTTCTCGGCTGGGGCGGGCATCGTCATCGAGAGCGATCCCGAGCGCGAGTACGCCGAAACCCAGGCCAAGGCAGAAGCCCTGTTGCAGGCTCTGGGGCAGGGTCGGGAGGGGCAGGCCCCGGCCCTGCCGCGCCGAGACAGCGCTTGGAGGCCGCCAAGACCGGCGAGGCGCCTCGAGGCCCGTGTGCTCTTCCTGGAGAACCATGACTCCTTCAGCTACAACATCGTGGACTACCTCTCGGCGCTGGGGGCCGAGGTGCGGGTGGTCGATCACGGCCAGGCCCCCGACCTTTCGTGGGCCACCCACCTCGTCGTCGGACCGGGGCCGGGCGAGCCGGCGACGGCGGGCCAGACCCTCGAGTGGACCCTGGCCGCGCTCGAGGCCCGCCTGCCCTTCCTGGGGATCTGCTTGGGGCATCAAGCGCTCGGGGTGGCGCTGGGAGCACGGCTCGAACGCTCCCCCCGCCCGGTTCACGGCGAGGCTTTCCCGCTCGAGCACCGTGGGGGTGGGCTTTTCGCGGGAGTGCCCAGCCCGGCCCGCTTCACCCGTTACCATTCCCTGCTCATCCGCGACCTGCCCCCAGTGCTGCAGTTGGAGGCCTGGACTGCCTCCGGGCTGTGCATGGCAGTTTCCCACCGACGAAGCCCGGCCTGGGGCGTGCAGTTTCACCCCGAGAGCATGCTCTCGGAGTACGGGATGGTGCTGCTGAGCAATTTCCTGTCGCTTGGATCGCGTTCCAACCCACACAGCCAGGGATTGCAGGGGATGGCCTGAGGGGAGAAGCGTGACCCGCATCAACGGCGAACCCTTCGACTCAGGGCTGCCCGAAGCCTTCTGGCACGGTTTCTTCGTGTTTACCACGCTTCGCCTAGAAGGTGGCGAACCGCTGTGGCTGCCGGAGCACCTCGAGCGCCTGCGCCTCCACGCCCAGGCCTTAGGCATCGCCTTCCCCGGTTTTAAGGCGCTCGAGCGCGAGGTCGAACATCACTGCCAGCAGCGCACCGACGTGCTGTTGCGGCTGGTGGTGGCCCCCGAGGCTTACGCCTCGAGCGCCCGCCCTTTCGTGCCACCCCCCGAGCCCGACTACGCCCGTGGAGTCCAGGTCCACTACACCACTTTGCGGGTTCACCCTGACCTTGGCCGTTACAAGACCGGCAACTACCTGCCCTATCGCCTGGCCCGGCGCGAAGCCGAGCGGGCGGGTTGCTTCGAGGGCTTGTTGCTCAGCGAACAGGGGCACGTGGTGGACGGCAGCCGCACCAGCCCGCTGCTATGGCGCGACGGCGAGCTGTGGGTGTTGCCAGGCGGGGTGGAGGGCATCACCCGTCAGAAAGTAGTGGAACACGCAACCCAGATGGGGCTTCCGGTGTTTCAGGCTTACCTCAGGCCGGAGGAACTCGAGGGCCAGCTCCTGCTGGCTGGAACCGGTGTCGGCCTGCTGCCGGTGGGCAAGCCGGCGGACCCGCTGCTCGAGGCCCTCATCGCCCATTTCCGGCCCTAGGGTCGAGGCGTACGACGTAGGACATGCGTCTTGCGTTCGGCGTACGACCCGCGCCCGGCCTTTCCCTTGACATCTCTGCCCCCTCTCGCCTACACTCGCATCTAACCGCGCCGGGGCGCGGCGACAACCGAGACATAACACGTTCTCTTATCCAGAGCGGCGGAGGGATTCGGCCCGAAGATGCCGCGGCAACCCGCAGAAGCGTTCGTCCCATCACCGAACTAAGGCTGCAAGGGTGCCAATTCCGACTCCAGGCGGGGGAAACGCCCGGAGGCAGATGAGAGAAGGGTGCGCGTTCGCTAGGCACAGTGAGCCCCCTTCCGGTAGAGAACCGTCATCGGAATGGGGGTTTCGCTTTTGAAACCTCCAGCCAGAAGTCCCGCCCCAAATCCTGCGGTTGGAGGTTTTTTTATGTCCAAGAAGCTCGCCTTCGAGACCTTGCAACTTCACGCCGGTTACAGCCCCGACCCCAGCACGGGCGCCCGCCAGGTGCCCATCTACGCTACCACCTCCTACCAGTTCAACGATGCTGATCACGCCGCGCGGCTCTTCGGGCTGCAGGAGTTCGGCAACATCTACACCCGCATCATGAACCCCACCACCGACGTGCTCGAGAAGCGTATCGCCGCGCTCGAGGGCGGGGTGGCGGGCCTGGCGACGAGCTCGGGCCATGCGGCGCAGTTCCTCACCTTCACCAACCTGGCCCAGGCCGGGGACAACATCGTAGCTACGCCCAACCTCTATGGCGGCACCTGGAACCAGCTCAAGGTCACGCTGCCGCGCTTGGGCATCGAGACCCGCTTCACCAGCCGCGCCGAGAGCCCCGAGGACTTCATCGCCGCCACCGACGAGAACACGAGGGCCTGGTTCATCGAATCCATCGGCAACCCCGCGCTCAACATCCCCGACTTCGAGGCCATCGCCCAGGCCGCGCGGGAGCAGGGTGTGGCCCTGATCGTGGACAACACCTTCGGGCAGGGGGGCTACCTGTTCCGCCCTATCGAGTGGGGGGCCAACGTGGTGGTGCACTCGGGCACCAAGTGGATCGGCGGGCATGGGGCAGCCATCGCCGGGCTGATCGTGGACGGGGGCAACTTCAACTGGGACAACGGGCGCTACCCGCTCCTGACCCAGCCCCAGCCCGGCTACCACGGCCTCGAGCTGACCAAAGCCTTCGGCAACCTGGCCTTCATCCTCAAGGCCCGCGTGGACGGCCTGCGCGACCAGGGCCAGGCGCTGGGCCCCTTCGAGGCCTGGGTGCTGCTGCTGGGTCTGGAGACCCTCTCGCTGCGGGCCGAGCGCCACGTGCACAACACCCTCCTGCTCGCCCACTGGCTGCGCGAGCAGGAGGAAGTGGCCTGGGTCAACTACCCCGGCCTGGAGGACCATCCCAGCTACGCCAAGGCCCAGAAGTACTTCCGCGGCAAGCCGGGCGCGGTGCTCACCTTCGGGCTCAAGGGGGGCTATGAGGCCGCCAAGGGCTTCATCAACCGCCTCGAACTCATCTCGCACCTGGCCAACGTGGGCGACTCGCGCACCCTGGCCATTCACCCCGCCTCCACGACCCACTCCCAGCTCAGCGCCCAGGAGCAGGCGCTGGCCGGGGTCAGCCCCGAGCTGGTGCGCCTGAGCGTGGGTCTCGAGGCCGCCGAGGACCTCAAGGCCGACCTCAAGCAGGCTTTGCGGGCCCCGGTGGGCGTTTGAGCAGGGCAGAAGGGAGGCGAAGGCCGTGAGCACGACCAGCGTGGCGCTTGATCCCGGAGGCAGCCTGATCCAGGAGACCTGGGGCGAGCACGAGGCCCTGCTCTACAAGCCTCCGCGCTCGAGGGGGCGGGTTACGCCGCCCCAGCCCCAGACCGTGCGCCTGAGCGCGCCGGGTGAGGTTTTCGGCCTGGAGCTGGGCGGTCTTTTGCCCGAGCTTCATCTGCGCTACGAGACCTACGGCCACCTCAACGGGGCCAAGAGCAACGCGGTGCTGGTGTTCCACGCCTGGACGGGCTCGGCCCACTTAGCCGGAACCTACGACGAGCCCACCCTCAAGCTGCTGAGCCCCCTCGAGCAGGCTTTCGGCGCCGACGGCTGGTGGGACGCGCTGGTGGGGCCGGGCCGGGTGCTCGACACCCGCCATAGCTTCGTGATCTGCGCCAACCACATCGGCTCGTGCTACGGTTCTACCGGGCCGCTCTCGCGCAACCCCCTCACCGGCGAGCCCTATGGCCCGGAATTCCCCGCCATCACCGTGCGCGACATGGCCCGCGCCCAGGCCCGGTTGCTCGATCACCTGGGCATCGAGCAGGTCACGGTGCTAGGCGGCAGCCTGGGCGGGATGGTGGCGCTCGAGTTCGCCCTGCTCTATCCCGAGCGCGTGCGGCAACTCGTGGTGCTGGCTGCGCCCACTACGCACGGCCCCTGGGCTCGCGCCTTCAACCGCCTCTCCCGCGAAGCCGTGCTCAGCGACCCGGCCTACCGCGGCGGCTACTACAGCGAGCAGCCCCTGGGCCTGCAGCTTGCTCGAGCCATTGCCATGCTCTCCTTCCGCTCGCCACAATCCTTCAACCTGCGCTGGAACGAGAGCCCGGTCAAGGGGGAGAGCTACGTGCTCTACCAGGGCGAGAAGTTCATTCGGCGCTTCGACGCCAACGCCTACTTAGTGCTATCGAAGGCCATGGACACCCACGACGTCACGCGGGGCCGGGGGAGCCTCGAGGCTGCCCTGAACCGCCTGCGGAGCATCCCCAGCCTGTGGGTGGGCATCGACACCGACGTGCTCTACACCGCTGCCGAGGTGCGCCTTGGCGCGCTGCTCTCGGGCGGCGAATACCGCGAGATCCAGAGCCCGCACGGGCACGACGCCTTCCTGATCGAAACCGATCAGGTCGAGGAGATCCTCACGGGGTTTCTGTCGATGGTCGGTAGCTGATAGCCGAACGCCGAACGCGGGTCGTACGTCGTACGCAAGACGCTAAATGCTAAACGCTAAATGCAAGACGCTGTAGGGACGACCCGCGGGTCGTCCCTACCAAATTCCCGGCACCTCAGCCCTCGTACCGCCCTGGGCTGACCTCGGCGAGCCTCGAGACCATCACCGCGGGGTAGATCAGCAGCAGCACGCCTGCGACGCCGATGGCCCAGATGCCCACGCCCTCCACCAGGAAGCCCGCGAGGATGGGGAGGACGGCGCCGGCGCCGTTGGACCATACGTCCAGCACGCCGATGGCCCGGCCGCGCTCGCCTGGGGCGGTGGTGTCGGCGACGACGGTGGTGGCGCCGTTGTAGGTGCCACACCAGCCCAGGCCCACCAGGAAGGTGCCCAGGGTGATGGTGAGGTATTCGTGGGTGAAGCCCACCAGCAGCGCGCCGAGCGCCGAGAGCAGCAGGCCCCCCAGCATCACCGGCTTGCGCCCGATGCGGTCGGCCAGGCGGCCCACCGGCCAGGAGAAGGCGAACATGCCCAGCACGTGCAGGGTCACCGAGAGGGAGATCAGGTTGAAGCTACAGCCTTGCTGGTGCAGCGCCAGCGAGGTCATCGCCATCAGCATGACCATCTGCCCCTGCGCGGCGATCCCGGCCCAGATGGCTACCTTGCGGGGGAAGCTCGAGTTAGCCCTTGAGGGCACCTGGCTCAGGCTCTGAGAGGAAAGCTGGGGATAGTAGTCCCTCAGCCGCAGCGCGATTTGCTTGGGGTCGGGTCGGACCAGGGCGGTGAGCCCGAAGGCCGGGGCTACGCACAGCGGCACGATGAGCCAGGCTACCGCCAGGGGAGACTGCCCCACCTCTACCGCCAGCCGCTCGGCCAGAGCCACGATCAGCGGGGAGAGCAGCGCCCCCAGCAGCGATCCCATCAGCACAAAACTGATCCCCTCGCTGCGGCGCTGCGGAGGGTACATGTCGGCGGCGGCCACCCGAAGCTGCTGGGTGGCCCCCACGCCCGCCCCGAAGACCAGCACCCCCGCCGTGAAGAGCCAGAAGGAACCCAGCCCCATTCCCACTCCCGTCATCAGCGAGCCCAAAAGGGCCAGCAGCAGGCCAATGTAGAGTCCGGTCTTGCGGCCCCTCGAGTCGCTCACCCGGCCTACCGGGTAGGCGATGAGCATGCGGGCCAGACCGGCCAGCGCGGTAGCCAGTCCCGACCAGGTGCTGCTTCCCATCAGCTGCACCACGCTGATGGCCCCGAGCGCGGGAATGAGCTGCATCCCGGCCCCTACCACGGCCTGAGTGATGGCCAGCAGCAAGGTGTTGCGCCGGATGAGGGGCGGGATGCCGGAGGAGGTAGCGGGCTGGGCGGGCTCGAGGGCCATGAGGGAAGGATAACGTATCAGACTTCCCTTGGCCGATAGCCGATAGCTACGGCGGGCACGCTAGCTTGGGCTGGTTCGCTTGCCGTTATAGAAGAGTTTCCAAAGCGACGAAGGTGAACATGCCCAGGCTCACCACCACGTTGGCCTGGAAGAAAGCGGCGTCTACTTTGGAAAGATCGTTGGGCTCGACCAAGCGGTGCTCGTACCACAGCACCACTCCCACACCCAGCACGCCCAGGAAATAGACCGTCCCCGCCCCATACAGCAGGCCGGTGAGTCCGAACCCCAGCCAGGCCAGGAAATGGGTCACGCGCGCGATCTGGAGCGCCAGGGCGAGGCCAAAGCGGGCCGGGACGCTGTGGATGCGGTTGTGTCGGTCGAAATGGAAGTCCTGAGTGGCGTACAGGATGTCGAAGCCCGCGATCCACAGGCCCACGGCAGCCCACAGGGCGAAAGTGGCCGCTTCGAAAGCTCCCGTCACGGCGATCCAGCCTCCCGCCGCCGCCGCGCCGATGGTGAGGCCCAGCCAGTAGTGGCACAGCCAGGTGAAGCGCTTGGTGTAGCTGTAACTCACCAGGAAGAACACCGCCACCGGGAGCAGAGCCGCCGTGAGGCTGTTGAGCTTGAGCGCAGCGATACCCAGCAGCAACAGGCTGACCAGCGAGAGCGCCAGCACCTCGCCCGGACTGACCACGCCCTGGGGCAGGTGCCGCTTGGCCGTGCGGGGGTTGCGCGCGTCGATGGCCCGGTCAATGAGCCGGTTAAGGGCCATGGCCGCGGTGCGGGCCCCCACCATCGCCAGGGTGATCCAGAAGAAGGTTTCCAGGCCCGGCCAGCCGCGTCCGGCCAGCAGCATGCCGCCGTAGGCGAAGGGCAGGGCGAAGAGGGTGTGCTCGAAGCGGACGAGCTCGAGGTAGGTGCGAAGCCGTGCGATCATAGCCACAATTGCCCTCAGTCTACGCCCTCGGAGAGCGCCGAAAGGGCCTCGGCATCCACGAAGAGGGTCTTGGCCCCCGTGTAGAGCACCTGTCCGGGCGCGGCCTTGCGCGGGCGCCAGACGTTCTTCTTGGCTGTGTAGTCTACCGCGACGTTGCGTTCGCCGCGGGCCTTGGAGTGATAAGCAGCGAGCTGGGCAGCGAAGAGCAGGTCGGGAAGGGGGGCAGGCTGACCCTGGGTGCGCAGGATCACGTGAGAGCCAGGGATCCCCTGGGCGTGAAACCACAAATCCATGGAGTGGGCGCTGCGGGTGAGGAAGTCGTTTTCCTTGGCGTTGCGGCCCACCCACACCGCGAAGCCGCCTGGAGAGCGCAGTCGCAGGCCGATGTGCCCTTCTTCAGATTCCTCCTTGCCTTCGAGCCTCTTGAGCAATTGGGATAAGGTGGCTTTCTCCAACTCGCTGATTTCCCGCTGCAAGGCCTCGAGCTGGGCCTGGGTGCGCGGCTGGAGCTCCATGGCCCGCTCGGCCAACGCCTCCAGGCGGCGGGCGCGGCTGTAGTAGCGCTCGGCGTTTTGGGCCGGGGTGAGGGCGGGGTCGAGGGGGATCTCGAGGGGCCTGCCACTGAAGTCCTCCAGCGTAACCGACGAGGCTCCGCTGGGAACCCGGTGCAAGTAGGCCAGCAAAACATCCCCCTTCTCCCGCAGGGAGGGCACTTCCTCCAGCCGTGCCAGGGCCTTGCGGTAGTCGTCCAGCCGAGCTTGCAGCGTGTGGATGCGCTTTTGCAGCGCTTCCCGCAGGGGGCGGCGCAGAGATTCGGCTTCCTGCCGCTCCCACTCGGCCCGAAGCTCGGCGGTGAGGGAAGTCCGCTCACCTGGGCGCTCGACCAGGCTTTTGAGGGCGCGGTAGAGGGGCTCGAGGTGCTCGGAGGTCAGCACCGTCTGCGGGGTGAGGCCCGCGCGGCGGGCCAGCTCCAGGCTAAGTTCCTTGCCCAGGCCGTCGAGATGCTTGGAGGCCGCCTGGCTCAGGCTCAGGCCGAGCAGCGGCTCGAGGTCGGCGGGCCCCGCGGTGCGCGGGTCGAGCTTTTCATAGGGCGGGGGAGGGGTGTAGGCCAGCCCAGGCCGAAGTTCGCGGAAGCGGTTGATCTCCCGCCTCACCTCGCGGTCGAGGGTGAGGATGCGGCCCTCGAGGGTGGTGAGCAGCAGGTTGGCGTTGCGCCCGGTGAGCTCGAAGACCAGGCGGGTTGGCGGGGTGTCCACGAAGCCGCTCTCGCCCTCGAACTCGAAAAAGACCACCCGGTCGAGCTTGAGCTGCTCCGCTTTGAGCAGGCGTCCTCGGGCCCTGGCCGCCAGCGAGCGCTGGAAGGCGGTTCTGGCTTCACCCTCGAGGGTGCTGGGCTCGAGGGTCAGCAAGGGGTGGGGTGGGCGGTAGCGCAGCACCAGATTGCCCAGCCCCTCGACCAACAAGGCCGCCGTGCCCTCGTCCGGGAAAGCCCAGCCCAGACTCCGCGCCGGCAAGCGTCCGGCAAACTCGCGCAGGACCGCGTTGATCAACAAACCTTCCATAGATCTCGAGAGCTTGCCAGACCCAGAAAACAGGGCAGACATGGGTGCCTGCCCTGAGACGAGGTTTATTCTACTTGGGCTTGGTGCTGAGCAAACTGATCAGGGCCAGGGCATAGACCACTACGAAGCCCAGCATGCCCAGCTCGAAGTCCACCACCTGGCCCTGGCTTTCGAGGTAGAGCTTGAGTCCCTGCAGCACGAGCCCGGCGGCTACGGCGGCAGCCGTCCATTTTAAGAAGCGTCCCAGTCCCTCCATGGGGGCTTTACTCGTAGGCGCGGTGCATGGCGTAGTATTCGGCGTTGGGTTTCCAGCCCAGGGCGTTGGCCAGGCGGTTGGTGAAGTTGAACATGGCCGCGACCTGAGCGGCTTCGAAGATGGCCTCGTCGCTGAGCCCCACGCTTCGCAGCGGCTCGAGGTCGGTTTCTTCCATGCGCGGGGAGTCGGTGGTGATCTTGAGGGCGAAGTCTAGGAGGGCGCGCTCGCGCGGGGAGATCTCCGCGCGGCGGTAGTTGGCAATGAGCACGTCGGGGAGGACCGGATCGCCGGTGAGGTCACGCAGGTAGGCCGAGTGCGAGGCCAGACAGTACTCGCACTGGTTGTGGCTCGAGACCACTACTGCGATCATCTCACGTTCGCGCCGGGAGAGATGGCCCTCTGAGCGCATGAGGTAATCGTAGTAGCCAAACCAGCGCAGCAGGTGCTCCGGCAGCAGCGCGAAATTGTGTATGACGTTGGGGACGAACCCGGTTTTCTCGACGAATTTGCCGAAAAGGGTTTGCACCTGCTCCGGCAGTTCCTCAGGCTGCGGCACCCTGAGCCATGAGGTAGCGCCGTGCCTGGGGACGCGCTGGGGTCGCGAAGGGGCTGGGGCCACGGGCACGCGGGCGCTGCGCTGGAGGATGGTGTTGATCTGGCGGATCTTCAGCCCTGTCGAGCGGGCGATCTGCACCGGACTCATACCCTGCTGGGCCAGTTGCAGCACCTCCGCAGTGAGCGCTTGGGATGGCTCGGCAGCCGTGGGCTGCTCGCTTCCCTTGCCGCGCCGCCCCCGCCGCTCCTGGCGCAGAAGGCCTTTCTCCCGCAGGGCCCTCAATACCCGCTGATAGTTGAGTTCTAGCGAGGTCGCGATGTTGATGGCAGTTTCACCTTGCTGGTAGCGGCTTTCGATCTCCGCCAGCAGCGCCTCGGGCAACTCCTGGGGCGCGCGTTTGGAGGGGGAGGTGGAGGCGTCGGGAGCTTCGGCCTGAGCCTCGGAGGAGACAATTTGTCCGGCTTTGCTTAGCAAGCTGCGCACCTGGCGAAAAGGCATCCCCGTCTCTCGAGCAATTTCGGTGGGGGTCTTGCCCTCTTGCGAAAGCGCCAGAACTTGGTCGATTACAGCATTTGAAGCCACTTACCCTCCTTGGGCCGCCCAGCGCTTGGGGGCCGATTGTTGCAAGAACGCGACGATGTCCTGGGTGCTGGTGCCGGGTCCAAACACCGCTGCGACGCCGAGAGCTTTGAGCTTGGGAACGTCCTCATCGGGAATGATCCCTCCGCCGAACAGCAGGATGTCGTCGGCCTGCTGCTCGCTCAGGAGCCGCTTGACTTCCCGGAAATAGTGCATATGAGCCCCCGAGAGGACGGACAGGCCGATGGCGTCTACGTCCTCTTGCAACGCGGCAGATACGATCATCTCCGGGGTTTGCCGCAAGCCGGTGTAGATTACTTCCATCCCCGAATCCCTCAGCGCTCGAGCGACCACCTTGGCGCCTCTGTCGTGTCCATCCAGGCCTGGTTTTGCTACTAGAACCCGAATTCTGCGGTCCATGGCCCTATCTTACGCCATATCCGCCTATATAGGCGAAAAGCGCGCTTTCTTGGAAACCAAACAACATAGCCCCCACCAAGGGGGGCTATGCCTCCAGATTGGCTCAGGCCGCGGCCAGTTGGGCTTTTCGCTCGGCCTCGCGCTTGAACTCCTCCAGGGTGACCTTGAGCAGCTTGTGGGGCTCGCCGAAGAGTGTGGCGTAGACATCGGCCACCCGCTCGAGCAGGGGAGAGGAGAAATCGACCATGCCATCGAAGTGCAGGTCTACCTGGGTGCCTTTGGGGGTCTCCTCCAGCCTGACCCAGCCACTGACGTTGAGGTCGTGTTGGGCTCCGGGAACGCTGGCGAACTCGAGGTAATGAGGCTCTTCGCGCTTGATCCCCTGGGCCACCCAGACCAGATCGACCGGCGGCATCCCGCGGGCGACGAAACGGTAACCCGTCGGCTCCTTGCGGACCTCCTTGATGTACGTAGACCAGCGGGGCCAGCTCTCGAAGTCGTTGAGCGTGTCCCAGACAAGCTGGATCGGAGCCCGAACGAAGATCTCTAGGTCTTCCTGCAGCCTCATCCGCTACCTCCTTAGAACCTGCACCTCTAACCGATGCGGACATGCCGGATGCGCCGGACGGAATGGCTGGAAACGCTTGAAGAAGTCTGTCCACAGTATAGGACAAATGTCCCTAGAATTGTAGACTTCGTTGCAAAGTTCTCGTTTGTGGTCGGTGGCTGATCGCTCATAGCCCAACGCAAGAGGCTAGTTTCGTCACGAGCCACAAAAAAGCCCCCCTCGAGGGGGGCTCAGGCTGAACTCGAGCCTAGTTATCGGACTGGGGCCGGGGCTTTGGGTTCGATGCGGTCGGCCATTTGACGGAAGACGCGGGCGATGTGGCTGCGGAAGCCGACGTGAGCCCTGGCGGCGCGGATGCTGCGGGCGATCTCGGCTTCGCGGCGGTAGGCCTCGAACTTCTGCTGGCTGATGGCGAATGCGGTGTGGAACTCGAAAGACATGCTTGCCCTCCCAGGGTTGGGTCGGGGGCTCTGCGGGCGGCTGGCAGGATGGGCCACGCGCGCCGCCCTTCAAACGGGATCGCCGCTCAAGGGCTTAAAAACGAACAGAGCCGGTCTTCTAGCCTTGCTTCCGGGCCGGTGCCTCTGTGCTGGTTGTGCTGGGGTTAGCAGTCAGAGGCGGCGAGCAGAACAGTGCCCAGGGGGTCTGGG
Organism: Calidithermus roseus; assembly: GCF_003574095.1. Lineage (GTDB taxonomy): Bacteria > Deinococcota > Deinococci > Deinococcales > Thermaceae > Calidithermus > Calidithermus roseus. The sequence continues at coordinate 36,145 of NZ_QWLA01000020.1, forward strand.
TAGCTTTGAAGGGTTTGGATGTGCACCATTCAGTCACCTCCTCAGGGTTCTAATGTATAACGGCGTGGATATTGTATACAAGTCTCGCAGCCCTGCTTGAACTCGGACCAGATATTTATGAGCGGCCAAGCCGCCCGGTGGGCAGCAAAAAGCTCTCGGGGAGGGCTTTTGCTTTCCCCGAGCGTCGTGTGTATGCGGGTTTTGCTGGGAAAGTATGCTGAGCCCCGGAGCCAGGTCAGCGCGCGGTCCAGCCCAGGTCCATGAGCTGGGCCGAGCCGGTGATGGCGCTGGCTTTGTCGGAGGCCAGGTAGAGGGCGAACTCCGCGACCTCCTCGGGCTCGATCAGCCGCTTGATGGCGGCGGGGGCCAGCATGACCTTTTCGATGACCTCGGACTCGGGAATGCCCAGCGTGCGGCTTTGGTCGGCAATCTGGCTCTCCACGATGCCGGTACGCACGTAAGCAGGGCAGATGGCGTTGCAGGTGATGCCGTACTCGGCTACCTCGAGCGCAACCGTCTTGGTCAGGCCCAGCATGCCGTGCTTGGCCGAGATGTAGGCTGCCTTGTAGGGGCTTGCCACCAGCCCGTGCAGGCTCGAGATGTTGATGATGCGCCCCCAGCGCTTTTGCTTCATGCCCGGCAGGGTGTACTTGATGAGTTGGAAGGGAGCGGTGAGCAGCACCTGGATCATCATGTTCCAGGTCTCCTCGGGAAACTCGTCTACCGGGTGGATGCGCTGGAGCCCGGCGTTGTTGACCAGGATGTCTATGGGGCCGTGCTCGAGGGCCCGCCGGGCCAGTCCTACCACGGCTTCGGGGTCGGAGAGGTCGGCCTTGAGGAAGATCCCTCCCAGGTCGTGGGCGAGATGCTCTGCCGCAGGGGAGATGTCGTTGAGGATAACCTTAGCTCCCTCGCGAGCAAAGGCGATGGCGATGGCGCGGCCAATGCCACTGCCCGCGCCGGTAATCAGTGCAGTTTTGCCGGAGAGTTGCATGACAGTATCCTAAAGCGGTCGTACGTCGTACGTCATACGTCAAGCCTCGAGGGCCACAAGCTGCGGGCCAAAACTTAGAGCGCCAGGTAGGCCTTCTGCACCCGCTCGTCCTGGACCAGGGTACGGGCCGGGCCCGCCAGCACCACCTTGCCGTGCTCGACCACGTAGGCCCTGTCGGCGACCTCGAGCGACAGGGCCACGTTCTGCTCGACCAGCAGCACCCCCATGCCCTCGGCCTTGATGCGGGCCAGGGTGGCGAGCACCTCCTCGGCCAGCTTGGGCGAGAGGCCCAGGGAGGGCTCGTCCACCATCAGGATGCGGGGCTGGCCCATCAGGGCCCGGCCAATCGCCAGCATCTGCTGCTCCCCGCCGGAGAGGGTGCCCGCCAACTGGCCGCGGCGCTCGGCCAGGCGGGGGAAGAGGGCATAGGTGAACTCGAGGCTGCTCTGCCGCTTGTCCCAGGCCAAAAAAGCCGCACCCAGCAGCAGGTTTTCCTCCACACTCATCAGGGGGAAAAGTTGCCGCCCCTCCGGCACGTGCCCCAGGCCCATCCCGGCCCGGCGGGCGGCGGGGAGCCCCATTAGGCTTTGCCCATTCAGCCGGATTTCCCCGCTCCAGGGCCGGATCAGGCCGGAAATGGCCCGCAAGGTGGTGGTCTTGCCCGCGCCGTTGGCTCCCAGCACGGCCACCAGCTCCCCCTGACCCAGCTCGAGGCTCATCCCGAAGAGCACCTGGGCCTTGGCGTAGCCGGCGGTGAGGTCACTGACGGTGAGCTTCATGGCGTCCTCCGACGTTCAGCCTTCACGCGCTCCTCCCCAAATAAGCCTCGCGCACCCTGGGGTTGGCGGCCACTTCGTCGTAGACGCCCTGGGCGATGACCTGCCCGTAGTCCATGACCACCACCCGGTCGGCCAGGGCCCGTACTACCGGCATCAGGTGTTCGATGAACAGCACCGTCACCCCGCTGGCGCGGATCTTCCTGATCAGTTCGACCGCCTCCATGGCCTCGGCGGGCCGCAGGCCGGCCATCACTTCGTCCAGCAGCAGCAGCCTGGGCTGGGTGCAAAGCGCCCGGGCCAGCTCCAGCCGCTTGTCCTCCAGCAGCGTCAGCTCGTGGGCAGGCGTCTCGGCTTTAGGGGCTAAGCCAGTGAGCTCGAGCACCTCCTCCACGACCTTCTTCGCCTTGCTCATGGGGGTTCTGGGCTTGCCGAAAAGCGCTCCTACCAGCAGGTTCTCCCGCACGCTCATCTCGGGGAAGGGTTGCACGATCTGGAATGCTCGCCCCAGGCCGTGCCAGGCCCGCACCTCGGGAGGGGCCTGGGTCAGGTCCCGGCCCTGGAACTCGAGGCTCCCCGCGTCGGGCCGGAGCAGCCCGCAGATCAGGTTGAGCAGCGTGCTCTTGCCCGCCCCGTTGGGGCCGATCACCGCGAAGATTTCGCCTTCGCGCACCTCGAGGCTGACCTCGTTCACTGCCACCAGCCCACCGAAGCGCTTGGTCAGCCCACGCAGCCTAAGCATGCCCTCCTCCTCTGCGCCTGGAGAGCCACCCCACGAGGCCACGCGGCAGGAAGAGGATGGCCAGGATCAGCAGCACCCCGTAGACCACCAGATATCCCTCCCCGATGCGCAGCCGCAGCCAGGTCTCCAGGCTCACCAGCAACAGCCCCCCCACCAGCGGCCCCGTCGTGGTGTAGAGCCCGCCGAAGATAGGGATCACCAGCGCTTCCACTGCCCGACCCAGGCTGAAGGCGTCGTAAGGCGAGAGGAAGAGCGTCTTCATGCCGTATACACCCCCAGCCAGACCGGCGAGGGCGCTCGAGAGCAGGAAAGCCAGCAGCTTTACCCGAACCACCGGGACGCCCAGCACACGCGCCACCGGCTCCCCCTGCCGGATGGCGGCCATGGCGTAGCTGAAGCGGCTGCGGCTGACGAGATAGCTCACCAGCACGCACAGGCCCAGCACCGTGACTGCCAGGTAGTACCCGCCCAGGGGGAAGCGCCCGTCGAAGGGTGGGGCAACGATCATGCCGATGGAACCTCCGGTGAAGCCTGCCTTGAGCACGAAGGTTCGCATCACCTCGCTGAAAGCAAGGGTGGCGATGGCGAAGTACATCCCGTGCAGGCGCAGCGTCGCCAGGCCCAGCAGGAAACTGCCCACGGCGGCGACGGCGGCCCCGGCCAGCAGGCTCGGCAAGGTGCCTATCAGCGGAGCGGTCAGGGCAGCAGTATAGGCCCCCAGGCCGAAGAAAGCCCCGTGGGCCAGCGAGAGTTGCCCAGTCCGGGCCAGCAGGTCCCACGACAGCGCCAACCCGCTGAGTAGGAAAGCGAACTGAGCGGTGTCCAGCGCGAAGGCTTGCCAGCTTCCCAAAGGCAGCGCGGGCAGGATCAGGGCCAGGAGCAATAAGACGCCCGCGAGGATCATCGAAACCTCCAGCTTCGGTAGGTCAGGCTGACGAAGATCACCAAGAAGAAGACTGCCTCAACCCAACCCCCTCCACCCGGCACGTAGGTGCTCACGAAGGCCTCGGCCATGGCCAGCACGATGGCGGCTGGGATCACTCCCCGCAAGTTGCCCAACCCCGCCATCACGATGATGGCGAAGGCTTTGAGGGTGTAGGCGAAGCCGATGGTGGGCGAGGCGTAGAGCATCACCGAGAGCATGACCCCCGCGATCCCGGCCAGCGCTGCCGAGAGCCCGAAAGCGATCAGGTAGATCCGCTGGGTCTCGATCCCCAACAGCCCCGGAGCGAGCCGGTTCTGTGCCACCGCCCGCACGGCGAAACCCAGCCGGGTGCGCCCCAGGAACCAGTACAGCCCGCCGAGCAGCGCCACCGAAAGCACGAAGGAAGCGAAGGGCACTACTCCGAAGGAGAGCCCCAGCAGGCTGATGGTGCTGCCCTGGTAGGGCGGGCTGACCACGCGGGTATCGGCCCCGAAGAGCAGCAGCGCCAGGTTTTGCAAGGCGATGGAGAGGCCGAAGGTCAGGAGCATCTGGTTGAGTTCGGGCGCGGCCAGCACGGGCCGGATGAGCCCGTAGTAGCTGATGGCTCCGGCCACGAAGACCGCGATGGCTGCCACCCCTAGCGCGATCAGGGGGTCGAGGCCCTGGGCGGCGAACAGGAAGTAGGAGACGAAGGCACCGAGCATCAGGAACTCGCCGTGAGCGAAGTTCACGATGCCGACCACGCCTACTGCCAGGGCCAGCCCGCTGGCGACCAGGGCGTATACCCCAGCCGCCAGCAGTCCGTTGATGAGGGTTTGCAGGATGGTTTCCACAGAGCTATAGGGGGTACGAGGTTGGGGCGGTTCACCAACCGCCCCAACGCGGGTCAGTAGCTACCAGGGTAGCGGATCGGGCGGGCAGCTCCCTGAACGGGGTAGACCTGACGACGCGCGCCACCGAGGTACTGGAACTGGAACCAGATGCTCGAGTCGAAGCCCTGGTATTTGGTCTTTCCGGTGTCGGAGGGCTTGAAAGCCAGCGGGCCGAAGGGGGTGTTGAGCTTGACTTTGGCCAGAGCCTCGGCCACCTTGTCCTTCTCAGCACTGCCCGCCGCAGTGATGGCTGCCGTGAGGGCCTTGACGATGGTGTAGCCCATGGGAGCCATGTACTCCTCGGTGACCTCGCCGTATTTCTTCTTGTAAGCAGCGACGAAGTTGCGCGACTCCTGGTTGGAGACCGAAGGCAGCCAGGCACTCATGCCCACGACGTCGTTGCTGTTGGGGTTCTTATCGAAGCCAATGGGCCAGGCCGGGGGTGCGCCGTAGATCAGCTTGGGCTTGAGACCCACCTGACGGGCCTGGGTGGCGATGGGAAGGGCATCCCAGTCGTAGCCGATCCAGTAGAGGATGTCGGGTTGGAAGGACTTGAAGCGCGTCAGGATGGCAGTGAAGTTGCCGCTATTGGTTTTGAAGGGCTCGGCCTGTACCTCATAGCCCGCGTCCTGCAGGAGCTTGCGGTAGGTGGGCATCCCCGCTGAGCCGAAGGGGCCGTCTTCGTAGAGGATGGCGATCTTGCGGGCTCCCTGGCCGTAGAGGTACTTGAAGAAGTCCATGGCCGCGGCGACGTTGTGATAGTCCCAGGGATGGAAGTGGAAGAAGTCGTCGTAGCCGGTGAAGGCGTTCTCTACCAGCGAGCTGGCGGCGCCGATGGCCAAAAACAGCGGCTTGTACTGCTTGACCGGGCCGGCCATGGCCAGGGTGGGGCCCGAGCCCAACCCGCCGATGACGATGTCCACCTTGTCTACGGTGAGCAGCTTGGTCAGGGCGGGGACCGCCTTGTCGGCGGCATTGCCGTCGTCCACGCTGACGATCTCGAACCTGACCTTGCCCGCTGCGGTGGCTTCGTCGGCGGCGAGCTGGATGCCGTTGAGGGCGGCCTTTCCGCCCACGGTCGAAAGCGGCAGGATAACCCCCACCTTCACGCTGGTCTGGGCCAGGCTCAGGCCCATGACCGCAACGGCTGTGCTTGCTAAAACCCATAGTTTCTTCATGGTTTGCCTCCTCGAACTTCAGCGCCTGCGCTGTTGGTTCGCGCTGGTGTGCTTCACGCGGGCTCCTCGTAGAGCACCGTGGCCTCGCCTTCGATCACCCGCTCGCCGTGCTGGTTGGTGCAGAGGGTTTGCAGGGTGAGGATGGGTTTGTCCTCGCGAATAGCCGTGACGGTGACGGTGGCGGTGATGGTGTCGCCGATGTGGGTAGGGCGCAGGAACTTCAGGCTCTGGCCCAGGTAGACTGCGCCCACGCCCGGCAACTTGGTGCCGATGCAGGTCGAGATCAGCCCGGCCACCAGGATGCCCTGGGCGATGCGCTCACCGAAGCGGCTTTTCCGGGCGTACTCGGCGTCCACGTGCAGCGGGTTGGTGTCGCCCACCGCGCCGACGAACATGGCGATGCTGGCCTCGGTGATGGTCTGGGTATAGCTGCCGGAGTCGCCTACCTTGAACTTCACGCCTTCACCTCCAGAAAGCTGCGGATGAGCCGGGCCAGGCTCGAGGTGTCCTCGAGCGCCGCCACGTGCCCCACGGCGCTCAGGATGTGGTGCCGCGCGCCAGGGATGGCCTGGGCGATCTCCTGGCCGTAGCGCGGCGGGAAGAGCAGGTCCTCCTCGCCCGAGACCACCAGGGTCGGGACGTTGACGCCCGCTAGGCGGGGCCGCAGGTCGCCCAGGGTCAGGAAGCCTGTGATCAGGTTGTGCTGGGCTGCTTCGGTGGGCGCCGCGGCGAACATCTGCTCGAGGGAGGAGGGGCTGTTCACCTCAGGGTGGGCCTCGAGATAGGCCCGGCCCCAGATCCACGGCAGCGCCACCCGCAGCCGCCCCATGGTGCCGCCCCACTCCAACGCCAGCCGCCAGCTTTCGACCTTGGCCCGGATCAGGGGGTCCAGGCGGGGCGTGGTGCATAGCAGGATCAGGCTTTGCAGCCCTCTGGGCCGCTGGGATGCGAAGACCTGAGCGACCACACCGCCGTTGGAGAGCCCCAGCAGATGATAGCGCTCGAGGCCGAGCGCCTCGAGCAGGGCCTCGAGGTCCTGGGCGTGGAGTTCGGGCGTATAGGCCCCCTCCGGCACGGCGCTGCGCCCCTGGCCGCGCATGTCGTAGCGCAAGACCGTGAAGCCCCCTGGTGCACAGGCTTCGTCCCGTTCCGAAGGGGATCGTCCGCGTAGGTGCGGCATCAGGGGATCCCAGGCCTCGACCCGCTGGAAGATGCCGTTGGCGAGCACGAGGACGGGGCCGCTGCCCTCGAGCTGGTAATAGAGTTTGGTGCCGTTGACCGCGATCTCAGGCATGGGTCCTCCCGTAGCGCTCGGCCAGCTCGCCCTTGAGGATCTTGCCGGGGGCACTCTTGGGAAGTTCGTCGAGGAAGACGAAGTGCTTGGGCACCTTGTAAGCAGCCAGGCGGCTCCTGAGAAAGCTGCGCAGCTCGTCTTCCGTCAGCGCCCCGCCACCCTTGAGCACCACGCAGGCCAGCCCGACCTCGCCCCACTGGGCATCGGGAACACCAATTACGGCGCACTCCTGCACCAGGGGATGGTCGTATAGAGCCCGCTCGACCTCGATGGGGTAGACGTTTTCCCCGCCCGAGATGAACATCTCCTTGCTGCGCCCGACGATGAAGTAACGTCCGGCCTCGTCGCGCTGGGCCAGGTCGCCGGTGCGCAGCCAGATTCGCCCTTGCTGCTCGAGCAGAACCTTCGCGCTGTCCTCCGGGCGCGCGAAATACCCGCTCATCACGGTGGGCCCGCTCAGCCACAGTTCCCCGGTCCCCGCCCCCTGCACCTCCTGGCCCTCGGCATCCACCAGCCGCGCCCACAGGTGGGGCATGGGTCGGCCCACCGACTCGGGAAACTGCTCGGCTTCACCGGGCTCGAGGGTGAAGCAGTTGACCCCACACTCGGTCAGGCCGTAGCCCTGTCGGAAGCGAATACCCTTGGCGGCGTAGGCTTCTCGCACGGGGGCCGGGCAGGGCGCTCCGCCCGAGATGGCCCAGCGCACGCTGGAGAAGTCGGTGTGGGCGAAGTCGGGGTGACTGGCGAGCATCTGGTACATGGTGGGTACTAGGAACAGCAGGCTGGGCCGCTGCTGGCCGACCCAGGCCAAGTACTCGGCGGGGTCGAACCTCTCCTGAATCATCACGCTGCCCCCTAGGTACAGAAGGGGTGTGCACAGCGCGTTGAGGGCAGCGTGAAACATCGGCGTGGCGACGATATAGCGGTCCTGCGGGCTCAGGCCCCAGGTCATGGCGGTCTGGGCGGCGTTGACCAGCAACTGGCGGTAGGGCAGCATGGCCCCCTTGGGCAGCCCGGTGGTGCCGCCGGTGAACAGGATGAGCGCGGTATCCTCCAGCCCCGCTGTGAAGGGGGTAAACCCGGCAGCGGGCAGGGCCTGCAATTCCTCGAGCGGCCTCGCCCCAGGGTCTAACCGCCGGGCCGCTTCCTCCTGTCCCGGCCCGAAGAACAGCGCCCTGGGCTGGGTGTACTCCATCAGCCCCTGCAACTCGGCCAGGCTCAGCCGGTGGTTGAGGAAGGTGGGCACGAAGCCCAAGAGCGCAGCGGCAAAGTAGAGCTCGAGGTAGCCCAGGTGGTTGGGGCTGAGCACCGCTACCCGCTCCCCCTGGCCCACACCCAGCCCGGCCAGCGACCCTGCCGCCCGCCGAACCCGGGCGTACAGCTCACCATAGCCAATCCAGCTTCCCCGCCAGTAGACCGCCGGGCGCTCAGGGTGGTAGGCCGCCAGGCGCTCGAGCCAGTTGGCGTTGAGTTCCATCAGGTCTCCTCCAAAGAGCCATTTACCCGCTCTTCCCAGCGCAGCACTGCCGCGCCCCAGTGGTAGCCCACGCCCGCCGCCGCCAGCGCGATGAGGCTGCCGGGGCCGATGCTTCCGGCTTCGCGGGCCAGCTTGAGCGAGAGGATGGGGTCGAGCTGGCCCAGATGACCGTAGTCGCAGAGGTAGATGCTCTGCGACTCGCTCAGGCCCAGCCTCTCGAGCACCGCTCGGTGGGCCGAGGGCTTCATGTGCAGCAGCGCCAGGTAGTCGAGGTCGGCGGGGGTGTAGCCCGCGTCCTGCAGGGCCCCGCCGATGACCTCGAGAAAGCCCGAGATGGAAACGGCCTCTAGCCGCGATTTCATCAGCTCGGGTTCGGCCACCCGCAGCCTGTACTGCCCGACGTTTTCGGGGCTCAGCGGCTCGGCGGTTCCACCTACCGGAACCCGCACTGTCTGGGCCAGCACCGCATCGGTCTTGAGCCGGGTGGAGCGCAGCCGGATGCCCGGTCCCTCCCGGCTCAGCACGGCGGCCCCGCCCCCGGCGGCCAGGTCGTACATGAAGCGCACATCGGGGTCGGTGTAGTCGATCAGGTCGCCGTTGCGGTAGCCTCCTGCGATCAGCACGTGCTGCACCTCGGCTCGAGCGGCGAACAGTCCCTCGGCGACTGCCAGGGCGGTGATGAAGGTGGCGCACTTCTGGTTGATGTCGAAGGCCCAGGCCCGCTCGGCCCCGACCATTTGCGCGATGAGGGGGGCGCTGGTCCAGACCGGGTAATCCTTGTGCTCGTCGGTGATGCTGATGACCACGTCGACGGCGCTGGCCTCGAGCCCGGCTTCCTCCAGCGCTCGTGCCGCAGCCCACCCGGCCATGCGGGCGGGGTGGTCGCCGGGGCCGGGAACCGGCTTCTGATGGATGCCCAGCTTCTCCCGCACCACCCACTCCGGCAAACCGCTCGCCGCAGCGATGGCGCCGCTGGTCATGCGCGGTGCAGGCAAGTAGACTCCAAGGCCCCGTAGGTAAGGCATCACAAAACCCCTCGAGTTCGATTGAGCCCGAGTCTACCGGGGGGGTGTTACAGAGTTGTTACACGGGTGCAGGACGCCGATAGCTGAACACAAAACGCCGTAGGGGCGACTGGCTGGTTGGCCCTACGGTGTCATGCGTTTGGCGCTTTGCCTGGAGCGTACGACGTAGGACGTACGACCCCGATGGCATATGATGCCTCCGGTATGCGTGCGCTGCTTTCGGTTTCCAACAAGGTGGGGCTGGTGGAGTTCGCCCGCGAGCTGGCGGCTTTGGGCTTCGAGCTGGTCTCCACGGGTGGGACGCACAAGGCCCTTCAGGACGCGGGGTTGAAGGTTGTCTACGTCTCCGACGTCACCGGCTTTCCCGAGATTCTCGATGGGCGGGTCAAGACCCTGCACCCCAATATCCACGCTGGGCTTCTGGCGACGCGCAGCGCCGAGCACCAGGCCCAGCTCGAGCAGCACGGAATCACCCGCATCGACCTGCTGTGTGTCAACCTATACCCCTTCCGTCAGACCGTGCGCAAGGGGGCGAGTTTCGAGGAGTGCATCGAGAACATCGACATCGGGGGGCCGGCCATGCTGCGGGCGGCAGCCAAGAACCACGCCGCCGTGTTGCCGGTGTGTGACCCCGCCGATTACCCACGCGTGCTCGAGGCCCTGCGCAACGGGGTAAACAGTGGTCTGCGTCAGGAACTCGCCTACAAGGCCTTCGCCCACACCGCCGCTTACGATGCAGCCATCGCCGAATTTCTGGGTCAGGAGAAGTTTAGGCCCAGCCTCACACTCGCGCTCGAGCGCGTCAGCGAGCTGCGCTACGGGGAGAACCCCCACCAGGAAGCGGCACTCTACCGCCTACAGGGCGAGACCGGCCCGGTGCTCGACGCCGAGGTGTTGGCCGGAAAGCCCATGGGCTTCAACAATTACGCCGACGCCGACGCGGCCTGGGCGCTGGTGAGCGAGTTCGACGAGCCCGCATGCGTGTGCATCAAGCACGCCAACCCCTGTGGGGTGGCGGTGGCCGCCGACGCCAGAACGGCCTGGGAACGCGCCCGCGACGCCGACACCCTCTCGGTCTTCGGCGGGGTGGTGGCCCTCAACCGGCCCGTGGACCTCGAGACTGCCCAGGCCACCCGTGGCACCTTCCTCGAGGTCCTCATCGCCCCCGAGGTGAGCCCTGAAGCCCTGGAGTGGTTCAAGGCCAAGAAGCCCGACCTGCGGGTGCTGGTGGCCGGGCCCAGCCGCTTCGGCCCGCTGGAATACCGCCCGATCCTGGGCGGCTTCCTGGTGCAGGACCGCGATGTTCAGGTCTGGGGCGGCCTCGAGCCCCGCGTGGTGACGGTGCGCGAGCCCACCGCGCAGGAGTGGCGCGACCTCGAGTTCGCCTGGAAGGTGGGCAAGCACGCCCGCTCCAACAACGTGGTGCTTGCCAAGGACGGCGTGACGGTGGGTATTGGCACCGGCGCGGTGAGCCGCATCTGGGCCGCCGAGCGCGCTATCCTCAACGCCGGGGAGCGGGCTAAGGGCGCGGTGCTCGCCTCCGAGGCCTTCTTCCCCTTCGACGACGTGGTGCGCGCCGCCGCCGCCGCTGGGATCAAGGCCATCGTCCAGCCCGGCGGGGCCAAGCGCGACCTCGAGGTCATCGCCGCCGCCGACGAGCTGGGCGTGGCGATGGTGTTCACGGGCTCGAGGCACTTCAAGCACTGAGCAGGCTTCGCCTTTAACGTTAAGCAGAATGGCTCCAGTTGAGCTTAGAATGGTTGCATGTCAACTGAGAGCTCCTTCGACTGGAGCCAGCCAGTCCCCCGGCTTTCAGGCTATGACTTTAGCCGTAAACCACGCTGGCAGGGGCACTGGGGAGGCTACCTCAGCGGCTATAACGCCCGTTATTTCCTCGAATACGACCACCCAGCCGGCACAGCTCGCCTGTGGGTTTTCTGCCAGCCCATCTTCGGCACTCGAGGCTGGTACGGCGAAGGCCCGGCCAGCTACGATCCCGCCGGTCCCAGCATCCGCTTCAGCGTCCAGGGCATCCGCCACGACCCCCGCAGCGGGCAACCCCTCACCATCCTCCGCTGCACGGGGGAAGCAAAGGACATGCCCGACCACGTCGGCCTGAAGCTAAACCCTTCTGAAAAACCGCTGTCGGAGCGGAGGCTTACCAACCCTCCCTCCACCCAAACTTCTACCCCGACCGCGACCATGCCGAACAGAGCCTACGGCAGCCTTCGGCCATTGGCAATCAGCGCAGGCGCTTGAGGTATTCCATGGCCGCCGCCAGCGGGTCCTTCTCGACCACCCAATCGGGCTCCACGCCC